>JBJXGR010000602.1:0-26838 GCA_046160045.1 Bryobacteraceae bacterium
CTGCATCAGCTTCTGAGCTTCCGCTACAGAGATACCGGGGAGCGTGGACGGCATGTAGAGCAACGTACCTTCATCGAGGGGAGGCATGAACTCGGAACCAAGCTGCTGGTAAATCGGTATCGTCACCACGACCATCGCAACGGCCCCGGCGATGACCAGATACTTCCAGCGGAGCGACCAGCGGCAGATGGGGCCGTAGATCCGCATCAGGATCCTGCTGATGGGGTGACTCTCCTCCGAATGGATCTTGCCGACCAGGACCGCGTTCACAACACGGGCCAGCCAGCGCGGCCTGAACTGGAAGTTGTCCATGTGCGTGAACAGCAGCCGCATGGCCGGGTCCAGGGTGATGGCCAACACCGCGGCGATGATCATGGAGAGATTCTTGGTGTAGGCCAGCGGCTTGAAGAGGCGGCCTTCCTGAGCCTCCAGCGTCAGCACGGGCAGGAATGCAACGGCGATTACCAGTAGCGCGAAGAAGCTGGGACCACCGACTTCCTTCACGGCATCGATGACGACGCGGTGGTAGTCTCTCTTCCGGCCCGTTCGATCCCATTCCTCGAGGTGCTTGTGAGTCTGCTCCACCACCACGATGGCGGCATCCACCATCGCACCAATGGCGATCGCGATCCCGCCGAGCGACATGATGTTCGCGCTGACGCCCATCATCTTCATCGGGATGAACGAGATGATGATGGCGATGGGAATCGTGAATACCGGGATGATCGCGCTCGGGATGTGCCAGAGGAAAATGAAGATTACCAGTGCCACGATCACCATTTCCTCGGTGAGTGTCCCCTTCAGGTTTTCGATCGAGCGAAGGATCAGATCGGAGCGGTCGTACGCGGAGACGATCTTCACTCCTTGCGGCAAGCCAGGTTCGAGATCCTTGATCTTCGCTTTCACTCTTTCAATCACATCGAGCGCGTTTTCGCCCTGCCGCATGATGACGATGCCTGAGACCACATCGCCTTCGCCATTCCAATCGGCGATGCCTCGCCGGATGTCGGGGCCGAGGACCACATTGCCGACGTCTTTCACCCGGACGGGCACGCCTCCTTCCGTGCTCAGCAGGACGATGTGGCCGATGTCATCGACGCTCTTGGCGTAGCCACGTCCGCGCACCATGTATTCGGTGCCACTGAACTCAACCAGACGGCCGCCGACATCGTTGTTGCCATTGCGGACCGCCTCCACCACCTTCATAATCGGGATCTTAAATGCCTGCAGCCGGTTGGGATCAACGTTTACCTGGTATTGCCTGACGAAGCCACCTAGAGGCGCGACTTCGGCGACGCCCGGCACGGACTTTAACTGGTAGCGGAGGAACCAATCCTGCAGCGACCGGAGTTCCGCGAGCGAATGCTTTCCGCTGTTATCCACCAGGGCGTATTGAAAAATCCAGCCGACTCCAGTCGCGTCCGGACCCAGCTCCGTCTTGACGCCCTGAGGGAGCCGCTGCAGGACGGCAGACAGGTATTCGAGCGTGCGCGAACGCGCCCAATAGATGTCTGTCCCTTCTTCGAAGATGATGTAGACAAACGAATAGCCGAAATCCGAAAAGCCACGGATGGCCTTTACCTTCGGCGCCCCCAGCATGCTCGTGACGATCGGGTAGGTGACCTGATCTTCCATAATGTCCGGGCTGCGGTCCCACCGCGAGTAGACGATTACCTGCGTGTCGCTGAGATCCGGGATCGCGTCGAGCGGTATGGTCCGGATCGAGTAGATGCCGGCCGCAACGGCAAATCCGATCAGAATGAAGACCAGGAACTTGTTCCTGCCGGAGAACTCGATGATGCGATCAATCATGTTGTTTGTGCTCTCCAGCGGCAGGCGCAGGCGTGGAAGCGGCCGGTTTCGAAGTCGACCCCCCGTGCTGATGCCCGGACATTCCGGCAGCCGAAGACTTCAATTGGCTTTCCGAATCAATCAGGAAGTTGCCGGAGACGACAATGCGCTCGTTCGAAGTTAGCCCTTTGGTGATCTCGATGCGATCACCGATCCGCTCTCCGATTTCGACCTGCCGAGGCTCCAGGTAGCCGTCGCCGCGATCGACAAAGACCGTCCTCCTCAGCCCGGTGTCGAGAACTGCTTCCGCGGGTACAGTCATGCGCGCCGCCATAGATGCGCTGAACTCTACGTCTACGAACATGTCGGGCTTCAGAGTCAGGTTTGGGTTGTCGGCTTCGATGCGGACCTTCAATGTGCGAGTTGTGGGGTCAACCTCGGGCTGGATATAACTCACACGGCCGTTAATCTTCCTGCCGATCCCATAGGAAACGCTTACACGTGCCGGCATTCCCACTCGGATCATCGAAGCCTCGCTCTCAAACACGTCTGCCATGATCCAGACCTTGCTCAGATCGACCACCGTGTAGAGTTCGGTTTCGGGTGTGATGCGCTGCTTCGGAAAGGCGTTGCGCAACATGATATAGCCGCTGATGGGCGAGTAGATCGTGATGTCCGTCAGCGGCTTCCGCGTCCTTGTGATCTCTTCAATCTGAGCCTCGCTCAGAGAGAAGAGCTCCAGCCGTTTTCGCGAAGCCGCCAGGAGCGAATCACTGTGCTGTTGTGAACTCGCTAGAGGACTGTCCTTCATGATCTCGCGGCTACGCATCGCAAGCAGATACTCCTGCTGGCTGGCTAACATCTCCGGACTGTACATGGTCAGGAGCGGCTGGCCTTTCTCCACTAACTTGCCCGTGAAATCGACGTACACTTTCTCAATCCAGCCTTCGATCCGGGTTTGAACTTTGGAGAATCGGGTTTCGTCCATCGTGACTTTCCCGACAGCCCGGAAAGAGTGGACGCCGGCGCCGGGCGTCACCTCCCCGAACTTGACGCCAATGAGTTGCTGCTTTTCCGGGCTCACCCGGATGGTGCCCATAGGCATCGCGGCTGGATCGTTCTCGTAGACTGGCTCCAGGTCGCTCCCGGTTTCGGGGTTGATGCCAGGTTTGTCCGACTTGAAATCGGGAGCCTTCGAGTCTCTGTAATGGAGGATTTTGCCTGCCGGCTTCTGGGCTTCCGCGCCGGCGGGATGAGCCGAGTCATCATCCGGCACCAGCTTCATGCCGCAGATTGGACAGTCGCCTGGCTTGTCGGCGTGGTAGCTCGGATGCATCGGGCAGTGATAGCCTTTGGGCTTGGTCTCCGAGGTTCCCAAGTGATCGCGCGGCCCATACCAACGTCCATACCCGAAGCCGCCGACAAAGCCAACGGCGATCAGCAAAACGAACAGGAGAATGCGAAGGACTTTCATGGAATCGTGCCTCACTGGACCAACGGACGACCCGTCATCTCTTCGAGACGGGCGAGCGCGAGATAGAAGTTCTGCAGCTCCTCGTAGTAATTCATCTGGTACTCGACGACTGTGCTGTAGTTCATGAACACATTGAGGAAATCAACCGACCCGGTCTCGTACGAAGATAGGGAAGATTCCAGTGCCATACTTGCCTGCGGGATCACCGCTTTCTCATAGAGCTTCACCAGTTGTGATGCTGTTTCCGCGATCAGGTAGTCGTCCTGAATACGGAAGTGGATCCCCTGATTGGTGGCTTCGTACGTTTTCCTGGACTGCGCCAGGCTCTGCGACTGTTCGGTCACCGCCGCGCGCTGTTTTCGAAGGTAATAGAGCGGAATCTTGAAGTCGGCTCGAAACATGTACATCGGGGCCATGCCGCCCATGTTGTAGTAGCCGCCGTTCAGCGTGAAGTCCGGATAGTATTCCTTGCGCGCCATTTTGACCGCGATTTCGGCGCGCTGAATCATCTTTTCATCGCGGCGCAACATAGGTGAGTTCTCCAGCGCCGAGGCATAGAGTTCCTGGAGCCGAGCTGGCAGTTCAATCACTCGAAGGTCCGAAGGCCGGCCAATCGGGGACCCGGGATCGCGGTTCATCAAGCTATTGATCTCGGCTGCTCGCGCCCGCTTCTCCCTCTCAAGTTGCACGCGTTTAGTCTCCAGGATGGAGATCTGAGTTTGCGCCTTGAACACGTCCTGCTGCGCCGCCTTGCCAACCGAGTACCGGGCTTCGGTGATCTGCAGGAATTTCCGGAGCAAGTCCAGGCTCCGGCTTAGCACGTCCACGGCTGCAAACGCATAGGCCCGCCGGAAGTACGCCTGTTTCAGGCGCGAGACCATGCTCAGTTTCGTCTGCTGATACTCGTGCCACTCCGCCTCGGATTCCTTGACGGCGATGTCGCCGGCCAACTTGCGCTTCCCGGGGAACGGAATCTCCTGGGAGACCATCAGTCCGATATTGCTTGTCACCTCGGTTCCCAGTCCTGCGCCCGGCCAAGGTCTCCCACTGCTGTTGTAGCCGGGCGAGAACATCGGATCCGGCAGACTGCTGACCTGCGTGGGCCGTTGCCGGGCCGCCTCGTAACGCTTCTGAGCGGCAAGCACTTCAGGGTTGTTTTCCAGCGCTTCACGCACCAGATGTTCGAGGCGCACTTCCCGGGCAAAAAGAACCTGCGCCCCTAACAGCAGAGAGAAGAGACACGTCTTCACACAACACCTCCGTGGGCAATTCAAAGTGAAGTGAGCGGGAGGTGTGGGATCAGCAGCGGAGCACGGAGGAGACCAGCGGCGAAATCAACAAGGCGACCGGAGCCGGACTCTTCACAGGATGAAACACCGGCTCAGGCAGGGTCCATCCCAATTTAGTGACAACCGCCTCAAACGGGATCACCGAGTCCTTGAGAGGTTCGACGGCAATCTGAACCTCCGCGCAGGAGGCAGTATGTTTGTGGTTGCTGTCAGGCGACTGGCCGTGACACGGAGTGGGATTCTTGGTCGGACAACAGGAATGTTGCGTCCGGGTACTCAAGCCACCGAAGCATGCCTGACATGGGCCGACGGTGACCGCCAACACCATGACCGCGACGCAAACGAGGCGGGCGATCTGCCTCATGATCTAACCTTACACCCAATTGGTCAGTCGAACAAGCAATTCGAAGAGTCATCAAGAGTCATCGGCGCGGACCGGTCCGGCCCATCACGAGGTGACCTTACGGCTGGGCGCCCCGATCGATCTCCTTGACCAGCATGTGGCGTTCCGCATACGAGCCGAGACTGAGCATGACTTTTGTGCTGGCGAATTTCTGATCCGAGGAGAACCTGGGAGCGTCCCAACCCCCGCGACAACGCGATTCTACCCTTCTCACCAGTCGCGCACACCACAGCCGATTCCTGTTTCCGCCCATGACTCGCCTAAACGGAGTGAATTTTGCGATACCCTTCTGTTACCCGCATCATGCTGAACGTATTGGCAGTTAGCCGCCAAGCGGCTCCGGTCTGGACCCAGTGTCAGAAACCCCCGATTTTCCATTCACAACACTTTCAGATTTATTTTTCAGCACTAACTTTATATATGCCTGCTATTTACAGAAACTAGTCCTTTCCCCGAAGCTCTTGACTCTTGGATCCCCATGCCACAGTGAAAGTGGGAGCTATGAAGTGACTCCGGTGTTTCACTTCTTTTTATGGGATATCCATTTCACTCAGATCTGGTTAACGGCGTAGTAGGGCGGGCGCCCGCGGCCCTCCCCCTGGACGGTGATGTGCGGCCCGCGCGCCTATGGGTGGACCGACCGTCCCGCAATGCCCTGTCTCGCGGCCAGGCTGATCCAGGTCGACACCCCGCTGTTTCGTTTGGTTCGGTTTGTTTCGTTATGTTTCGATTGACCACAAATGCGTATCTCTCACCGATCCAGCCACTTAACCTCGATTTAGGGTGGTTTTGTTTCGATAAAAAAAATTCCCCCGGCCGGAGGTCGAGGTGATCAGGCACTCCCCGGTAAGCCAACCAGCCCCTCTTGTTTGTTCAGGATCTCTGGGCTCCCATGATCAAGGCGCCTCCCGTCGCTAGTCCGCCGAACGGCTGGCCGAGCACCGCCGCGTTCCGTTGGATAATAAAGAGCGATGACTGAGCAGGAGGCCCAAACGTTCATGACCTTCCCGATCCGCCGGACAGCCGCGCTCGCCGCGGTGTTCCCGCTTGCCCTCGCCGCCCAGTTCACCCTCCCGTCCACCACCACCGCCCCACCACCGGCGGGCGATTCCAAGCGCGTCGAACTCGAAATCAAGGGCGACCAGACCTGGGTCGACACCAAGATGGATGTCGCCGCCGGAGATGTTGTCTCCATCACCGCCTCGGGCACGATTCAGTACCCGCCCGCGAAGGCATCCGGTCCCGAAGGCGCCGCCCGGACCTGGTTGGATCTGGTAAAGGCCCTGCCGCTCAACGACCTTGGCCGCGGCGCCCTCATCGGCCGTGTCGGCGATTCGGCCGGGTCCCGCCCCTTTCTCATCGGACCTCGCCGCGAGAGCAAGACGCCGATCGCCGGCCGCCTCTGGATCGGCCTCAATCAGTCCGCCAACGAAAAGGGCGCCGGCGCGTTCAAGGTAGTGATCGAACGCACGCCGGCCGACGCCACCCACACCGAGTTCACCGGGACCCTGCCGAAGTTCACACAGGAGTTGGTCGACAAGATTCCGCTTCGCGTGAAGGGCGACGACGGCACGCCGGGCGACCGCACCAACTTCGTCATCATCGGCTCGGAGGACCGCCTGACGAAAACTCTGTTGGCGGCCGGTTGGGTGATCGTCGATCGCACGGTGAAGGACACTGTGTTGCGCGGAGCGCTCGCGACGTTTTCCAAGCAGGCGTACGTCACCTTGCCGATGAGCATGCTGTATCTTTTTGACCGCCCCCAGGACTATGGTTTCGCGCACGGGGATCCGGTTCGCGTCGTCGCCGCCCGCCATCACTTCCGTGTCTGGAAAGCGCCCTTCGATGTCGAGGGACAGACGCTTTGGGCCGGGGCCGGGACCCACGACGTGGGGTTCGATCGCGACCAGCGCAACGGCAAGTTGACTCACAAGATCGACCCGGACACCGACAAGGAGCGCGACTATATCGGGCACACGATGTTTGAGACGGGGAACGTGGCCAAGCTCGACTACATCACGCCGGCAAGCCCGATCACCAAGGCCAAGACCGCGCACGGCCAGGAGTTTACCTCCGATGGGCGGACCCTGATTATCTACATGAAGCCGGACGGCAGCGATGTCAGCCAGTCCTTCTCCGACTACTTCTGCTCCACTCTCAAGCAGAACCCCGACGGCGGCGAGTGGGGTCCGTGCAGTCAGTACCTCGAGACGTCCGGCAAGGACGATCTCCCGCTGCCGCCGCTGCCCACCAACTACCGGGTGGCGATTGTACCGGGCATTTTCAGTTCGTGCGCATCCAACGCGCCGGCCTTTCTCGAGGGCCAAAAGGCGCTGCGCGACAAGGGGCTCAGCGTCGACCTGATCGAGATCGCCAACGATTCGAGCGAGGCGAACGCCAAAATGATTGGCCAGTTCCTGCGCGACCAGCGCCAAAAGGACGATCGCAAATTCATCATGATCGGCTACAGCAAAGGGACTCCCGATCTTCAGGTGGCATTGGCGACCGAAGAAGGAGTGCGCGACTCGGTGGCCGCCTTCATCGCCGTCGCCGGGGCGTCCGGAGGTTCCCCGATCGCCGACGTAGTTCCGAAGATTCTCGAGCGCTTCGGTGACAAGACCAAGGTCGCCAGTTGCAAGGGTGACCTGACCGACGGATTGAAGAGCCTCAAGCAGGACGCCCGCAGGCGCTTTCTGGCCAGTTTCCCCTCCCCCTTCGTTCCGACGTACTCTCTGCCCGCCGTCTCCGACGAGAGCAACACTTCGAAGGCCTTGCTGAGAGGCTGGCAGCTGATGAAGGTCTTCGACAAGTTTCAGGACGGGCAGTTGACCAAAGCCGACGCCGTGGTTCCGGGGTCGAAGTTCCTCGGCGCCGCCCGCGCCGATCACCTTGCGGTTGCGCTACCGTTCGACAAAGTCGCGGAGGATGCAATCAAGCAGCAGATGGATAAGGCCCGCTATCCTCGCGCCGCGCTGCTCGAATCGCTCGTTCGTTTCGTCGTCAACGACCTGGAATCGAAGAAGTAGTCAGCGTATTCTGTAAGAGCGCCTGTGAAAAGTCGAAATCAAAGGACTGGACTTCAACGGCCGTTTCCTCGACACGGCACGTTCGCCGTCTTCTGAGCAGCGAGCGTCAGCGAGCGGTGGCTATCCGAGCCGCGACCGGAAGGGAGCGGGCCTCTTGGTTTTTTCACTGCCCCGTCAGCGAGTGGTGGCGAAGTGGGGCTGGGGGCGTGCGGCTCCCGGTAAGATCGATCGGGGATCAGATGTGCTAGGAGAGCTTTTAGACACGCTCTAAACCGAAGGAAGGTGCCTGGATGCATGTGTTCACGAGAAGAAACTGGTTGCTGATGGCGGCGTCGGCGGCTTCAGCCGCCCGTCTCCCGTCCGCCGACCTGAAGGCGCGCCTTCGAGGCGTGCTCAGTTTTCAGATTACGCCATTCCGTCCGAATCTCGATCTCGACGTCGAAGGCGTCCGCAGGAACATCGCCTGGATGACGGCGGGGCCGGTCGATGGTCTGGTGATGGTGGTGGGCGGCGGCACGGGCGAACTGTTCACGCTCGACGCCGAAGAGCATCGGGCCATGGTGACCGCCGCGGTGGCAGGGGCCCAGCACAAGATGCCGGTCGTCGCTGGAGCCGGCGGCGGTTATCGCCAGGCCATGCGGTTGGCCCGCAACGCACAGGAAGGCGGAGCGGACGCGATCCTGCTGTTCTCGCCTCCCTACGGCGGCGATCACGCCGAAGGAATGTATCAGTACTTTCGCGACGTGGCCGCCTCCGTCCGGCTGGGAGTGATCGTCTATCCGCGGGGCAAGGAAGAGTACTGGCCGGACGTCGTCCGGCGTCTGGCGGACCTGCCCAACGTCGTCGGCGTCAAGGATGGAACGGGCGGCCTGTCGATGGGCAAGGCGCTGGGCTCGCTGGTGCCCGACCGGTTCCTCTGGATTGCCGAGGGCGAGGACCACGCGATGGAAGCGATGCCAGCCGGCGCGCGTGCCTACACGTCCGGCGTGGCCAACCTGATTCCGCAGACCTGCCGCGAGTTCGCCCGCTTCGGCATCGCGGGCAATGTAGCGGCCATGAAGCGCCTGATGGACGAGCGTATTACGCCGATCACGAAAGTGCGCAGGCTGCAATCCGGCTATGGCGTCAGCGGTCTCAAGGCCGCCCTCGATGCCGTAGGCCGCGCGGGCGGACCTGTTCGCCCGCCGGGCATGAATGTGAGTGCCGCCGATCGGTCTGCCATCGCGGAGATTGCCCGCAAATACTCCGAACAGCCGAGCCTGATCAGCAGGCGCGGAGCCTGATTCCCCATGAGACTCATTACCTCTCTCCTCTTCGCCCTTGCGTCCCTGGCCGCCGACCTGCCGCATGAAGCCCGCGTCATGAAGGTGCAGGAGTTGACGCACGACACCAAACTCATCCGCTTTAAGGCCGGGCGCGACTTCACTTTCAAGCCGGGACAGTTCGTCCTGCTGCAGGTTCCCCCCGCCTTCGTCGAGGAGTGGAACGCGAAGTACAAGACCTCGCACCAGCAGGTCAGGCGGCCGTACTCGTTCGCCTCCAGCCCGAAAAAGCTGCCGGTCTTCGATCTCATCGTAAAGCTGGTGGGCCCCCCGCCGGGAAAGGATGTGCCGCCCGGCATCGCGTCGACGTTCCTGACTTCGCGGGTGAAACCCGGGGACACGCTGCGCTTCGGCGCGGCCATTGGCAGCTTGTTTCCGGGCGTCGACAAGGGCCGGCCGATTGTTCTGGTGGCGGGCGGCACCGGCGTCGCGCCGTTTGTCTGCCTGATCGAGCACTGGTTCGAGACCAAAGCCGGCAATCCGATCTATCTCTTCTTCGGCGTCCGCAGCCGCCGCGATTTGTTCCTTCACCAACAGTTCGAAAAGTGGGCCCGCACGAAGAAGGGCTTTCACTACATCCCGGCATTGTCCAACCCGGCCCCGGAAGACCAATGGACGGGAGAAACCGGATTCATCAATGTCACCCTCGGCAAGCGGTTGCAGGATATCCGCGACCCCGAAGTGTTTGTCGCCGGCTCTCCCGTCATGATGCGCGAGACGGTCAAGGTTCTTCAAGCCAACGGAGTACCCAAGGAGCGCATCCATCAGGACCCGATCCAGGTGAAGTGACCCGGCCTGTTGTAGATTTGAAGACATGACACTGTCCCGTGCCGGCCTGTGGTTTGCCGCTCTCGCCCTCATCGCGGCTCCCAGGGATCCGCTGACTCCCGGAGATCCTCGTGTCCCCGAATTGGCCAAAGAGGTTCGCGCCAAAGGGTGGATCGTCTATGAAGCGAAGACCGACAAGGGCGACTGGGACCTGTTCCTCATGCGGCCTGACGGTTCGGCGCGCCGCAATATCACGAATGCTCCCGGCACCAACGAGTTGGGGGGACGTTTCTCGCCCGACGGGAAGAAGATTCTGTTCCGCCGGGTGTCGAAGGACGGCAAGATCCCGCACGACAAATGGGGCGCGCTCGGGCAACTGGTGATTGCCAACGCGAATGGGTCCAACCCGGTCACATGGGGCGAAACGGGCGAATTCCCCTGGGCGAGTTGGAGTCCCGACGGCAAACAGGTGGCCTGCCTCACCAAAACAGGCATCGAGATTCGCGATCTGGCCACCAAACAAGTGGTTCGCAACGTCGACCGCAAAGGGATCTATCAGCAGTTGTATTGGTCGCCCGACGGCAAGTGGTTCACGGGTCCCGCCAATACGTACGGCGAGAACTGGACGGTCATCCGCCTGAACGCCTTCACCGGCGAAGCGAATCCGGTCAACAAGTTTCAGAATTGCACGGCGGATTTCTCGCCGGACTCCAGGCGGGTGATCTTCTCGTCGCGCCCCGCCAACCAGGGCGATGAAGCCGGCCTGGGCAAAATCGTCGGGCAGAAGCCGGAATACGGCTGGACGCAGTTGCTGATCGCCGACGGCGACGGCGCCAACCGGACACTGATCTACGGCGAGGACGGCAGGCATATCTATGGAGGCGCGCTCTCGCCGGACGGCAAGTATGTGCTGTTCACCCGCTCCACCCGGGACGGCGGCCGGGACGACGGTTTCATCAATGTGATGCGACTCCGCGACGCGCCCACGATTGGCGGCGCCAGCGTCGCGCTGCGCAAGAAGTACCCCCAAGCCAAGGACGGCCCGATTCTGCCGCTCACCCTGGGATGGGAACCCCACTGGACTTTCGCCGTCATCCCGGAAGGGAAGAACAAGTGAGGGGTGTGGGCGTCGCGGCGATCCTGGTCATCTCTCTTTCCTGCCGCCAGGCGGACGCTCCGATGGATCCCGAATTGACCAGCGCGGGCAGCGCGGAAGTCACCGCGCAACTGGTCGAGATTCCCGGAACGTTTCCCTCGAACGATCTTTACAACTACGCGTACGTCATGAAGTACAAGGTGCTGGCCCCGCATCGAGGCAACATCCCGGCCAACTCGGTGATCTTCGTCGGGCACTACAATCCGTTGAAGCCGAGGTCGCGCGTCCAGGATCAGGAGTCGGGCAAGATCGGCGGCCGCGCTGAAGGATTCCGCGCCGGCGACGTTCACCGCCTGGCTCTCGATGCCCCGCTCGATCAGCAGTGGATGGGCGGCATCATCGACAAATATTACGAACAGAAAGGCACGCGCTATTGGGCCCTCTGGACCAATCCCGGAAGAAAGTAACCATGCTCACCCCGGAGCAAGTCGAGCAGTATCACACCGAAGGCTATACCCTGTCCCCGGGTTTCTTTGTGGAGGAAGAGGTGGCGGCCATGCAAAGCGACATGGACCTCAACTCGGCCGGCGCGACGCTGGCCGTGCACGACAAGTCCCGTCTGGAGATGGAGCCCGGCCAACCGCCCGGCGGCACGCGCGTGCGGCGCATCTACGAGCCCTGCACGCACTATCCGCTGTTCCGCGAACTCTCCGACCTGCCGCGGCTGCTTGATTGCGTCGAAGCCCTTATCGGGCCTGACATCGATTTCCACTACAGCAAGATCAACATGAAGCCGCCCTCGATCGGCTCGGTCGTCGACTGGCATCAGGACCTTTCGTACTACCCGTTGACCAATGCTGACTCGGTCACCGTCCTGATGTATCTGGACGACGCCGACCGCGGCAACGGCTGTCTGCAGGTGATCCCGCGGTTCCACACGCGGCCGCTGCTCGACCACACGCGGGACGGGTTCTTTCAGGGCCGTGTGACGGAACCCGTCGACGAATCACCCGCGGTCCCACTGGAGGGGAAAGCCGGCTCGGTGATCTTCATGCACGCCCTGACGCCGCACTCCTCGGTGGTCAACACGTCGCCACGCTGGCGGCGGACGCTCATCCTGAGTTATCGGGCGGCGGACGCCTTCCCGATTTACTGCGGAGACATCACGCTCTCGGGCGAGGAGCACGTGCGCCACGTGCGCGGCAAAGTGCCCTCGGTGGCGCGGTTCTCGCCCTGGACGCGCTTCCCGGTGCCGCGCTACGCGCAAAAGGCCAGGTCGCTCTACGAACTGCAGGAGCAATCCCGCGCGGCAAAGTAGTGCCCCGGTGTGGTACACCTTTTGACATCCTTTCCGTACGAGGTACCGATATGCGCTACGTTTGTCTGCCGCTCCTGTTCTGCGGGCTGATCCTGCGGGGTGAGGAACTGCCCGTCGTTCCCAATGTGGAATACCAACCGCTGGCCGCGCAGGTGGCGCGGGTGCTGCAGGCGCTCGAACTGATCGGCGAGCCGCTCGAAGCCGGCGATGCCGCGGCCGTGAAGAAGATCCTCGACGCAGGTTCGGGCGGCGCTCAGCAGGTGCTGAAGATCCAGGAGATTCTAGACCGGCATTGCCTGGTGGGCGTGAACATTAACCCCGAGAGTCGCGTGAAGGTGCAGCAAGGCCAGGCCAAGGCGGAACTGATGGAGCAGGGCTGGCGTTCTTTTTTGGTGAAGGTCCACAACGAGGCCGGCGTGACGGCGGTGCTGGCGGCCGACAGCCCGAATGCCGGCCAGTTGGCCAACTCGCCGGGCGGCTTGGTCAACCGGCGGTGGATGGACCTCCAGATGTTCAACAAGCAGCCGATGCGCGTGCACCTCTCCGGTCTCGAACTCGAGTACCGGATCCTGCAGTTGTATAGCAAAGATGCCGGCAAGCGCGAAGCCAAGCTCGCCTTCGACGTCGGTCAGGGCTCGCAGGATCTCGGCTTTCGCAATGAGGTGGACATTCTGTTCATGGCCAGGCCGGCGGCGAAAGTCACCTTCCGCGTACTCGACTGGAACGACCAGCCGGCCACGGGATCATTCGTGATCCGCGATGCACGCAACCGCGTCTACCCTTCGCAGACCAAGCGGCTCGCGCCGGACTTCTTCTTCCACCCGCAGGTTTATCGCTCGAACGGCGAGCACGTGATGCTGCCGCCGGGCGCCTTCACGATCGACTATTCGCGCGGTCCGGAGTATCGGAAGAAGACACAGAAGCTCTCGATCGACAACGCCGATCCGCGCGAGATCACGTTCCGCCTCGAACGCTGGATCGACCCCGCGAAGATGGGCTGGTACTCCGGCGATCACCACATCCACGCCGCCGGCTGCGCTCACTATGAACGTCCCACCGAAGGCGTCTATCCGAAGGACATGATCCGCCACGTGCTGGGAGAAGATCTCAAGATCGGCTCCGTGCTGACGTGGGGCCCGGGCTGGTATTTCCAGAAGACCTTCTTCGAGGGCAAAGAGAACGGCGTTTCCACCGACGAGCACCGCATCCGCTATGATGTCGAGATCTCCGGCCATCCCTCCAGCCATACCGGCCACATCTGCCTGCTCGGCCTCAAAGAGCAGGATTATCCCGGCACGCAGCGCATCGAGGATTGGCCAAGTTGGGGGATGCCCATCCTGCGCTGGGCCAAGGCGCAGAACGCCGTCACCGGCTACGCCCATTCCGGTTGGGGATTGCAGTTGAAAGAAGGCAAGGTCCTGTCGTACGAAATGCCGCCCTTCGACGGCATCGGCGCCAACGAGTACATTGTCAGCGTCACGCACGGCCTGATCGACTTTCTGAGCACGGTCGACACGCCCTTCCCGTGGGAGCTGAACATCTGGTATCACACGCTGAACGTCGGCTACCGGACGCGGATTTCGGGCGAGACCGACTTCCCGTGCATCTATGGCGAGCGCGTGGGGCTTGGCCGCAGCTATGTCCGGCAGAAAAAGCTCGACTACCAGGACTGGGCCTACGGCATTCGCGAGGGCCGCAACTATGTCTCGGACGGCAAGAGCCACCTGATCGACTTTCGCATCAATGGCGTGGAGATGGGCACAAAGGCCGATGTGGGATTGCCGGCTCCAGGCACGGTGAAGATCACGGCGAAGGTGGCGGCGCTGTTGAACGAAATCCCCAACGAGGAGATCCGCAAATTGCGCAGCGACCAGAAGCCTTATTGGGACGTGGAGCGTGCCCGCATCGGCGGCTCCGGCAAGGTACCTCTCGAATTGATCGTCAATGGCCAGGCGATGGCGCGGCAGGAGATCGATGCCGACGGCACGTTGCGCGATATCACGTTCGACGCGAAGATCGACCGCAGCAGTTGGGTCGCGCTCCGCATTCTGCCGTCGTCGCACACCAATCCCATTTGGGTGACGGTGGATAGCAAGCCGGTGCGCGCGTCCAGGAAGAGCGCCGAATGGTGCCTGCAGGCGGTGGAGCGGTGTTATCAGCAGAAGCTGAATCGCATTCGATTGCCGGAGCGGCCCGATATGGAGCGCGCCTACGCCCACGCCCGCGGCGAGTATCAGCGCTTGCTCGGAGAAACGACCGTCGACTGATCCACGCTTTTGCGCCTCGCGTGCACGGAGTCGACGATGGCCCGAATCAAATGTGTCGCCTGGTTGATGGTATGGCCGGTGGTCTGTGCGGCGCAGAATCAAGTTGAGTCCCTGCTTGCGCTGAAGACCGATAGCGAACGCACGCGATGGCTGGAACAGAACCACGCGCGCACGGATCAAGCCTTTGTCGACGCGCTACTGGTGGAGGGTACCCGCGCCAAAGCAGCGGCGGAATGGCCTCGCGCGCTGGCTGCCGGCTTGGCCGCGGTGGACACCTCACGCCGGCTCAGGGACAACCGGCGCCTGGCGCTGGCCCTGCGCCACTCGGGCGAGATCCACTACCTCCAGGGGAACCTCGGGTCCGGGACGGCGTTGATCGAGGAAAGCCTCGATCTGTTGGAAGCGCCCGGTGACGAGACCGAGTTCGCGCGATCGCTGAACAGCCTGGGCAACATCCGATGGGGAGAGGGCCGCATGAAGGAGGCGCGCGAGTTGTATGAGCGCAGCCTCGGCATTCGCGAACGGATCGGCGACGCCGCCGGCGTCGGCCAGTCAACCCACATCATCGGCAGCGTCTGGAAGGCGTCTGGCGACTACGAGCGCGCGGTCGAGTACCTGAAGAAAAGCCTTGTGGTGTTCGAGCGTCTGGGCGACAAGCGCAGCGCTTCGGTGGCGATGAGAAACGTCTGCCTCAGCCTGGCCTACCAGGCGGCATACGCCGAAGCCCTGGAAATCTGCCAGCAGAGCCTCCGCACCGTCACGGCCTTGAACGATGAATTGCAACTGACCGCTTGTCTGGACGCGCTCGGCAACCTGTACAACTTCATGGGGGACTGGAGGCGGGCGCTCGAGCACTTCCAGCGGGCGCTGAAACTTCGCGAGAAGATGGGCTCCTTATCGGGGATCGCCGAAACGCTGAACAATATCGGCTTGGTCTACCTCGCTCAGGGCAATCCGCGCCAGGCATTGGCGTTTCTCGGACGGAGCCGGGAAGTGAATCGCAAGCTGGGCGACGAGTCCCTGAACGCGGCGACGGAGACCAATCTCGGGCACGCGTGGATACAGCAGGGCAACTACGGCCAAGCCTTGACGGCGCTACGCCAGAGCCTGGAGCGGTGCGAACGGCAGAGATTCAAGAATGTGGCGGCGGAGGCGCTCAACAGCATCGGGCGCGTCTACCTGGAGCAGCAGCGCCCAGCGGAGGCGATCGAGTCTCTCCGCAAAGCACTGGCCCTGCGCGAGGAGATGGGCACGGAGGCCGGAAAGGCGGATTCGCTCGCCGATCTGGCGGTCGCCGAATTGGCGGCACGACGTCCGGCCGAAGCGCTGCGGCAAGCGGAGCGGGCGCGGAAGATCGCTTCGGCCATCGGCTACTCGGAGCGGCAGTGGTTGGCGCTGACCGTGGCCGGCCGGGCGAATCTGGCGCTGGGCCGGAAAGACGAGGCGCGGCAGGCGTTCGACGAGGCGATCGCCATGATCGAGAAGAGCCGCGAACAGGTAGCGGGCGGCGCCGGGGAGCGAAGCCGGTTTCTGGCCGACAAGATGGCGCCTTATCACGAGCGGATTGCCCTATCGATCGCGGCCAGCCGTCCCGCTGAAGCGCTTCACTTCGCCGAACGCTCGCGCGGCCGCACGCTCGTGGACATTCTGCAAGCCGGACGTGTCCAGCCGCAGAAGACCCTGACTCCGGAAGAACGCCGCAACGAAGCGGCTCTTCGCGCGTCGTTGGCCGCATTGAACAGCCAGTTGTCCCGTGAGGGGCGCGGCGAGAAGCCCGATACCCCGCGCCTGGCGTTGCTGCAGCGCAGACTGCAAGCGAAGCGTCTGGAGTACGAGGCTTTTCTGGCGGCAGCCTACTCGGCGCATCCCGAGTTGAAGATCCAACGCGGCGAGGCCGGAATCATAACGCCCGAAGAGGCTCGCGCTCTCGTCGATCGGCATCGCGCGGCGTTCGTCGAGTACGTGGTTACGCCCGGGCACACCTGGTTGTTCGCGCAAGCTCCCGGAGGCCCGCCGCGGGTGTTCCGGATTCCCTTGACCGCTTCGAAGCTGGCCTCGGCCGTGTCTGAGTTCCGGGGTCAACTGGAAGCTCGCGATTTACTGGCAGCGCGGAACGCCCGAAAGCTCTACGACCTGCTGGTGAGCCAGGCCGCGTCGCTGCTTGGGCCGGTCCAGCGGTTGATCGTGTCGCCCGATGGGCCGCTGTGGGAGTTGCCCTTCCATGCCCTGCAGTCGAGCGACAGCCGGTACCTGGTCGAAAGCCAGGCGATTGTCTACGTTCCGTCGCTGACGGTGTTCCGCGACGTCTCCCGCCTCCGCCGAATGAACGGGGAACCTCCGAAGGTGAACCTGTTGGCCGCGGGCAACCCCCGGTCCTCGGGTGAAGGCGGGGAGTGGCCTCCCTTGCCGGAAGCCGAACAACAGGTGGCGGCGCTGGCCCGCTTGTATGGTCCGCGGTCAAGCCGGGTTTACATCGGCGCCGAAGCGCGGGAAGACCGGATCAAGGCCGAGGCAGGAAGGAACCGAGTCCTGCATCTGGCAACGCATGGAATCCTCAACGACGAGAGCCCGCTGTACTCCTACCTGGTCCTGGCCCCCGGGGGAGCGGACGATGGGCTGTTGGAAGCCTGGGAACTGATGCAACTCGACCTTCAGGCGGAACTCGCGGTGCTCTCCGCCTGCAACAGCCGACGCGGACGCGTCGCGCCGGGTGAGGGACTCATCGGAATGAGCTGGGCTCTGTTTCTCGCGGGCGCTCCTTCCACCGTGGCGAGCCAGTGGCAGGTGAGCGCCGGCAGCACTTCTGAACTGATGGTGCGCTTCCACCGGCATTGGCTCCGGACGAGACGCGGAAATCGCGAGTGGAGCAAAGCCGAAGCCCTGCGAACCGCGGCGACGGAGATGCTCGCCAATCCCCGGTACCGCCATCCTTACTGGTGGGCGGCGTTTGTGCTGCTGGGCGATGCAGGTTGAGATCGGAGCTCGCCCCGGGGCCGCCCCCCTAGTGGAATTCAAACTCCAGCGCGTCCGACGTCTGAATCAATTGCTCCTTCTCCATCCCGCGAATGCGGTCGGCGAGGCCGAGAATCGCAGCGGTGGCGGGCCGGCGGCCGGTGAGACTGAAAAAAGGCGCCGTGAGTTCGCGATCCCGGCCGGCTACGGCCTTGAGAATGACGGCGCTCTCCATTTGCACGTCGCCGTGCGGGTCCCACAGGGGTCCAGCCTGGCCCGCCTTGGCGAGCGCGCCCTGAATCAGGTTGTAGTCGCTCAAAGCTGTCAGCCTCAGGGCCTCCGCTGCCCGAACGGCTTGCTCGGGGCTGAGGACTCCGTCTCTCGGCGGGTTCGTGCTCAGAGGTTGTCCTACCCCCATCGTTAGCGCGCGAACGATGTCCGGCGTGAGGCGCTCCGGACTCTTTTGCCGCGAGTCATTGACGCCGATCAACGAGGTGAGACCGGCCTTGGCGTTTTGTGTTCCCAGAAGATCGTTGACCAGCTTCGCATCCGAGTTGAAGTCCTTGCTCTGCTCGAGAATCGATTTGAGGGCTTGCAGCTGGAATTCGCCGAGGCCGGCCTTGCGGGCGCGGTCCAGAAGGTTGGTCGTGAGGGCCGCGGGCCCGATGCTGACGCCACTTTTTCCGGAACCCGGAGTCACCGGCAGGCCCGCCGCCTGCTGCTTTAGGGACTTGGGCCGGATCAACGTGGCTGGTTGTCCCGAATTTGCCAAGGCATCGCGAAGCGCGATTCTGGCGGCCTGGGAAACAGTGGGGGGCTGCCCGGGCGGCGGCGTGACGGGCTTGATGGTCGACGGGACCGGCGTGGGGTTGGGTGAGAATTTCGTCGTAATCTTCATGCGATTCCTCCGAAGGGCTGAAATCCCGGTTACTGTTGAGCCAATGGCCGCAGGATATCCCCGGTCTTTTTCAAACTGCCTCCGGTTCCTTGGAGATTCCTCGCGGTGGGTTATTACCTGTGTGGAAGAGTTTTCTGGGACGAAAACACGAAACCCGCCGGAGGGAAATCCGGCGGGCCAGTGAGAGTACGAGATCGGGCGAGCCTACCACCAGTAATCGGTTAGCATCCCGGTTCCGGCAAAGAAATTGGTCTTGCCGCTGATGATGTCGTTACGGGAGATCCAGCCGGTGCGGCCGGTCCAGGGGTCGGTGATCAGGAACTGTTGGGTATTGCCGGAGCCCTGTACGTCGGTCACCACCAGGGCGTGCCCGCTGGTTTGCTTGATCTTGCCGTCGGCGCCCACGCCAAAACTCCACGTCACGCCGATGGGAACGTCCGTGCCGGTCTTCGCCAGCAAGGCAATATGGTCCAGTGCTTGGCCGCGGCCTGCCGGCGAGCCGACGACAAGCTTGTGCTCATAGGCGCGGCCCGTCACGGGCGAGATTTTCCCGTCCATGGAACTCTCGATCACGTTGATATCGGTTCCCACGCCGCCATTCGCGCCGCGCGCGACGGCCATGCCATTGAAGGCCGTCAGCCCGGCCTTTTGTTCATCCGCGATCGCCCCCGTGGTTGCGGTGTTGTGAATCGTGTCGTTGTGCAACTGCCACGCGTAGATAGGATCGGCCTCCGCCTGGGCGATCTGCAGGGAAGCCTGGACGCAGGAATTGTTCCACTTCTGTTGCAGGGCCTCGTCCCGGAAATCCCCATCCAGATCCATGACGCTCGTCCGCTGGATCAGGTCGTTCACGTTCCGTCCGCGAATCGTATTCGCGAACCCGGCGATCTCGTTGGCGGCGGGAGACGGCATACTCGTCGCATTCCAGGCCGTGAAATCCCTGAGCCGCTCTTTGCGCGCGGCCACCGACTTGAGGATGAGCGCCCCTTCCACCTGAGGATCCGACTGGCTTCCCGGGAACTTCTTGCCCTTCGGCAGCGCGCTCTGGATCAGGTCGTAGTCAGCCTGAGGCATGGCGACCAACGCTTCGGCCGCGTTGATGGCCTGTTCATTGCCGAGGATGCCTTCCCGGCCCTGGCTGGCCGAAGTCCGCGACCGGCCCACGCCCATGGCGAGCGTCTTCACGATCTCTGGCGTGATCCGGTCGCCGTTCTGGCTCCGATAGACATCCAGGTCGTTGAAGGTCCGCAGCGCACGCGCGGCGTTCTGGGTTCCCAGAAGGTTGTTCACCAGCTTGGAATCCGCGGCGAAGTCTTTGCTGTCCGTAAGGATCGACTCGAGCTTCTGCGCTTCGAAGTCGCTCAGGCCGGCGGCGCGGGCCCGATCGACAAGATTCGATGTAATGGCCGCCGAACCGATCTCGACGGATGGCGCCGCGGCGCCGGGACGATTGACGCCCGCGGGCGTGGTCTTGGCCTGCTTGCCGAGCGGGACGTATCGTGTCAGCGTCGTCGACACCGTTCGCCCGGCGACGGCGGCCGCCCTGAGCAGGGCTCCGTCGACGGCGAACCTGGCGGCTTCGGAAGCCGGCGGCGGCCCTGGAGTGGGCACGGGGGTGGGGGGGACGGCCGCCGGCAGCGCGGTTGCGCGGGCAATCGTGAGAGGGGTTGAGATCTTCCTGGCGATGTCCATCGTTTTCCTCCGATACTTCGAGCCGTACAGAGCTGCGACCGTTAGGCAGCGTTGGCCCGGACGGCTGAATCACCGCTCCCTGGCGGTCGCGGCTCTGACTCGTTGACATGGAGGAGCGCCGCCGGGAGATATTACCCGGGGGCGATTTTTTTCGCCTCTATTCGCGGGTCCGCGCTTTTCGGAGAGACTCCAGCCAGGCGCGCGCCGCCGGCGACTCGGGATTCTGGTCGTACAATCGCTCGAACTCCCGCTCGGCAGCTTCGAGGAGGCCGGCTTGGGCATATAACACCCCTCGCAGGGCGTGCGAGTCCGGCAACTCGCGCAAGGCCGCCGCCGTCCGATCGTCGACTACGCGAAAACGCGCGGGCGGTTGCGGAGGATGAGGATGCAGCACCGGTACTCCGCTCACGGTGGCCGAGAGTTGCCACGAATACGTGGCGCCACGGTTGAGCGGGTTGGCGGGCTTCCAGTCCGTCCCTTCCAGCGGTCCGCTGGAGATAGACTCGCCGCCCGATTCGTTCTGTATCACAACGGTGTAGGTGGTGGCGCCCGCCATGGGCCGCCAGCGGAATCGGGGCCGGTCGTCGAGGACCGCCGTGCCCAAAGGGCCGATCAGGGGATTGCCGGCCGCGGGCCGTTCGCCCATGAGGGTCTCGGTCCGGCCGGCCAGGTCTGCCGTCCATGCCGGGAGGTCGAGCCGGGAATCCCGCAACGCCGCAGCCAGGGCGAGAGTCTGATGCTGGCTCACGCCTTCAATACCCTTCATCTGGCCTTTCGAGTCGATCGTCAGGACGCGGGAACCATCCCGCAGTTGAGCCACAATTCGGTGCCGGTCGCGCGTGGCCAGAAACAGGGTCGAGCCGATCAGGAGGACCGCGGCGGCGGCCATCCCCAGAGATCGCACAGGAAAGGACCGTACGGGATCCTGGCCGATCTCCTCCCGCCAAGCGCTTTCGATTCGAGGCAGATCCATCTGACCCGCCAGCTTCAAGCGGCAGTGTTCACACGCGGCAAGGTGGTCGTCGACGCGGAGGAGATCGGTCGGGGCCAGGCGCCTCCGCCGGTATCCCTCCAACTCCAGTTCAGTCACATGATCGTCCAACGGGAACCTCTATCCTGGGATGATGCTCGCAGGCATCGGATATTACCGCCCATTCATCGTACCCGGCATCACCGCCAATCCGAGAGCCGGTGGGCCAGCCGTTTACGGGCCGCCATTCTCAGGTTGATCACTTGCTGGCGGGTAATTCGCAAACGATAAGCCAGCGTATTGTCGTCCAGCGGCAAGTCGTTCCAGATGGCCGCCAGGTCCTCCGCCGGCATCCCCAGGGCCGCGGCGATCTGACGAATGGACGCCACCCCCGTCACCGGCAGGAGAAGGATCGCGTCGTCCTTCAGGTTCAGCAGAAGGGCCACTCGCTGAGCCACCGGCAGTTTTTGAACTTCCTCCCACAGCTTCCTCGCGTACAATAGCGATTCGGCCGCCCGTTGCGGGCCGGGCGCGAGACTGGGCAGTTCCGTCTCGGTAAAGGTCGAGGAAGCGGAAAGGCTCTCGGCCGGCTCGTCGCGAACGCCAGTAATCCGGGCCACGGCGTCGACCACGTGATTCAACTCCACGGGCGCGCCGACTCCGTGAAAGTACCCCACCATCAGTTCGGCCAGCGCGGCGACGCCGGCTCCCGGAAGGTCCGGATCGGCAAAAGGCCGCACGCCGGCGCGGCCCGTCCACCTGGCCAGTCCGCCCACAGTCTGGCCGCTTTCGGTCCTCCAGATCGCGAGCCGTGAATCTTTCTCGAGGGCCTGCCTCACCTGGACGCTGAGCCGTGCCCGTTTCGGATGCGCGCGCCGCACATGTCCGGCGCACGCGTTGTAGGCCATCGTCGCGGCATACCCCGCCAGATCGACGATCGGCTCGCCGGACGCGCCGCGAAGCGTGCGCAATCTCACGATCAGTTCCAGGATCACGTCCGATTGAACATCCTCGATGTCGGCGGGGCTGCTGATGCGGGAGCGGACGATGCCCCGGACGACCGGTTCCACGTGGTTCTCGAGCAGCGCTTCCAGCACGCGTTCGGCCGCCGGTTCGTTGCTCGCTTCGACATACGAAGTCAGCCGTGGATCCATTGCGTTGACGCTCACCCCGCCCGGGTCCGCCCCGGCGGCGATCCAGCAATTCTACAACCCCGGTGGCCCGGCCGGCGTCGCCGCGGCGTTCGGGAACCAATGACGCGTGCGATTGCAGGCCGCACAGACCGTGAGCATCACGGGCACTTCGACAAGGACTCCCACCACGGTTGCCAGCGCCGCGCCGGACCCCGGCCCGAACAATGCGATCGCGGTTGCCACCGCCAGTTCGAAGAAGTTGCTCGCTCCTATCAACGCTCCCGGCGCAGCCACGGAGAACTCCACTTTGAACAGACGCATCAACCCGTACGCCAGAGACGAATTGAAGTAAACCTGCAGCAGGATCGGAACGGCGATCAGAACGACGTGGAAGAACTTGCCGGTGATGTTGTCAGCCTGGAAAGCAAAGATGAAGACCAGCGTCGCCAGCAGCGCCACGATCGTGACCGGGGCGAATCGCGGCAGGAGTGACTCCTCGAACCATGCCTTGCCGTGTCTGTGGATCAACCATGCCCTCAGGATCGACCCCGCCGCCAACGGGATCACGATGAAGGCCACCACGGAATAGAGAAGTACCAGAAACGGAACGGAGAGAGACGAGGCCCCGCTCACCAGGAACCGCACGATTGGCGCAAACAGCACCAGCATAATCAGGTCGTTCACGGAAACCTGCACCAGCGTGTAGGCCGGGTCGCCATCGGTAAGGTAACTCCACACGAACACCATCGCGGTGCAGGGAGCCGCGGCCAGGATGATGACGCCCGCGATGTATTGGTCGGCTTCACCCGGCGAAATCCAGGCCGAGAAGACCACGCGGAAAAAGAACCACCCGATCAGCGCCATGGAGAACGGCTTGACGAGCCAGTTGACCACGAGCGTGATCACAAGACCCTTCGGCCGCCGGCCGACGGTCCGGATCGAGGTGAAGTCGACTTTCATCATCATCGGTGTGATCATCAGCCAGATCAGAACCGCGATCGGAACGTTGATCTGGCTCCCGGATCCGAATTCCATGCGCCGCAGGGCGTCCACCATAGCGGGCAGCAACTTGCCCATCAACACACCCACGATCATGCAGGCGCCGACCCAGAGGCTGAGGTATCGCTCGAAGAAGTTCAGTCTCTTTCCTGTGGTCTGAACCAAGGCATGTTCCATTTCGTTTGTCCTTCCTGGCCAAAAAGCCGGAGGCAACCTCTTGACATATTCTATCATTCGGTTATTATCGAAGTATGGCAGCTAAGGAAGTCGACCCAACGGCCCGGTTCGCCGATATGCTCGCGGCGATCGGAACGGAGCCGCGCTTGCGGATCATCCGCCTGTTGCTCAGCGCGCATCCGGATGGGATGGTCGTGGGCGACATCCAGGCTGAACTGGGAATTCCACCCTCCACGCTGTCCCATCACCTCGAAAAGCTCAAGAACGAGGAGTTGGTCAACGTCCGGAGGGAAAGCACCTACTTGTGGTACAGCGCCAACACCGAGGGTTTGCGTGAGCTGCTGACCTTCCTCTATGCGGAATGTTGCACGAGGAACAAAGTGATCACGCCGGAAGAAATCGTTCAACTTTGTAAGTAGAGGACGAGAAAAGGAATGCGCATCGCGACACTAACGGTATTCGTGTGCCTGATGGCCGGGTGGTTGCCGGCCGGCGGCGCAGGCAAGAGGAGGATCCTGGTGCTGTGCACCGGCAACTCGGCGAGAAGCCAGACGAGCGAAGGATTCCTGAAGTCGTTTGACGGGCGGCTGGAGGTCTTCTCCGCCGGCACCAGGCCCGCGCCGCGCGTGAATCCTTTCGCCATCCAGGCCATGAAGGAAGTGGGCATCGACATCTCGGGCGGGGCGCCAAAGAAGGTCGACCAGTTCATTGATCAGTCTTTTGACTACGTCATCACGGTATGTGACGACGCGGACAAGTCGTGCCCGAACTTCCGCGGCAAGGTGGGGACGCGCAAACACATCGGTTTCCCCGATCCGGCGAAGGCGCAAGGGACGGACGCAGAGAAACTCGCCGTTTTCCGTACGGTGCGGGACGACATCGGAAAGAGATTCCGGGAATATTACGAAAAGGAGATCAAAAAAGGCTTATGAGCGTACAAGATGTCAAAGAAGTGGTGAAGGAGAGGTACGGCCAGGCGGCGCTCCGCGTGGTTTCGGGTACGGGAAGCGCCTGTTGCGGCGCCGCTCCGTCATCCTGCTGCGGCGACGCAGTGGACCCGATTTCCGCCGGGCTTTACGACGAACTGCAGAAGAGCGAATTGCCTGAAACGGCAGTGCTCGCTTCCCTCGGCTGCGGAAACCCGACGGCGTTGGCCGAACTGAAGCCGGGCGAAGTCGTGCTCGACCTGGGCAGCGGCGGCGGCATCGATGTATTGCTCTCCGCCAAGCGGGTTGGCCCTGCCGGTAAGGCCTACGGTCTGGACATGACCGATGAGATGCTGGCTCTCGCGCACGACAACCAGCGGAAAGCGGGCATCGAAAACGTCGAATTCCTCAAGGGCGAGATCGAGAACATCCCGCTGCCGGATAACTCGGTGGACGTGATCATCTCGAACTGTGTCATCAACCTGTCGGGCGACAAAGATCGCGTCCTGGCCGAGGCGCTGCGCGTGTTGAAGCCCGGCGGCCGTTTCGCGGTCTCCGATGTCGTGGTGCGGGGAGAAGTGCCCCCCGAGGTTCGCCGCAGCGTTGAACTCTGGGCCGGGTGCATCGCCGGCGCTCTGGAAGAATCCGACTATGTCGCCAAGTTGACGCGTGCCGGATTCGTAGGTATCGATCTCGAGCCGACCCGGGTTTACAAAGCCGACGAGGCGCGGGAGTTCCTGGCCGCGGCCGGCATGGACGCCGATGCCGTCGCCCCCTTGATCGACGGCAAGTTCATCAGCGCGTTCATTCGCGCCACAAAACCGTAATCGAATGAAGCCCGGAATTCTCGTGCTCTGCACCGGAAACTCGGCGCGAAGTCAGATGGGCGAAGGCCTGTTTCGCCACTACCTCGGAGACCGCTTCGAGGTGTCGAGCGCCGGGACCCGGCCAAGCTCCGTCCGGCAGGAAGCCGTCGCCGTCATGGCGGAGCTTGGCATCGACCTCACTGGCCACCGCTCCAAGTCCGTGGAGGAGTTCCTCGACCGCGAGTTCCGGTACGTGTTCACGGTCTGCGACCAGGCAAAGGAAAGCTGCCCCCTGTTTCCCGGCCAGGCGGAGCGCATTCACTGGAGCCTCGAAGATCCGGCCGCGGTGGAAGGATCCTGGGAGGAACGCACCGCCGCCTTCCGCGAGATTCGCGACCAGCTTCGCGAGCGGGTGATCAAATTCGCGAAAACGGTTTAGGCCCAATGCTGTTCACTGCGGAAACTGCGGCGGACGACGGCTCCGAACCGCGGGTGTAAACCCGCGGGTGCCCCGATATATCGGGGCTTGGCCGGGCTTGGCCCGGCCAAGTGGAGACAGGTCTCGACCCTGGGGCTAAAGACAGGCCAAGCCAACGCTCGCCATGGCGGTGCCTGGCCTCGCGCAGCCGGATCTGCCAGGGTCGCCATTGGTTCATTCCGGCACACTTTCGCGGTGCCAGGCACCGAATGGCTGAGTCGTCTCAAAGGGCGGGGCTGTTCATTCCGGCACACTTTCGTGGTGCCAGGCACCGAGCGGTTTGAGTCGTCTCAAAGGGCGGCAACTTTTGGGGTGCCTGGAACCCGAGCGGCTAAGTCGTCTCAAAGGGCGGGGCTGTTCATTACGGCACACTTTCGTGGTGCCAGGCACCGAGCGGCTGAGTCGTCTCAAGGGCGCCGCTGTTTCATTCCGGCACACTTTCACGGCGCCAGGCACTGAGCGGCTGAGTCGTCTCAAAGGGCGGGGCTGTTCATTCCGGCACACTTTCGCGGTGCCAGGCACTGAGCGGCTGAGGCGTCTCACAGGGCGGGGCTGTTCATTCCGGCAACACTTTCGTGGTGCCAGGCACCGAGCGGTTTGAGTCGTCTCAAAGGGCGGGGCTGTTCATTCCGGCACACTTTCGCGGTGCCAAGCACTGAGCGGCTGAGTCGTCTCACAGGGCGGGGCTGTTCATTCCGGCAACACTTTCGTGGTGCCAGGCACCGAGCGGCTGAGTAGTACCCAAGGGGTCCAGACGGACCGCCTCACGTCAGGACGCGCTAACGCGCGCCAGGCCTGAACGGCCGCCACGGGTTGGGGAAAGGGCCAAACTAGAGTGCCGGGCCCAGCCCAGCCTTGCGGATCGAAGTATCTCCGACCGGCCCTGCGCTGCGCAGAAATGTACAAACTCAAGCCGCGGGTGTACACCCCAATCTCGGCCCCTTCGCCCACGCCGACGGCGTGATCAAGCGCGCGACACAGGGCATGGATCCCGGTGCGTGGGCGCCCGAATCGGCAATGATCCTGTTCGAAGAGATGCAGCGCGCCGGCCAC
>JBJXGR010000603.1:0-7040 GCA_046160045.1 Bryobacteraceae bacterium
ACCCGGCGGGTTGTGCTGTCGCCCACAAAGCGTGTGCGCTGGCACAACTCGACGGTGCGGCCCGAACTCACCTGATAGGCGAGTTCCGTCCGGTCCAGGTTCCCTGTCGGGGTTTTCAGAGTCACACTCCGATACTCCCGGCCCTCCCGGCCCTCCTGGTCGATGAGGAACCTCCCACCCAAAAGGAACTCAGCATCCAACATGGACTGGAGGGGAGACTGCGTGTCGGGGTAGGTATTGTTCTCATGGAAATAGTGACGTGTGGTGATCGCGGACGCCAGACCCGTCCCCGTTGTCGACACCTCCACGTATGGCTGTGTCTCGATTTGGACGCCGATCGCCCCGTAGGGTTCGTTCATGTCTGTTTGGACCGCGTTCTCCCGACGCGAGTAGGTCGTCGTCGACTCCACAGCCGCCCCGCCGGGATACGTGCGGCGAGCGATCAGCCGCCGGTACACGGCAGGCCGCCAGTTGATCCAGGTGGTCGCTTGGAACCCAGCTGCTTCCGGATCGTCCAGCACTTGTCCGGTCGTGTAGGTTCCAGGAACTTGCCCCGCGTTGGCCAATCCCGGCCCGTGGTCCCACTCGATCTTCGCCTGAGTCGGCAGAACCATGCGCGCCAACTCCCCATACGCCGTGTATCGGAACAGATACGACCGGCTGTCGGGGAGCCGGATTTCTGTGATGTACCGGTCGAACGTTCCGACAAACGACATGTTGCCCGCAGGGATGGTGGTCTCCAGTCCCTCCCGGATTACAGAGGCCAACGCCTGCTGGCGCAACCTGGAGATGCGAATCGTCCGGGTAGAGCCCCCTTGTCCCTTGAAGGTGATTCGATCCACGATGCCGACAGGAGGCCCATCATCAACGTCATACTCAATCGTGACCTCCCGGCCCACCGTGTCCGTAATCTTTTCCAGTAGCAGCGAGTTCGCCCGATACTGAAACGAAAGGTAGTTACCGTTGCGGTCCGTGATTCGATCGATCACGCCGTCGACGACCCGATACTGGGTTCCGTCAGGAAACAGCAGCTTCCCGGACACCACGCTCTTTGTGACATCCACCCCGGTGGTGTCCGGAATCGCCGTGCTTGCTTTGAACGTCAGCCCCGATTCGTCCACAGAACGGAACGTTGGACCGCTCACCGTAGTTGGACCGCACCCACCGGCTCTCGCCGCTTGGCCATCCCATAGAGCAACCTGTGTGCCATCCGCTCTCTCGTAAACAATGTGCGGCAGGATGGAGGTGTACACCGTGACTCCGGAGCAATCCATCGGCGTTTTGCCGCTGGCCTTCAGGTACACGACACCGGGCGAGTAGGGCGAATCATAGGGATATAGGTCGATGTTTGTCGCAGTAGCTGAACTCTGATACAACGGGGGTTCCGGGCAAGGCGATGTTGGACACTGCCTCAATGTTGTGATTTCTACGGTCCAGGGGCGTGAGGCAATCGGTGCGTACATCGTGAACGAGGCTTCGCCGCGCCCGGCAATCCTTAGCAAGGGGATGGCTACGGAGACCTGCCCATTGTAGAGATTGATCCGCTCCAACTGGGAAATGTCCTGGACTCCGGGAGGAGCTCCAGGCTTGACCGCCGGCGGCGTGAGGCCATCGGCAATGTTCGTCGTCGCGGTTTGCGCCCACGTAAATCCAGCGGTCAGGGTCGCCAAAATAGAACCGCTCAGCAAGAGTTTCATGTCGTTGAGCCCTCTGCTTCGGGGCAAGCGCCCTTTATCGGGCAGTTACCCTCGGCGTGACGTTGACCGTCACAACCCACTCGTTACGACTACCCACACGTAATTTCTTTCGTCCAGGCGTGAGCCGATGATAGAAACTGGTTCGGGGACTCTTGGCCGACCTCGCCTGACTGGCCAACCGTGTCATTCGCTCGTCATCGTCGAGATCAACCCGCTCTCGCGCCCCGATCATGTTTGGGTCGTCGACAGTGATGCGATACCAGCCTTCCGGCACCGTCACTTGGTTTGGCACTACATATTTCAGGCGCAAGGTGAATCTCATCACGGACAAGCGTTCGCCCGGGCCCAGTTGAACGGTTTGGCCAGCACCCCCGCCGGCAGCCCATAGCGCCAGCGCACACAACAAGGCGCTCATCGCCGCCAGTTTCGGCCTCTGAGGAGACCTCGAAGTTACTCCAAGACTCGCCGCATGTCCCGTCTCACTCGGTGCGCTGGAATCTCCGCTCCGGAAGGGCAAACAAACCTTCAACATCACTCCACCCCCGTTACTGTCAACACCACATCGCTGGCCGGTTTCCCTTTGTCCACCCGCACCGGGATCTTCACACTCTGGGCGCGGTTGGCGACTCCGTGCGCGCCCGCCGAAACGACGTACCCGCTTGCAGTCAGAAGCAACTGGATGTCCTGGTCAAACGGAATCACCAGTTCCAGGTCGCGGTCGGTGGCCGTCTTGCGCACCGGGCGGAACTGGACAATCGGAGCATGCGGAGCCAGAGCTCCCAGCACGAGTGCCCGCCGGGCCTGGCTCCGCTCACCGGCGTCGAGGAATCCGCGCGCGTCGGCCACCCGAACCTTCAGACGGTGCCCCTCCGGCAGCACAATCGGCTCAGGCCGGATCGTCTCGCCGTCCTTGCCCTCCACCACCAGCGGCGGCAGCCATTCGCAGGTGCCGACTAAGTCCTTCCCTTCCGGATGGACACACAGGCGCAGTCTACCGGTCGGGACCTGGGGAAACGCGAAGGACCCGTCCGCCCGTGTCCGGGTCGTGTCCGCGAAAGGCGCCCGGATCCCGGGCATTGGCGCCGCCGAGACGTGCACCAACGCATCCTCCACACCCACGCCCGCATGGCTCACCACGCGCCCCGCGACCCGCGCGCTCGGCGTTGCCGATTGGCCCACCAGCAAAACCGGCGCCAGAAGCATGGTCACGATCAGTCCGCTACTCCGCATAAGATAGTGCTTCATTTCCTTGGCTCTCCCTCTCAGAACAGATTCCAGTACCCCTGGTAGGTCCACAGCCCCATCGTGATCGCCGCAGATGTCCAGATCCGCCGCGTCCCCACGATTCCAGGCGCCAGGTTGGTAAACGTGATCGGCAGGGTGAGGGTCAAGCCGGTTCCGGTGTCCTGGCGGGTGGCGGTCAGCGGGTTCAACGTGCAGAAACGGCTGACGCGGCTCGTGCCCGTGCCCGGCGCATCCCCGGCCGGGTTCACCCAGTTGTACACCTGCGGATTCCACAGAAACAGCCGGTTGGACGCCCGGTTGTACCAGACCCAACAATTGAACTCCGAGGAGACGAAATTCGGGTCCCACTCGCTGGTGTTGATGACCTGATGTACATCGGTCACCTGCGCCGCGTAGGCCACCGAGACGTTGAAGGTGACCGGTCCATAGCCTTGCCCATTGACCGGGGTGACGGTGACCGTGGCCTGCAGATCCCTGCCGAGTGTGAGACTCGCCTTGCCAAACCGGTTGGGGTCCTGGACGCTCCGCGCGGTCACGATGATGGTGTTGTCCGTGGAGGAACTGGCCGGCGGCGTGTACGTCAGGCCTAGCCCGTTGTTGACGAACGTCCCGGGACCCGCCGTCCACTCCCAGGTGATTCCCTGGGAACTGCCGTCGATCGTGGCGGCCATGGTCACGGCAGGGTCTCCCGGCCGGAGAAAGATCGGCGTTGGGGACACGCTTACGGCGATGGGCAGCAAAGTGATCGATGCGGTACAGGACCTCGTCGGGTCCTGCGTACTGGTCGCCCGGATCGCAAGCGTGCGTGGAACGGCAGTAAAATTGGAGGCGGGGGCGGTGTAGAGTCCGGAGGAACTCAGCGTTCCGTCGGCGGTCCCGACGAAGCTCCACGTGACCGGGACGTTGGAGATAAACTTCTGTTGCTGCCCCGGGTACAGGGCGATGATGGTGGGATTGATCGTCACCGCGATCGGCGAGGCAGCCGGCAGCAGTGTCAAGTACGCAGTACCGCTCTGGCTGGGATCCGCTTGCCGCGCCGCGACGACGGCCACCTGTTGGGGGCTCGATACTGCGGACGGTGACGTGTACCGGCCGACGCTGTCGATCGAACCGACACCACCAGGTACACTCCAAAGCACCCTGACATCGGTGGTTCCCCGCACGGTGGCGTTGAACTGAACGGCCTGAGGCGTCCCATTCATCGTCAGCGACGGAATATCCGGCGAGGGATTCGCCGACGGAGCGCCCGTTCTTGCCTCGGCCTCCGAGAACCTGGCCGTCGTGGCCGATCCCCGGTACTCCGAGGAGACGGCAAGACCCGCAAGCGAAGAATCGGGGAATGCGGCACCGGAGAACTGGATTTCGGCAACCTGCTGCCAACTGCCTCCAGCGAACCGGTATCCGCGGATCCATTCTCCCGAACGCACGAGGCGCAACTTTACCGGGAGCGTCGTGGGGTTCCCATAAAGGGCCCACAAGGTGTTGCCACCGGTTGCCGACCGGTATTGAAACACCAGGGCCCCCTGGTTCGACGGCGAGCCATTGGCATGATAGGCCAGCAGCACGTTTCTCGAATCCGGTTTGTCGGTCTCTCGGAACATGACTCCAGCCTTGGAGGTTGCCGATCCCCGGCCCGGATTGGGGTTGACGATCTCATCCATCTGATCCACACTGGCTTCAACGACGCTGATCCCTGAAAACTGGGAGTACACAAAACGAAATTCATCCTGCTGGAAGAAGATTGCGTCGCCCGCTCCCTGCACGATGAAACTCCTAGCCCCGCCTGTGTCGTGGATCGCCGAGCCGATTACGCCTACCTCGCCGATGTTCTGGGTTGTCCACGGCGGGTCGACTCCCGGTTTTTTTACAAGCGAAATGGTCGCGAAGTTCTTCGCCTGGTCGGAGGTTCGCACCGCCTGAACAGCCAAGCTAAAGACCTTGGAAGAGTTGGTGGCCTGACTGGGTTCGGAAATCGGTGACGGGGCCTGGTATCCCGTCGAGGTGGCAGTCGTCTGGTATAACGAGCCTTGGAGTCCCATGCCGCCATCCGGGTAAGTGAATCCAGTTGACTGGTCGGCGGGTTTAGTGGCAAGCGACCAAGTGACTGCCGAAGGCACCGCGAAGGCCGTCTGATGGCCGGCAACGGCTTCGAACACCGAAAAGGGGCTGATCACGAATTTGGGATTGATGACCGGGATCGTCGGGATCCCACCGGAGCCCCCGGTGGTCGAAGTTTCCGTTGCGATCAATCTGCCGCCCAGGTAGATGTGCTCTTTGATGGACGGCCCTGGAACAAGATTGGTCTCCGCCAGAAGGTGGTCGGTCCGAAGCGAACTGTAGGCCTTGCCCATCGCCAGTTCGACGACGAACTTCGCGTAGTCGCCCCGCGTCATGGCGGCGTCTGGATTCTGTGAGCAGGCCATGAGGTTCTTTTCTTGCGCCTTTCGGAAGTATCGGAACAGCGGGTGGTCCTTGTAGCCTTGGAAACAGTTCCCGTCGTATGGGGCGAATGAGAAGCTATTCGTCACTCGGCCCGTTTCTCGGACCTCCCAGGCGCGTATCGCGAACGTGGCTGCCTGCGCCCACGTGATCGGCGAATCCACACCGTACTCCCCCATGTTCGTTCCGGAAGTGATCATCAACTCCCTGGCTTTCTGAACATGCGAGAAGAAGTCGCGTGTGCGTGGGACATCGTTTGGAAAGTACGGGATGGTCTCTTCTTTGGCGAAAGCGTCGATAGCGGACTGCCCGGCGAGCGCCCAATACAGTCCACGGACCATGAAGACGGCAGCCTGCCCTCTGGTCGCGCTGTCCCCGGGGCAATACTGCATGCTGCCGTCGTCCAGTCGGAAACACCCCCGGGTGATGCCCTGCTCCTTCATGAACTGGATGTAGTCGCGATTCGCGGGGTTATACCCTGGGGCGGAATAATCGACGAAAGGGTCCGGCGTCGGCTGTTGCGCTAGAACCGGGACCCCAAGAGCGGGGACTAGCGCGACAACTAGCGTGGCTGCAAGTATTGTTCTTCGCCCTACGTTGGCTTTTGCCCCGGACCTTGGAATGACCGCTCCTCCGGCTCTGCCGCCCGCTGACTGGCCCTCTGTGCGTTGACCCAGTCGCTGGTCAAGGGATGACCTAACTCGCACGTCCGTGCTGGCGGGGCCTAATCCGCTCCCGCGAAAGACACACGTCTGGTATTTCGTTGAGACACTCATCAAATCCACCCCTTGGGTGAACGGCAAGTCGCCGCATGGCGTCGCGCCGCTCCACACTGCTCCGCCTCGCGCACACTCAGCGATTCGAGCGGCAGAACTACCGCCCGCTCGAGTCCGCGGGGAGGTTGGCTTCGGATTTGGACCAGGTTGATCGCGGCGATCAACAGGCTCCGTGGAAGAGCATGAAGCGATCCCACGAGAATGTCAATTATCAAATTTGATGGTTTTCCTTGGAGGTTTCCGCTTCGCCGTCCGGAGATCGGAACCACCGCGCCTTGATTCCGCGCCAGAGGCGGCGATATTGGTGCGGCGTGATCCGGAACATCGTTTTGAAATCCCGGCAGAAATTCGGGGGATGCTGATAACCGATCTCGGCCGCTACCTCGGCCGCCGGTGAGACGGTAGTCCGCAAGAGATGCGCGGCCCTTCTCATCTGCACCTGGCGCACGAGGCCGTGAAAGGAACTACCTGTGTTCTGCCTGCACCATTGGCGAAACCAGTTCGCGGAGAGCGCACACTCAGCGGCCACTTCCTCGATCGTCAGGCGGGAGACATCCGCGCTCTCCAACAAATTAAAGATGGCCTGGAGGCGCGATCCCTGACGTCTCCGGGACTTGGGTGTGGATCTACCCCCCCCCAGCAGTTGCAGCACCATTTTCAGATCTGATTCAAACAGGCTGCGGTCGACTTCGAGCGCGTCCTTTGGAACCAGGCATAAGCCGTCTCGTCCGGCCCGCCACGACTCCAGTTGGGTGAGCACGTTGCCGTCCCGATGCTCGGATAAATACAGACTGAGATCGGCCGCCTGTTCGGGAAGAGAGCAGCCCAGCCAATCCGCGAACGCACGTCCATGCGCCAAACGGAGCGCCCGGTCGGTTTCCGC
>JBJXGR010000604.1:0-7554 GCA_046160045.1 Bryobacteraceae bacterium
AGGCGGCGTCGCCCAACGTGAAGCATTCCGGTCGAATTCCAGCATGTCCTGGACGGCCCGCCGCTGCTCATCGTTCTGAGCGAGTCCAGTAGATCAGCCGGCTACAAACCCAATGAATGAGAACCCACCCTGATGACCCAGGCGCAATACGCCCGGCATCGCGGCGAGAGCCCGCGGTACATCGGCAAGCTGGCCAGGGCGCATCCTGGGAACTGGATCAGTGGGGTTTAGTGCAGTGCGACGCGAAAAAAAACGCGTCTGCGCCCACTGACCCTAGACCAGCAGGCTGTGGCGAAAGTCAAAGAATGCCCGCTCCCTTCCGGTCGCGGCTCTGTATTCTCAGCGGTTTCTGGACGCTTCAGTCGATCGAGACGACATTTCGCCCCAGGCTGCCAGTTGTTCCGATACCCGGGTCGTCGGGACCGGGGGCCAGGCGCGCCTGATCGCCCGTTCTCCCGCCATCTTCGCATCATCAACGAGCACCTGCTGCTTACGAATTTCACGCCTCAGCCTCCATGAGGCTTCTATGGCGTATTCTTTTGTCGGGCTCTACATCGCGTGTGCCCACGGGCAGGCTGCCTGCCTACTTCACCGAACCAAGGTACCGGTCGAGCCAGGCCAGGGTCTCTTTCACGAGCTCATTCTGTGGGATGAAGTGGTCGGAATCGTAGACCTTCTGGACCTTGTCCTTGGCTGGTGTTCCGAGCAGATCGAACAGTGGCTTGGCGCTGATCTCGAAAGGAAAAACAAAGTCATACCTGCCATTCAAAAGGAGTATGGGAATGCGGACGCGCGTAACGTAGTTGATCTGCGCCGCCTCTGGACGTTCCCGCTTCCGCAAGCCTCCGTTCGCCAGGATGCTCGTTCTGACGCGCGGTTCGACGGCCAGGATCGACGGCGCTATACGACTGCCCCAACTGTACCCGAAATACGCCACCTTGTGGCGATCGATGTCCGGCCGCGTTTCCAGGTAATCGATACCAACTCGGAAATCCTTCACCAACTGGATCAAGAATTCGGTGTGCTGCCGCGTTGGCGCTCCACTGTGAAGCCTGTAAAGCGCATCTTCGCGGCGCTCAAAGGTCCCCTTATAAATCGGGCACAGGACCGCCCGCCCATTCTTCACCAGAAATAGCAGGTTCTGTTCGAATTCCTGCCAATGTTCAATGTCGCTGCTCGGTGGAGGTTGTTGCATTACCGTCGACCCCGGAAAATAAATCACAACCTGGTACGGCGGCGAAGCGTGCCTGGGAAGGAACAGGTGCATCGGCAGCTTTTCGCTGCCGTATGCGGCATCCACCACGATTCTTTCCTGGACCCAATCGGAACTTTCCTTGCGCGATTGCAAGCGCGGGTTCAGTTCCTTCCGGTCGTACGAAAACAGGTCCGCGTAGACCTGGAAGACAGCATCGGACGCCGGGACCATATGATAGAAGTTGGGAAAATCGGGTATCGATGGTTCCAAAGGCGCCAGAAGCTTGGCGTCTATTTTGCCCGGATCGAGATAGACGGCACAGCGGAAGCCATTCCTGGGAGATCGGTCGAATGCTGAGGCCTGGCTCACGTTGCTCACCATGTAGTTGACGTCATTCCACGCGCCGCCACGAACCACGCGGCCGAGGCGGGTGGCATTCCAGCACCACTCGCGAACATTGCCCCCCATGTCGAAAGTGCCCCAGGCGCTCATCCCTCGGTAGGTTCCTACCGGGGCCGGGCCTCCACCTTTAAAATTACTGAGGCGGGTCAAGAGACCCCGTGCGTCGAAGCCGGGCAAGCCTATGGCCGCCTCCCAATGGTGCGAACTGGGAAGCGTCTTGCCGGCGTACTCGGCGTAAGCCGCGGCTTCATACCAACTGACGCCGGAAACCGGATAATCTGCCTGCCCATTAGGATAATCGCCGGCTTGCCAGGTGATCGGTCGGTAGTGGGTCAATTTGAAATTCCTCTCGTCTTGACGGTTCCCGCGAAGCATGCCACCCTGAAGGCATGCCAAAGCGGACTAGCAGTCGCAAGCTCGACACCATACAGAACGCCCTTCGCGTAGTCCAGGAATCCACCAACGAACCCCGCCACCCCACGACGAAGAAGCCCACCAAATCCCTCATCTCTCAGGTTATGGCTGAGATGGGCAGACGTGGCGGAAAGATTGGCGGGAAGCGTCGGCTTGAGACGATGACAGGTCAACAGCGGAAGGAAATCGCGTCGGCTGCCGCGAAGGCGCGATGGGCCAAAAGGGCTCCAGCGCCCAAGCGCAAACCATAGTACTAACCTCAGTCTAGCACGCCAAATAGCCCCGTATTTATTGCTTGACATGCTAAAGCGGTGTAGTATACTTGAAGCATGAACAGGCTCAACATGCAGAAGAAAGTGGCGGTAATCTCGGCGCTGGTCGAGGGTTGCTCGGTTCGCTCGACTTCGCGCATGACAGGCGTTGCCAAAGGGACGATTCTCCGGCTGCTGGCGGACGTCGGCAAGGCTTGCGCCGAGTACCAAGATGCGGCCATCCGCAATGTCGCATCCAAGCGCGTTCAGATCGATGAGATCTGGTCGTTTTGCTACGCCAAGGCGAAGAACACGAAGCCGGAGCACTTTGAGAATGGCGGGTATGCTGGCGACGTTTGGACCTTTGTGGCGCTGGACGCCGATACCAAACTCGCCCTCTCTTGGATGGTTGGCCAGCGCGACGCCGGGTTTGCGACAGACTTCATCAGCGACGTGAAGAAACGGCTCGCTGGCCGCATCCAACTCACGACGGACGGCCACAAGATGTATTTGACGGCGGTTGCTGACAACTTTGACTGGAACGGAATCGACTACGCCCAACTCGTGAAGGTCTACGGCAACGAACCCGAAGCACAGAAGCGGTACAGCCCCGCCGTTTGCAACGGCTGTGAGAAGTTCGCGATTACCGGCAAGCCAGACCCCACCCACATCAGCACGTCGTTTGTCGAACGACAGAACTTGACCATGAGAATGAACATGCGGCGGTTCACCCGGCTGACCAACGCCTTCAGCAAAAAACTTGAGAATCATATTCACGCGGTCGCTCTCTTCTACATGCACTACAACTTTGTTCGAATCCACCAAACCCTGCGCGTCACCCCAGCGATGGAGGCAGGGTTAACTGGTGCTGTCTGGTCGCTTCATGAACTTATAGCGCTCCCAGAAAGCGCCAGGATCGCCGCTTAATGCGGTTGTAGCACTTTAGGAACCCTATCTCGGTCAATCTCAATAATCCATCTCATGGAGTGGCGGTTACCTAATTTGTCTTGGTACGTAATACCAACCGGTACTGTTACATTATTATTTCCATCTGTGAGGCATTCCAATAACAGCCTAGTAATCTCCACCCTTAACGCGCCAACGTCGCACGGTGATAAGGCAAGGCGGAACACTCGAATAGGATCGGGTATTAAGACAATAAGACTACAGTGCATAAGGTCAGTATCATGTGCATCGATCCACTCCATCTTTGTGATGTCAACATTAATCAGCGCATGCCCCAATGGACGCTGTTCGTAGTTGCCTTTCACTTGATATATCGGTTCGTCACTAACATTGGTAAAATATAAACCAGAGGGTTGTTGTGGCGGGTTGCGAAATTCCAACATCACGTGTGGCGCTACAGGCGGAGCAGCTTGGTACAAATTATTAACCACTCCACTGCCAAGTGTTATGACCGGACTGTGAGCGCCATGGGTCGCAGCGAGAGCCGATACGGATGCGATGGCTGGGGTTGTAGGTGGTTCACCTATCGGGCGCTTCCGACTGGCTAGATAACCCAACAGCCCCCACGCCGACATTCCAAGTCCCGCAATGAGTAGTGTGTACTGAAGCGCCGTGTTATCGAGAATTGCAAAAGCGGTCGGTTGATTCTTTTGTAGCCACTCAACTCCACGGAATAAGCTGAAGAGCTGGAGGGCCTGGGATGCTGCTAGCAAAACAACCCCCAAGACAGATCTGCTAACGTAATGCAATTCCATGCCGCCACTCTACCACATGCTAAAGCGGTTCGTGCATTTGGGTCGCTTCGTGGGTCGCGAGCAGGGCACGGGTCGGCCGTCAAGGGTGGGCAATGTGAAATTGACCCACTACCGATCGGTCCGGACCGTCCCGTCTGATCCACAAACTCCGCGGAAGCTTGCTCCCAACTCAGTTCTTTACCATCCTTGAGGAACTTGTGCTTCCAGTATCTGCGCTCGCGATATCCGCCGGCATCGACGAACTGCTTGTACTGCCGATTGGTGACCTCGTATTTGTCGATGAAGAACTCGTCCACTGTTCCATCCACCGTCGTTCGGCCAGCAACCCTGACCATTCCGGCAGGAATTCTGTCCACAAGGTCCAGGCTTCGCACAACCGGTGCGGCTGGCCCGACTGCGGCCTCCACAGCTGCGTATCCCTCTTTCTCCATTTTCCAGGCGGCTAACGCGCGGGGCACCCGGACCCGTTGAATCGGTGAAACGCCGAGGTACTGCCATGAAGCGTCAGCGGCGGAGTATCCCTTCATGTAGGTCTTTGCTCCAGGCGGCGTGGTCGTGATGCTGGTTTCCACCGAACACAAATCGATCAGGCGCATCAATTCCGGGTCACCGGCGATGTATTTCTCGGCTTCCGTGGCCAGCGCATAAGCATTGGACATGTTGGCGCGGCCCAACTCCGGGTTCAGCGCCATCCGGGCGATTTCCGGTAAGGCCTGCTCTCTTGCCCAGCGGATCTTGCTCTGACGATACAGGAACCATGCCGCTCCCGCGGCCAACACGATCAAGCACGCGGCCGCGGGGATCGCAATCCTGGGCTTAAGCATCCGCCGCAGCACGGCTCCCGGCTTCAGCACTCCCAGTTTTTCCGCCGTGACGCGATCCTGGTATTGCCGCAGGTCGCACAGCATTTCATCGGCCGACGCGTAACGTTGGTGCAAATCCCGCTTTAACGCCCTGATCACCACACGCTGCAATTCCGGCGGAATTCCGGGCCGGGCCTCTTCGAGCGGCTTGGGCTCCTGGTGCACCACGGCATAAAGAATGGATATGTTGCGATCGCCGGTAAATGGAAGCTGTCCGGTGAGCATCTCGTAGAGCACCACACCCAGCGACCAGAGATCGGTGCGATGATCCACGGTTTCGCTGCGCGCCTGTTCGGGCGACATGTAAGCCGCGGTTCCCATCGTAGTCCCCTCGCGGGTGTGCAGCGTTTCGCCGGCGACTTTTGCCAGGCCGAAGTCCATCAGCTTGGCTTGACCGCTCGCCGTTACCATAATGTTGGCGCTTTTGATGTCGCGGTGGACGATTCCCTTGCGGTGGGCTTCCGACAAAGCATCGGCGACTTGCATTGCCAGGCTGACCGTCTGCTCGATGGGAATCGGATGGTCCTTAATTCGCGCCCGCAGACTCTGGCCCTCGACGCATTCCATGGCGATGAACGGCGCCTCGCCTTCGTCGTGGATTTCGTGGATGGTGCAGATGTGGGGATGCGACAGGGCGGCGGCGGCGCGCGCTTCCACCAGGAATCGCTCCCGTACTTCCGGAGCGCTCACCCGATCAGCCGGCAGAAACTTCAAGGCTACGGCACGGTGCAGCTTGATGTCCTCGGCTCTGTAAACGATCCCCATTCCCCCTCTGCCCAGGACCTCGAGAAGCTGGTACTTGCCGGCCACCAACCCGCCTTCGCCGAGCTTGTTTTCGATGCCGTATGGACCCAGACCAGCCCCCAAATGCAGTCGGGTGACCGTCGCATCCTCCAGCAGTTCCGGCGCGTTCCGGATCGCGGGTTGCTCCAGGAATTCGTCGCCGCCGAACTCGGAGAGCAGTGACTCTACTTCGCGGCGCAGTTCGGGGTCGGTCTGGGCCAGCAGCGCCGCCCTTTCCTCCGGGCTTCCCTCGCGAGCGGCGTGATACAGTTCTTCAATTCGCCGGAACCGCTCAGGGCTCATGCTGGAAACCTCGCTGGTTTCATACCGATTGTACCCGTTTCAACTCGCGCGATAACCATGCTTTGGCGAGATTCCAGTCGCGCCTGACGGTGCGCACAGAGATGTCGAGAGCCGCTACGATCTCGTCCTCTGTCAGCCCGCCAAAATAGCGCAACTCGACAACCTTGGCTTGGCGGGGCGCTACCTGAGACAACGCCGTCAGGGCATCGTCGACCGCTAGAATGGATCGGTCCGGTGCCGGCGGCAAGACGGCGGAATCATCCAGATTCACTTTGACCGGTGCTCCGCCGTGTCTGCGCGAACCGTGCGTGCGAGCGGCGTCCACCAGGATGCGCCGCATCATCTGGGCCGCGATAGCAAAGAACTGTGCGCGCGCCCGCCATTCGACGTTTGTCACGTCAACCAGGCGGAGGTAGACCTCGTGGACTAAGGAGGTGGCCTGTAGGGTATTGCCCCGAAACTCGTTCTTCATGTATCGGCGGGCCATGCGGCGCAATTCAGGATAGACGTGCTCCGCCAGTTGGCCCAAGGCGGCTTCGTCGCCGCTGCCCCAAGCTTTCAATAGACAGGTGATTTCCTCCGTGCGTGTGTCGATGCTTGGCCCGTGCTGCCCGTGCTCCATGGGCTACAAAAAATATACAAGAACCGTGGCCGCTTTGGGGCCTCCGTTGCCGCCTGTACCAGCGGGAAGGGGAACAGGCGGTCAGCATGATCTCCTCCCGGAACAAACCCTGTGAACTAAAGGAGATTCGCTATGAACGTTCACAACCTGCTAAAAGGGCGGAACATGTCACCGCTGCATTGGAAAACAGCTCTCGCTACGGCTGTCTGCGCCGCCGCGTGCTCTCACCTCAGTTTGGCCCAAGTCGCGGCGCCTTCGATCCTGCAGATAGACTTGGCAAACCTCGTTTTGTATAACCAAGATACCTCCGACCCTCTCAAGTATGCGACTGATCCCAACGTTACTACGGTAGGCCCCGTACGAAATTTCTACCGGAGCATATGGCTGGCCGACATTGTGGCCGTCAATGGCCTGCAGGTGAAGGGGAGTTTCTCCAACGCCGTGGTGGCGGTGGTTGCTTTGAGAACGGCCCCCACCCCCGGGTTTGCAATCGCTGACACCGTGCGTAATACAGTGGCGGTGATCACCTTCGAAATCCTGAAAAGCGACGGTACCCCGATCGGGACAATTGTGACTAACGGATTGGTCGGCGGGAATGCGCCACCAGGATCTCCTGCAACGATACACAATCTCGTGATTACCGGTGGTACGGGAGCATTTCTCGGCGCTCGGGGGCAGATAGGGGCGGTGCTCATGCAGCCGGGTGTGGCTTTCGGACGGACTACCTCCATGACGGAGGACCCCGCGAACCGCCGCAGCAATGGAGGCGGAACCTGGCGGTGGACAGCCCACTTGATCCCGATGTCGGCGCCGCAAATTTTGACCACTGCCGGTGGGCCGGCTGTATTCCATTCGGATTTCTCACCCGTTACGGCGGGCAGGCCTGCCAGGTCCGGCGAGGTTTTGATCGTGCAGGCTACCGGCCTTGGCCCCACTGTTCCCGGTGTAGATCCTGGCCAGCCGTTTCCAACTGACGCAATTCTGCGGGTCAATTCCCCCC
>JBJXGR010000605.1:0-2680 GCA_046160045.1 Bryobacteraceae bacterium
TCCTGATGCCCATGGTGATTCAACTGACGGCCGACCAGCAGATCCTCTACGCGCAGATCGCCAATGAGCTTCGCGCCGCCGGATTCGACACGGAACCCTTCGGCAACCGCACCATCGCCATCAAGTCGGCTCCGGCCGATCTTGGGCCGGCGGACCTGCAAAAGGCGGTCTTTGAGATCCTCGAAAACTTCGAAGGAGGGTTGCGGCCGGCCTCCATCGACGACCTGCGCCGCAACATCGCGGCGTCGGTCGCCTGCCAGGCCGCCATCAAGATCAACACCCGGCTCGACCAGGCGAAAATGGAATGGCTGCTCCGGGAGTTGGCGGCCACCGAGTATCCGATGAGTTGTCCCCACGGCCGCCCTATCGCACTGCAGTATTCCACGCGCGAGATCCTCAAGGCCTTCCACCGCATATGATCGACGTCCGGGGTCTGACCAAGAACTACGGCGACGTGCATGCGGTGAAAGGCATCGGCTTCAGCGTGAGCGCCGGCGAAGTGTTCGGCCTGCTGGGCCCCAACGGAGCGGGCAAGACCACCACGGTCGAGATTCTGGAAGGGCTCCGGCCGCGAACCGGCGGCGAGGTGCGCGTGCTCGGCCTCGACCCCGGCAGCCACAGCGCGCCGTTGAAGGACCGGATCGGCGTCTGCCTGCAGTTGGCCAACCTCGCCGACCGGATCAAAGTGCGCGAGGCCATGGCCCTGTTCGCCGCGTTCTACTTCTACACGAGAACCGTCGACGGGGAAGCATTGCTCAAACGCCTCCAACTCTGGGAGAAGCGGGATGCCTATTACATGCACCTGTCGGGCGGACAGAAGCAGCGCCTCGCGCTCGCTCTTGCGCTGATCAACGATCCGCAACTGCTGTTTCTCGACGAGCCTTCGACCGGCCTCGACCCGCAGGCCCGCCTGGAAATCCGGTCGCTTCTGGGGGAACTCAAGCAGGAGCGGCGGACCATCCTGCTCACCACGCATTACATCGAGGAAGCCGAGCGGCTCTGCGACCGCGTGGCGATTATCGACGAGGGCCGCATTGCCGCCATCGGCACGCCTCGCGAAATTCAGGAGAAGACGCTCGGCCACTCCACGGTGGAATTCGACCTGGAGACTCCGCTGGCTGCGGCCGATCTACCCGACTTTCGTCATTCGGTCCAACAGTCGCTGAGCCCGGACCGGCGGAGGCTGACGGTCCTCAGTTCCAAGCCCGCCGCCACGCTGGTCGACCTGGTGAAGTGGCTGGACGAGCAGTCCGTGGAAATCGCCGACGTTCACCTCAAGCGCCCGTCGCTCGAGGAAGCGTTCATCGAGCTGACCGGAAAGAGTCTCCGAGACTGACATGCTGCGATCTCTTCTGGCGCTGATCCGCATCGATCTTCAACTCGCCCTGCGGGCCCGCACCGTGATCTTCTTCAACTACCTGTTCCCTCTGGTGTTCTTCTTCGCGTTCGCCGAGTTCTACGGCGCCAAGGGGAACTCGGTGTCGCAGGTGGTGAGCATGGTGCTGGTGATCGGAATTCTGGGCAACGGCTTGTGGGGCGCCGGCATGCGCCTGGTGCAGGAACGCGAGGCGAACATCCTGCGCCGCTACCGCGTGACGCCCATCTCGCCGCTCCCCATTCTGCTGGCTTCCATGATTACCGGATGGCTCCTATATCTGCCGGCGCTCGTCATGATCTGCGGGCTCGCCCGCGTGTTCTACGGCATGCCGATTCCCGCCCATTGGGTGTCGCTCATCGCCCTGATCACGGTCGGGCTGTGGACGTTTCGCGCTCTGGGCCTGATTGTCGCCTCCGTCGCCAACGGCGTTCAGGAGTCGACGGTCCTGATCCAGTTGCTCTACATGCCGATGCTGTTTCTCAGCGGATCGGCGATCCCGCTGGCGCTGCTCCCCAAATGGGCGCAGGTCGCCGGGCAGTTCCTACCCGCCACCTACCTGATTACCGGCATCCAGGGCGTGTTCCTGAAGGGCGAAACGTTCTTCCAGAACATTGCCGCCGCCGGCGCGATGCTGCTGGCGAGCGGGATCGGGTTGTTCATCTCGACCCAGATCTTCCGCTGGGAGAAGGACGAAAAGCTTCCGCGCCGTTCCCGGATCTACGTCGCGGCCGTTCTGGCGCCGTTCCTGGCGATGGGGATCTGGCAGGCCTACACGAAGGAGAATATCCATCGCGCCACCGATCAATGGCGCCAGGCCAACCCGGAAGAATCCCGCCCTCCCAGCCGCTTACGCTGACGGATAGACCAGGGTCAGCGGATCCGGCAGCGGAATGCGCGCGATGCCGCCCGAGCCGGCGTGCTTTTCCAGCTTGTATTGCGGCTTGTCCGGATTCCCTTTCAGGATCGCGTCGGCTTCGCCCACGGCAAGAACCACCATCTTGTCGGGCATCAGGTATTTCTGCGCAACCTGCTGGATGCGGTCGATGGTCACGGCTTTGATGCGCTCGTTGTACTTCTGCCAGTAGTCTTCGGGCATTTTGGTCTGGAAGTCGCTCGCGAACTGACCGGCTTTCTGGCCGGCTGTGGCGAATCGCAGGGGCAGAGCCTCAATGGCCCGCGCCTTGGCGGTCTCGAGTTCTTCCGGCTTCACCTTCGCGGAGCGCATCTTCTCGATCTCTTCGAGAACAATGTCGACCGCCTGCGCCACCGTCTGGCTCTTGGATTGGAACAAGGCGGAGAACG
>JBJXGR010000606.1:0-17267 GCA_046160045.1 Bryobacteraceae bacterium
ACTGTGCAAGTCTGAGGCGAGAGTTTTCAGGAGAGCCGGACGCGGGAAATCTGCACCTCCGGTTCGACGAGGGGAGAGGGGCCGCAGTTCAGGCTGTCGCTTCCTCTCCTACTCTACGGCCTCGGACCAGGCGATTGGCTGGATTTCCTACTTCCGCACCTGTTGCACGAGTTCCTCGACCTTCGCCGCGATCTGCTCCTCGACCGAATACGAGTACGGCGCGGGATGGCCATATTCGTAGATGCCCGTCGTGCCCTCATAGTCGCCTTCGCGCAGCACGCGCAGGGAAGGGACGTAGCTGGTCAGATCGTTGTTGTATCCGGCCACCCAGGTGGTGTCCCAGCCGTAGACCCGCTTGAAGCGAAGGCAGTAGTCGGCCACCGTCTCCCCTGACAGCGCAATGAACGTGAGTTCCGGACCAAAGTTCCACACCTGGACGGGATAGATCAGGCCATCCGGCAATTTGCCCTTGGTTTTGTATGTATCGATCAGATGCTGGACTTCGCGCTTACGGCGGTCTTCGACGGTGGCGAGCTTCTGGCGCAGTTCCTCCAGCGTGGGCGCCTTCTGGAAGAAGATCTCCGTCTCGCTCATCGAGGCGCGGATCGGCCCGTCGAGAGGCAGCATCTTGCGATCGAGCACCTGGCGCACGCCCTCGGCGAGGATCTTGCCGTACATCTCGGCCAGCCCGATCGCTTCCGGTGCGTTCGAGCGCATCACGCGGGGCAGAGGATTCGCGTCGCCTCCACAGTTCTGCACAAACAGCGCAACCGCGCCCGGGTAGCTCTTCTCCAGTTCGATCTGGGCGAAGCCGGCGTAGTCGCCATTCACCGTCTCGCCGGAGAGCGCGGTCGTGTGGCAGGAGTACCCGAAGGCGAACGCACGCAGTTGCCCGCCAGGCGCGCGGGCTGCGATCACAGGCACGTCGTGATCCACTTGGCCGCCGAACTTCCGCCCTCCCGGGCGGGACCGCCGCCGGTTGACCGCGAAACCCGCGAGTCCCTGGTCAAACGACATCTCGGCCGGCGCCAGGTTGGCCAGAGCCTTACCGATCACTTCGTCGTATTGGTCGTAGAGGCGGTAGGTATACCGGTCGCGCGCCGCGGCTTCCGCAGGAGACAGGTCGTAATAGAGCCACAACACGTCCGCGGTCACCGGGCAACTGTGATTGTGAGAGTAGTTGAGGACCAACCGCTCGCGCGGAATGCCGTGCTTGTCTTTGGCCCGCTTCGCGATGATATCGACCATCTTCGTGCTGAGCCCCACCAGATCCGCCGTCACCAGCACGGACGTGGCGCCGGAAGCGTCCTTCAGAGCAAGCGCTTTGATCCAGATCGGATGCAGGATACGGTTCGACATCCGCGTCTTGCCGCCATATCCGGCCAGCGGAACGGACTCGGTGGGAGTGATATCCACTTTGGCGGCCCCGGCCTGCCAGGCGGCTTGGGCCGACATCGCTGTGAAGAGCAGAAACAATAGGGAACGCGGCATACGATCAACCAAAAGGTATCGCACTTCCTGGCCTGACGCGCGATTCTGATACAAAGAGAGTCCGGACTTCTGATGGAACAGTTCACTGTGGACCGGGTGCGGGTTTGTGTTTTTGCCGATAAGAGCCAGCTTGGCGAGGCGGCCGCGGCGGACGCGACGCGCATTCTTGGGGAGGCTCTCGCGCGGCAGGGATCGGCACGCATCATCATCGGGACCGGCAATTCCCAACTGGAAGTGATGGCGTCCCTCACCGCCCAGCCCGACGTGCCATGGAATACGATCGAGATGTTTCACATGGATGAATACGTCGGGCTGCCCGCCGATCATCCGGCAAGCTTCCGCCGCTGGTTGAGGGAACATGTTGCCGACCGGGTCCATCCGGGCAAGGTGCATTATGTGGGGGGCGACGCGTCCGATGCGGACGAGGAGTGCCGCCGTTACGCATCCCTGCTCAGCGAGGCCCCTATCGACATCACGTTTTTCGGTATCGGCGAGAACGGGCACATCGCGTTCAACGAGCCGCAGTTGGCGGATTTCGCCGATCCGGCGCTGGTGAAGCGCATCACGCTTGACGAGCGTTCACGCCGGCAGCAGGTAGGAGAAGGGCACTACCCTTCGCTCGATGCCGTTCCGCGCGAGGCGCTGACCATCACCTGCCCGGTCATCGCTCGTTCGCGTCACCTGATCGGTTGCGTGCCCGATCTGCGCAAGGCGGAGGCGGTGAGCCAGACGCTGACAGGGCCGATTGCCGAGTCGTGCCCCGCGTCGATGGTGCGGCGGCACCCGAACGCCGTCCTGTATCTGGATTCCGAATCGGCCTCGCTCGTGGAAAGGAAGCGGCATGCTTCGTCGTGATTTCGTGACACAACTGTTCCTGGCGGCCCCACTGGCGGCGTCCGTCAAGCCCGTCAAGGTCGGGCTTCTGACGGATGCCGAGGAGCGCTGGGGCGCTCACCTCAACTTCTTTCTCGATGCGCTGGCGCGGTGCCAGTATGTGGAACAGGTGGCGCTCTCGGATACGCAGGGCGGCAACGCAGCCAAGGCGAGAAAAGTCTTTGGCGCACGCTATCCCGATCTCCGCTCGTATTCGAACCATGCTGAGATGATTCGCGAGTTCCGCCCGGATCTGGCGATCGTCACGCTGGAGGCGCACCGCGCGCCCGGCCCGATCGAGCAGGCGCTCGAAGGCGGATGCCACGTCCTGGCGGAGAAGCCCGCATGCGTGCGCGTGCAAGATTTCGAACGGCTGGCCGCCCTTGCCGATGCCCGAAAACGCCACCTGATGCTGGCTCTGGCGACCCGCCTGTATCCGGACGTGCTCCAGGCAAGATCGCTCATCCAGGGCGGGTACCTGGGGAAGATCTACGCGGTGAAGATGCGGTTTCTGGCCGATCAGACACGGCTGGGGCTGCCGGATTACCAGCGCTCCTGGCGTGCGTCTAAGGCGAAGGCCGGCGGAGGGCACCTGATGTGGCTGGGCTTGCACTATCTGGATGTGATTCAGTTCATCACCGGGCAAAGGATCGAGCAGGTGTCGGCCTACACTGCGAATGTGGGCGGCAAGCCGCCGGACGTGGAGGACGCGGCCGTCGTGAACCTTCGCTTCGAGGGCGGTGTGCTCGGAACGCTGCAATCCGCCTACTATCTCGACTCCGGATACTCGAACGAGATTGTCATTTGGGGATCGGACGGGTGGATTCGGCTGGAGCCTGGCGAGCGGCTGCGCTGGTATTCGAAGCGCGCGGGCAAACAGGTGAATGAGGCCGTCCAGCCAGGCCGATTTGCGCTGGAGGCCTATCTTGCATTGACCCAGTCGGCAATCAACACCTGTCGGGGCATGGAGCCGCCCATCGTGACGGCGCCCGAGGGATTGCAGGCGCTACGAATTGTGTTCGCCGCGTACCGGTCGGCACAGACGGGAATGGCGCAGGCGATCGAATGAAGTGGGGCGGGCCAATTACGGCTGAGCCACCCAGTCTGCCGTTTGCAAGTCGTCCACTTCTTCAAAGTGACGGTCTCGTGTAACGAGGATCAATCCGTGACGCTTTGCTGTAGCGGCAATCCAAATGTCGTTATCGGGAAGGGGACGACCCTTCTCCCTAAGACGCACCTTTAACAATCCGTACTCGCGAGCAACACTCAGGTCGCACGCGAGAATAATTCTGTCAGCCGCGAATCGCTCGACGGTGGCTGTGTTCTGGGCCGGCCGAGCCGATTTCGCAGCTCCGAAGAACAACTCGCCGATGACGGTCGTAGGGATAAACACTTCAGCCGCTCGGTCCAGATTCGCCAGAACCGCCTCTTCGCCGGCGAGCAGAGCGATCACAACATTGGTGTCGAGAAGGAACCTACCACCCGTCTGCATCGACGCGCTCGCAGTCGTCTTCGATCGCCTGCCTCATCTGCTCAGCCGAAAGGGGATCGAGAGTGGATGCAAATTGGCGCAATTTGGCACCCTCCTCACCCTTTGGCGATGGAGCAGCCAGCAACGTTACGAATTGAAGAACCTGCTGCTGCATCTCGTGGGGTAGGCTTTCGACCCGCATGGCAATCTCCTGTCTGAGGTCCATTCCTGATGCCTCCTTGTCTTTCAGAATACACGCCCTTGGTGCTTGGCTACTAAGCCACCATAACGTCTAGCTAGCGCTCATCCCGGGAAGTTGACCTGACGGCTTATGTGCCGGCCGGCCATTTCCTTTTCCCGAGCGGAGAGCTTGATTTCCGCGCGCCTTCTTAGCCCGCGGAATCCGTCTTTCGAACCGCGCCCTTCTTGTGTGTCGAAATCCTGTCACCGGAGGACCGGGCGTGTCGTTTGGCCGAGAAGATTTCGGACTATCTGGACTTCGGTGTTCGCTTTGTCTGGGTGATCGATCCGGAACTCCGCAGAGGATGGATTCACACCAAGGAGCACGCCGTGGAAGTGACCGATGTGCTCCGGACATCGGATCCGGATATCGCGCTTCCGCTCGCGACGTTGTGGTGAGGCGGAATGCGCCGGGCGACACAAAACGTCTCCCGGCGCCACGAGCGGCCTACGATCCCGCGCCGCCTGGACCGCGAACCGCTTTCACCCCGGGCACTCTCTCCGATGCCGGCGGCAGCGCCGGAAAGTCCGTGAAGATCTCCTTCTGATACCAGTACGCCACCGAGTAGAAGTTGTCCGCCCGATGGTTGGCGTGGCCGTGCTCCATGGTGTGCTTCAGGCGTCTGGTGAACGTGACCGGATTGTCCGCATGCCACCGATAGAGGACGTACCGTCCGCCGGTCTTCTCCGGCAGTTGAATGAAAGGCGCGCCGTTGTAGAGATGAGCGAACGCCGTCGCGCCATCGCGCCCGCCGAAGTTCCAGGCGCCGCAGAAGTAGTCCTCGGAACCGGTACCGACAATCAGAGGATTGGGGTCGTCGTCGACGAAGATCATGTCGTCACCTTCGCCCATCCAGTGCTCCTGGTTCTGCAGGACCCCGAGCGTCACGCCCATCAGGTGCCCTTGTCCCCGCGTCTCGCAGTAGACGTAGTTCAGTTTTCCGTCGGGATTCTTCAGCCGGTTCGCATCGCCATTGTGCTTCCAGTCAAAAGTCGTCGCCGCGTTCGGCGTGGCCTGGCGGTACTGCGCGTGAAAGTACAACGTGTCCTCCGGCATGGTAGGCACGGCCTGATAGTCGGTGTTGATGTAGAACGCGTTGACGTCCTGGGCGCCTTCGTTGGTCGCGGTGATGCGGGCCGACCGGCGATACGGCATGGCGAAGTAGCAGTTCATCGCCTTGACCGACGAACAGTTCAGGAAGGCGGATTGGTAGATGAAGTAGTGCCCGAGGTTGAGCCCGAAGAAATCGCCGACCGGCGTCTCGACGCTGGGCTTGGAGGCCCCATCCCAGTAGGCTCGCAGGACGACTTCCTTCAGGTGATGCAGGCTGGGAGCGGAAATCGTGATCCAGATATGCGTGATGACGCCAGGGCCCTGAGCGTTGAAGACCTCCTGGGTGGCGCCCGCGGGAATGCGATGGAAGTCGGCGTTGCCTCCGTCGCGCTGGTGGCTCGACTGCTTGAGCGATTTGTAGTACTGCTGGCGGGCGTAGCGGGGCAGATAGCGAGAATCCCCCTCGCGCGGCGTCTGAGCAGCAGCGGCTGCGGAAGTGGCGGCAGCGAGGCCGCCCAGTTCCAGAAAGCGGCGCAGGAAGCCGCGGCGTTCGTCGTGGATCATGTTCGCATCTCCCGAACCCGCAGTGTACGAAATTGCGCGAAACAGGGGAATGCCGTACGGACACCGGTACAATGAGGACGTGCAGCCGACATGTGGGGCGGTCCCCCTGGACCGCGGCGGACGCCCTCGTCCGCCAACGCGGCCGAAGGCCGCGCACTCTGAACCGCATCCACCAAAGCCAAGGCTGCGCCCGGGTACGCCGGCCAGGGGGCCGGCCGAGGGCGAGGACGCCCGCCCCACACGACGGAGTTAAGGCGATTGCAGCCGTTTGATCCCATCTTTTCCAATCCCCACGCTTTGACCCTGGCGGGCAACTTCTGGCCGCGTACGCTCGACGAGCAACGTTTTCCCGTCGAGCGTCAGCTCTACCCAACCGAGCCAGGCATCCAGGTGCTGGTGCAGTCGCAGCGCCCCGCCGAACCGGTCGCGGGCGAAGTGATCCTGGTCCACGGACTTGAAGGTTCGGGGGAGTCGGGCTACATGCGCAGCCTCTCCCAGGCCGGCCTGGAAGCGGGCTACGCGATGCACCGCTTCCACATGCGGTCGTGCGGCGGCATGGCGCACGTCTGCCGCACGCTGTATCACGCGGGGCAAACCAGCGACCTGCTGGAAGTCCTTCGCCGGTTCGAAGCGGCTGGATGCGCGCCCGTGTACCTGATCGGCTTCTCGCTAGGCGGCAACGTCGCGCTGAAACTGGCCGGCGAACTCGGCGACAGCGCAACCCGCTACATCGCCTCGGTGTGCGCCGTCTCGACGCCGATCGATCTCGACGCCTCCACACGCCGCATCAACCGCATCGACAACCGCGTCTACGAGCGGCGGTTCGTGCGAAGGATGCAACAGCGCCTGCTCGAAACGGGCCTCTACACGCGCCGTGACTTCGCAGGCGTCCACTCCATTTTCACCCTTGACGAGAAGATCACAGCGCCCTTCTTCGGGTTCCAGGGCGCCGGCCATTATTACGCCACCCAGAGCGCCGTCCGGTTTCTCGATTCGATCCGTGTGCCCACGCTCGTGCTGCAGGCAATGGACGATACCTTCATCCCGTTCGAGATCTTTCACCACCCATCGTTCAAGAGCAACCCGTACCTCAACCTGGTCGCGACGGAGAAGGGCGGGCACTTGGGCTTCATCGCCAGGGGGCGTCCGCGGTTCTGGCTGGACGTTCAGTTGATGGAGTGGATCCGGCGCCACCCGGTGAAGCGCGTCACCTCAACGTAACAACTGCTTCGCTTTGGCCTCATCGGCTGCCGCGCCTTTTGCATCCCGCAGTTCTTTGCGCGCCACAGACCGGTTGTGATAGGCGTTCGCGTACCTGGGATCAAGGCGGATCGCCTCGCTGAAATCGGTTTCGGCTTCGCGGAACTGGTCGATGCGCAGGTGTGCGTAGCCGCGGGCATTGTAAACCTGCGGCAGGTTGGGATTCATGCGGAGTGCTTCGGTCAGCACGGGTATTGCCTCCGCCGGTTTGCCGGAGTTGATGAACTCGCGGCCGCGCTGATGGAGTTTCTCGGCGGAGAGAGATCGTGGCTTCGCAGGCGTCGTCTTCGGAGATTCAACCTTGGCGGCTGGAGGCAGGGGCTCCGGCTTGCGGACAACGGGCGGCGGCGCTGCCGGGGCGGAAACCACAATGGGCGCCGCAGGTACCGCAACTGGCGCCGCCGCAACGGTCACCGGAGGGGTCTCTGGCGGGCGCGCTGGAGGTCTGGCCGCACTGGCCCGCTGCTGCTCTTCCATCCGTGCCTTGGCGCGATCCAGCACCTTGCGCGCCTCGTCGTTCTGCGGATTCAAATCGACCGCGCGCTGCAGATCGAAGGCGGCCTGGGCAAAATCGCCGAGCAGGAAATACGCGCTGCCGCGAGCAAACCACGCGTCGGCGTTCTTCGGATCCAGCTCAATCGCCTTGCTGCGATCGGCCAGGCCTTCCGGATGGCGGCCCAGAAAATGATACGATCCGCCGCGCGCCACGTACGCCGCCGCGGAGTCCGGCATCAGGCGGACCGCCTGGTTGCGATCGTCGAGCGATTCGGCATACTTCTTCATCTGCACGTAAGCCGCGGCGCGAGCCAGGTAGCACGCCGGATTGTCCGGATCCAGCGTCAGCGCCTCGGTGAAATCCGACACGCTCTGCTCGTTCTGCCCCATCAGCCGGTAAGCTTCCCCTCGCAGAACGTGAGCTCGCGCCAGCTTGGGATTCAGTTCGAGCGCGTGCGACAGGTCCTCGACGCCACGGGCAAACTGCCCCGCCTGCCCATACGCGAAGCCGCGCTCGAGGTGCGCCTGGGCCGAGGCCGGCTCGATCTGGATCCAGTAGTCGAAGTCGTCGATGGCATCGCGAAACCGGCCCATCGCGATGTAGGTCAACCCTCGCTCGCGGTATCCGTCGGCGCGGTCGAGACGAAGCTTGACCGCGCGGGTGAAGTCCTCAATCGCCTTTTGATACTCCTTGAGCTCCCGATACGCTTTCCCCCGGCCCAGGTAGCTTTCCGGGCGTTCGTACTTCAGCCGGATGCTCGCGGTGAAGTCGTCAACGGCCTTGGAAGGTTGATGCAAGGCCAGGAGCGCCTCCGCGCGCGCGGTCAACGCCGGAGCGTCCTCAGCCCGCAGGTCGAGGGCTTTGTCGAGATCTTCGAGCGCCTTGGCATGATCGCCTTGCGCAGTCCTAAGCCTCCCCCGGCGAGACCACGCCTCGGCCGAGCCGGGATCGGCGGCCACCGCTTCGCTGTAACGCGATAACGCGCCGGCGGAGTCACCGGCCGCCTCGAACTTCCGGCCCGCTTCCACCAGACGCTCCGCGCGCCGGTGATCCACCTTTTGTGCGGGCGCAAGAACTGCGAACAGCAGACAGATCAGGATGGGGTCAATGCGAAACGTCACGGCAGCTGGCGTCACGTCCAGTTGAGCACACCTTGCCCTCCCAATGGGAAATACGGGTTCGCGCTAAATCGGGTAACGTGGTCAGAAATTGACGATGGACGCAAAGGAAACGGCGTCCAGGCTGGCGCCGCCCACCAGCGCTCCGTCGATCTCGGGTTGGGCCATCAGGCCCTTCACGTTGTCCGGCTTGACGCTGCCGCCGTAGAGGATGCGCATCGCCTTCGAGGCATCAGCGCCGTACCGGCCCTCCACCTGGGCGCGAATCAAGCGGTGCGCGTCGGCGGCCATTTCCGGAGTCGCCGTGCGGCCCGTACCAATGGCCCACACCGGCTCATAGGCGATGATGATCCGGTCGAACTGACCGGGCGTCAATCCGGCGATGCCTTCGGCGAACTGCCTCATCAGGACAGCCTCGGTCTGGCCGGACTCGCGCTCGGCCAGCGTCTCGCCGACGCAAACGATCGGGGTCAGGCCGGCTTCCAGGGCTGCCACCGTTCGCTTGGACACGGTCTCATTCGTCTCGTGGAAATATTGCCGTCGCTCGCTGTGGCCGACGATCACGTGCGTGCATCCGGCCGCCTCCAACATGGGCGCGGAGACCTCGCCGGTATACGCGCCCTCTTTCATCCAGTGACAGTTCTGGGCGCCGGCGGCGACACGCGTGCCCTTGACCGCGGCGATCGCGGTTGCCAGACAAACGAACGGAGCGCAGATGACCATCTCACAATGGGTCGACGACTCCACCAGCGGCAGGAACTTCTCGAAGAACGCCTGGGTATCGGCGGGAGTCTTGTACATCTTCCAATTGCCCGCCATGACGGGAATTCTCATAGGATTGCCCCGAAGAAACTGCTTCCTTTCTCAATATGGGTATGAAAGTTCTCGGCCACGGTCTGGCCGATATCGGATAACGTCTTGCGCGTGCCGAGATCCGCGGCCCTGACTTTGGGCCCGAAAACCAGCAGCGGCGTGTATTCGCGGCTGTGATCGGTGGAGGGCGTCGTGGGGTCGCATCCGTGATCCGCCGAGAGGATCACCAGATCGCGCTCGTCGATTCGCCCCTCCAGCGCCGGCAGCCAATCGTCGAACTCTTCCAAGGCGCGCGCGTAGCCTTCCACGTCGTTGCGGTGGCCATACTGCTGGTCGAAGTCGACGAGGTTCACGAAGATCAACCCGTCCGCCGCCGCATCCAGCGCCTCCAGCGTTTGCGTCATCCCGTCCGCATTGTTCCTGGTCTTGAACGAATGGCCGATGCCGCGGCCGAGGAACACGTCGTTAATCTTCCCGATCGACGTGACTGGCACACCGTTTTCCGACAACCGGTCCAGCAGCATGCCCGGGGGCGGTGGCACGGCGTAATCGTGCCGGTTGGCCGTTCGGGTAAAGCTCCCGGGAGTCCCCACGAACGGCCTCGCGATGACGCGGCCCACTTCATGCGGGCCGCGCAGAATTGCCCGCGCGGTTTCACACATCCGGTAAAGCTCCGGAACCGGGATGATCTCCTCGTGGGCGGCAATTTGGAACACGCTGTCGGCCGAGGTGTAAACGATCGGCGAGCCGGTACGCAGGTGTTCCTGGCCCAGTTGCTTGATAATCTCGGTTCCGGACGCGGCGCAATTGCCGAGCGTCGCGCGCCCGATCGCCCGTTCGAAGGGCTCCAGAATCTCCGATGGAAAGCCGTTCGGGTAGAGCGGAAACGGCCGCGCCAGATGGATCCCGACCATCTCCCAGTGACCCGTAGTTGTGTCTTTTCCCGGAGAGGCGAGAGCGCATCGGCCAAAGGCCGCCGCCGGAGAATCCACCGCGTGCAGTCCATCGAGCGGCTTGATATTCCCAATGCCAAGGCGGCGCAGATTCGGCAACTGGAGACGCCGGCGCCGGGCGATGTTGCCCAGCGTGTCGCTGCCCTCGTCGCCGTAGTCGGCGGCGTCCGGCATCTCCCCGATGCCCACGCTGTCGAGGACGATCCAGACCACACGCCGGAACATACTTCGAGCGTAGCATCTCAGTCTTGCGGCGATTTCGCTGCGATCCCAAGCGGCGAGCCCAACCGGCCGTCCGCCGGGATTCGCTACAGGGGCACGAGGCCAAGGCTGATTAGCAACGCCTGATCGACGCGGCGCATCGCGGCCGCATCAAGCCGGCCCATGCGCTTGACCAGACGCCGGCAGTCGATGCTGCGGATCTGGTTGGCAATCACCGCTGAAGTCTTTGGCAGCCCGCTCTCTCCAGGCTCGATCACCACCTCCCGCGGATAGGGTGGGTTGGCAAACTGTGAACTGATAGCCGCCACGATGGTAATGGGGCTCGACTGGTTGCTGATTTCGTTCTGAATGACTACCGCTTGCCGGGTCTTTTGAATCTCGTGACCCAAGGTCGGATCAGAAGCCACCAGAAAGATGTCGCCCCGCCTGGGGAAATCTATTTGCGACCGGGTTTGCGGCTTGCGAGTCGCCATCCTTCTTCCTCTAGGGGGAACCACTCCTCGGCCAGGGCCCGATCGCGGTCGGCGTTGGCCAGGGCTTCCTGCTTTAGACGCTGTCGAAGGTTCTCGGAACTTCCAGTTCGCACGAAGTGCAACACTGCCTGGCTGATGAACCGGCTGCGGGTGCCTTTGGGCGCCACGCGATCCAGAATCGCAAGAGTCTTATCGGGGAGCAGGATGTTGATGCGTTTGCTCATCGGGTTTCAGGCCACTCGTTCACCGCCAGTATACACACGCTACGTGTGTATCACGAACACCCTGGGGAACCCGAAACCCGCTGGAATGTAAGCTGTGTGAAGTCCGGACGCGCCGATCGATGGACCGGGCTTTATCATGGTAGAAGAAACTAACAGATCATGCATTCAGGAAACCTGCTTTCGATGCGTCTTCCGGCCTTTTTTCGCATGGCCTTCATTACAGCCCTGGCGGCTTCGACCCTCCCGGCTCAGCGGTTTGAAGTCGGCGTCACGGCGGCGCTGCCTCGCGTCAGCGGCACCGCCTTGGGCTCGCTGAATACCAGCGATCCCAAAGGGGATGATTCCAAGCTCAGCAAGGGAAAGTCGGCGATCGGCGCCCGTTTCACCTTGAACACGCCGGGCTACTATGGCCACGAACTCGGCTACTTGCGTACGTCAACGGATTTCAATACCAAGATCGTCGAGAACAATACCCGCGTTTCGTACCAGGATCGAATCGCCATTCAACAGGCGTTCTATAACTTCATGATCTATTTCATGCCGGCGGGTGAACGGTGGCGTCCGTTTGTCACGGGCGGGCTGCAACTTCAGCAGTACTCCATACCTTCCGTTCCTTCGTGGGCGGCGCAAACCGGCCGCACCTATGGGGGCAACTGGGGAGGCGGGTTGAAGCTGTTGCTGCACAAGCACGCCCTGGTCCGCTTTGACGCCCGCGACTACATCGGTGGCAAGCCCTACGACTTGCAGTTCGACACCAGCGGCGCCACGGCGTTCCCCGGCGGCGGGTTCTTCCACCAGTGGGAGTTTTCGGCCGGAGTCTCCATCGCGTTCTGAAGCAGCCGCACTTCCAACGGGGCCGCCATTTCGCGTTTGTCCCTGATATGCTCGACAAACGCATCCATGACGACCTCCTCCATCGAGTCTCGCGTGACTTCGGGCCGGCAATGGGGCGTCGTCATCCTGCTGTTTCTCGCGGTGCTCATCAACTACGTCGACCGGGGCAACCTCAGCATCGTCGCGGTCCCGCTGATGAAGGACTTCGGAATCTCCCCGGCGTCCATGGGGACCCTGCTCTCTGCGTTCTTCTGGACGTACTCGCTGATGCAAATCCCGGTGGGCTGGCTGGTGGACCGCTTCGGGCTGAAGTGGACGTACGCGGTAGCGTTTCTGGTTTGGTCGCTGGCCTCCGCGGCGGTCGGTCTGTCGACCTCGTTCATGCAGGTTCTGCTGTTCCGGCTGTTGCTGGGCGTCGGCGAAGCGGTCGCTCAACCCGCGAGCCTGGCCTACATCCGCCAGAATTTTCGCGAAGACCAGCGCGGACTGCCGACGGGCATCTACCTGTCCGGCATGATGATCGGTCCGGCGGCCGGCGCGTTCTTTGGCGCAGTCCTGCTCGAACAGCTTGGCTGGCGGGAGCTGTTCGTCTACACCGGCCTGGGAGGGTGTCTCTGGCTGCTGCCCTGGCTGCTGCTGGCGCCCGGCGGCAACCGGCCCGCGGCTGCGAGGGCGGGAGGTCAACGCACCGACTGGCTTCGGCTGCTTCGCTCTCCCGCGTTCTGGGCCCTCACCATCGGCCCGTTCTTCTACAGCTACTACTGGTATTTCTGTCTCACCTGGGTGCCGTCGTACCTGGTGTTGCAGTATCAGATGTCGTTCCTCAAGATGGGGACTTACACCGCCATTCCGATGCTGGGGATGGCGGTCGTGTCGACTGTGGCCGCGAAGCTTGCGGACCGCAGGATCGCGCGAGGCGGAAACCCTATTCGGGTCCGCCGCACGTTCGCGTGCACCGGGTTCCTTGTGGGCGCCTCCGGTCTGGGGCTTCTATGGGTCAGGACCGCCGAGGGAGCGCTGGCGGTGCTGGTGTGCTCGCTGTTGGGTTTGGGACTTGCCGGCGCGAACTACTGGGCGCTCACGCAGGCCATCTCGCCCGCCTCGATGATCGGCCGGGTCGTCGGCTATCAGAACACGGTGAGCAACCTGGCCGGTGTCTGCGCCCCCATCCTTACGGGTTACCTGATCGGAGACACGAAAGACTTCCGCCTGGCGATCTGGTTTGCGGGTCTGTCCCTGATGATTGCGGCCATCACGTACTCGACGCTGATCCGCGAGAGCGCGCCCGCCGAGTTTGCCTCGGCCGTTAAGCCGGGCGCGTTGGGAACAGCCGTTGGCCGATGATCTCGCCGATCACGCCCACCGCCTCCAGCAACGCGTCCTCCTCGATGATCAGCGGTGGGGAGAACTTGATCATCCCCTTGCCGGTGACGAACAGCATGACGCCGCGGCGCACGGCCTCCATCGCGATTTCGTCGCAGAGTTCCACCAGCGGCTCGCCTGTTCGCGGATCGCGCAGGTGCAGCGAATAGAACAAACCACTTCCGTTCGAGCGGCCGACCCAACCGGCAAACGGGGCGCAGATCCGGTCGATGGCTGCTCCGAGTATCCTGCCCATCGCGGCCGAACGTTCCACCAGCCGCTCGGTCTCCATCACTTCCAGATTGGCGAGCACGGCCGCGGCCGAGATCGGATTGCCGCCAAAGGTGCTGGACATTTCGCCGGGCGCCGCCAGGTCCATGATCTCCGCGGATCCGATCACGGCCGAGGCGGGCACGCTGGAGCTGAGACCCTTGCCGCACGCGATCAGGTCGGGGGTGATTCCGTAATGCTCGAAGGCGAACATCTTGCCGGTACGGCCGATTCCCGACTGAATCTCGTCGCAGGCCACCAGAATCCGATGCTGTTTGGCCCAGCGCATCAGTTGGTCGATGTAATCCCGCGGATGCGGCGTCGTGTTCCAGCCGGGAATCGACTCGAGCAGCACGCCCGCGACCTCCTCCGGCGGAACGGCGAGGCGCCCGAGCGCTTCCTCGAAGCTCTCCTTTTCCGGAAGCGCAAGTTGATAGTGGCGGGCCGCCGCCCGATCCAATCCGTCCACAAGCCCGGGCTGCCCGCTCGACATCCGCGCGCCCAGGGTTCGTCCGTGATAGCACGTCTCGAAAGACACGACGACGTTCTTCGCCGGTGAAATCGAGAGCCCGTGCTTCCGCATCAGGCTGATGCAACACTCGGTCGCTTCCGTCCCCGATGAGAACAGGATCGCCTTGTTGTTGGGGCCCGGCGCCAGAGCCGCAACCCGCTCCAGCGCGCGCCGGCGGAGGTCGGTGGGGAACGCGTACGAAAACACGAGCGGCGACTCCGTCTGCCTGCGAATTGCCTCCATGACGCGCGGATGGGCGTGGCCGGTATTCGCCATCACGATGCCGCTCGTCAGGTCAATCCACTGATTGCCGTAAGCGTCACGAATCAGAAAGCCGGACGCTTCCGCCCAAACGACGGGAGGCATGCCCTGCATGGACTTCGGCTCCACCGCCCGCAGGCGCTCAAGGATTCCGATCGATTCAGGAACGGGGATCGCTGTTGAGATGCGGCGGTACCTGGTGTGGACAGCAGGTGCCGCGATTGGTTCGAGCGCACTCACCTGCATCGCCATACCAGGTCACCTGCGTGCGTCGCCGACAGTCGCGAGAATCGACCGCAGGCCGTTGACCATCGACCCGACGTTGCCGCCGCAGAACATCAGGTCGGCCCCCAGTCCGGACCACTGGGCGAACTCCGTGGGACTCGACGCCACGCCCACCAGTTTCCCTTTGCCCTTGGCCGTGCGGATGGTGTGCTCCATGGCGCCATGCACTAACGGATGAGCCGTTTCGCCGGTTACGCCGAAACTCACCGACAGGTCGCCCGGGCCCAGGAACACCCCATCCAGGCCCGGGATTTCGCAGGTCGCTTCCAGGCAGTCCACGGCCTCTTTGGTTTCCACCTGCACCAACAGGCAGAGTTCATCGTTCACCCGCTGCTGTTCTTCGCCCGGCTTGCCGGCCAGTCCGTAGCGCACCGCGCGCGAACCACCGTAGAACCCGCGATTCCCGAGAGGTGCAAACCGCGCGTGCCCGACGAACTCTCTGGAGATCTCGGGCGTGTTCGCCATCGGCAGGTCCAGAATATCCGGATCCAGTTCCGCCGCCTTCAGCACTTGCTCGCGCATCGGGCCATTCACACGGATCATGGTCAGCAGGCCGAGTCCGGACGCGATCCGGCACAAGTCTCCAGCCGCGTCGATCGATAGTGCCTCGTGTTCCATCTCGATCCACATGGCGTCGAATCCGAGGTGCGCGGCCACCTCCACGAACACCGGGTCGTATCGCTGGACGGCGACCCCGAGAAGAGTGCGCCGTCCCGTTGTCTGCAACTTCTGTCGTAATCGGTTCAAGATCGTATATCCTTCGCTTCCTCGTTCGAAACTAGTACTGTACAGCAATCACGATCCCGGCGCGGCATAGATCCGGCTCGCGGCCCGCCGGGCCGTCGCAACCAGCTTGGGGATGTTTGCCGCTTCCACCTGATCGACGGTTCCCGTAAGGCCGAGCGCCGCCACAAACGCTCCGCTCGGATTGACGACAGGAACGGCGAGGCATCGGATTCCGAGTTCCTCTTCCTGATCGTCCACCGCGAATCCCTGCCGCCGGATCTTCTCGATCGCTCCGCGCAGGGCCGCCGCCGAGGTGATCGTGTTGCGCGTGTGCCGTGCGAATGAGGCCTTGGCCAGAAACTCACGCTGGATGGGCTCCGGCGCGTGCGCCAGCAGGACCTTGCCCACCGCGGTGCAGTGCAGGGTGGTCCGTTTGCCGATGAACGTGTCAAAGAGGATCAGTCCAGGCCCATCGACTTTCTGAACGTAGATGGCCTGGTTCTTCTCGAGCATCGCCAGCTGGACGGTCAATCCGGCCTTCGCCGCCAGCCATTTCATCGGCGCGAGCGAGACCTCGGGGAGATGGAGGCTGCGCATGTTCTCGCGGCCCAACGCGTAGACCTTCAGGCTGAGCCCGAACGTCTTGTTGTTCGGCTCGCGGACCACGTATCCGAGGTTCACCGACGTTCCGATAATGACGTGGGCGGTGCTCTTGGGGATCCCGAGTTTCCGGCTGATCGCCGAGACGTTCATTCCGAGCCGGGAAGCGTCGAGCGCCTCCAGAATCGAGAACGCGCGCTCCACCGAGGTCACTGTGACGCTGCTGGGCATGCGTATTGTAGCCGGTAGTATATATCGGCCGGGCGGGCATTGAGGGAGCTCAAGAGTCCTACTGAGCGATGAACGTCCAGTGGCGGTGCCGCGATGATAGCTTTCTGAGCCGCGAGCGTCAGAAGCCGTGAAAAAACAGGGACGTTCACCCCGTTTTTTCACAGAGCCCCGTCAGCACGAGCGGTGGCGGGGTGGTGCCCCGATTGCCGAGACTTGACGATAGCGGACAGGTTGATTCTCTTGACACCTTACAGTGGTGACGCCGCTGAGAATTCGAGTTACGCTGCCGGCCCGTCCCTGACCACACTCAAAGAGAACGGAGGTTTGGTTCCGCTTAGAAGTGGAGACGCAAAACCACTTCCGTCTGCCGGTTAATATTCGCCTGGCCGAAGATCCTCCCGAACGCACCCAGCGCCCCAAAAGTAGTATTGGGCCCGGAGAACACCGGGTGGTTCATCAGGTTGAACGACGAAGCGCGCAGATTCAACTTGAAGCGCTCCGTGATGACGAACTGCTTCGTCAGCGTTAGATTCCAGTTGTTCATGCCGGGATTGCGCAGCCAGCCCACGCGCGGGCCCATGTTGCCGAAGCTGAAGTCCGCGGGTTGTGCGAACGCGGCGGCATTGAAGTAGTTGTTCAGGCGGTCGGTAATGCTGCCCGTGATGCCTGCGTTCGGATCCCCGATGACGTTGGGCCGCTGTCCGCCGGCGCCGGCCAGGAACAGCGTATTCTGATTCACCCCGAAGCTCAGCGGGAAGCCCGACTGGAAGGTATCGAACATCGCAATGTTCCACTGCCCCAGTGCCAGATCCAGCGGCTTCGACGCGCTCCCCAGCAGTTTCTTTCCCTTGCCTACCGGCAGATCCCACGACAGGGTCACGGTCAGCCGCTGCGGGACGTCAAACGCCATCGGCGCGCGCTCGATGCGCCGATTG
>JBJXGR010000607.1:0-32982 GCA_046160045.1 Bryobacteraceae bacterium
GAGGAAGTGGCAGAACGCGCGACAAATAACATACGCACCGTTACGCGCTATCGCCCTTCCTCGTCGGAAGGGCAACGACACACTGATTGGTTCAACCACACGCGTTCCGGATCAAACTCCCTTACAGTCTCGACTTCTCCAGAGCGGATAATGACCTCTCCCATTCCTCACCGATAGACATGCTAACGCCGACTCGCCCTCATTTTCATCACCTTTGGTGGGCCGCAGGCCCATGGACACTCCCTTGAAAGTGCCGCCGGGCGACGTTTTTTTGTCGCCCGGCGGGCGCGTACAGCAGGGACCCGGCTGCGCCGGGCGACAAAAATCGTCGCCCGGCGCCACTGGAGGGTCGCGCCACGCGCTCGCCCACCTTTCATCACCCTTGGTGGCCCGCAGGCCCATGGGGCACTCCGTTGGGCCGCAGGCCCATGGACACTCCCTTCCGGTCGCGGAGAGAAAAGTAAGCCCACCGCTTAGACTAGAAGGTGTACGGAATTCGAAATGGTCCACCCGCCACCGCTCCCTGACGGTCGCGGCTCAGAAGGAAACGCAACCCCGCGGCTCACACCGTGGGCTCCCAGCGCGGTACCGGCGGCAGATCACGATGTCCGCTTGAAAAAGCGCTCTTGGGCCGTGAACTCATTGGCGCGCGGGAAGGGACCCCCACGCTCGGGGCTCGAAGCGCGTTTTTCATCACCTTTGGTGGGCCGCAGGCCCATGGACACTCCCTTCCGGTCGCGCTGCGTGTCCGCTCCCTTCCGGTCGCGGCTTCCATGAGAGGGTCGCGGCTCTGAAGGGTCGCGGCTCAAAAGCATCTGAAGTCATGCCCTTCACAACCGCGATGAGCTCGTCTTTCCACCCATTATTGGGCTCCGAAGCCTCCTCGGCTTCTTCGGCTTCTTCGGTCGCTACTGACCCTCCGTGACGTAAACGAAGCCCGCTACTCCCCAAAACAGCCGCTTCAATCTCGCTTTCGCTGGAGACGGAGGAACTCCGCCTTTGCGAAACCGTGTGCTAAGAAAGAGCCCTCGAAGTAGCAATCGTACCCATGGTCACTCTGGATGAGCACATCCCGGTCGCCGTCGCCATTCACATCCGACGCGATCACGTGGACCACGGCTCCGATCACCGGCACCAGGGGCAGGTCCAGCTTCTGCGGTTCCCCAAAAGGATGCACGGTACCGCCGATGTTGCGATACAGGCTGTGATTCTGGAGTTGGCTTACCACCAGGTCCAACCGGCCGTCCTGGTCCCAGTCCACTACGCGGTTCGTCGCGTACCCCTTGAGTTTCGTGATCGGGACCTGCGATTCCACCACCGCCTCTTTCCCATGACGGCCGCGGCGGCAGTAGAAGTAATTGCCGAAGACATCGTTCAGGATCAGGTCCACCGCTCCGTCGCCGTCGAAGTCCGCGGCGATCACGCCCGTACGCGGCCCCTGCATCGAATCGAAATCGTAGGCGGCCGAAGCCTCTCGCCCTACCTTCAACGGCTTCCCCGCGGCCGTGCGGATCAGGACGCCCTCCAGGTCGAACCCGTTCGCTCCGCCGGCAGAGAGGTTCTTATGGAACCATACCTGCCCGTAGTAGTCGCCGAACAGGATGTCCGTTCGCCCGTCCTGGTCGAAATCGACCTGCAAGGTGAACTGCCAATCGTCTCCACGCCAGGCGCGATGGTCGATGGTCTCGCCCGGCCGGAGGATCGAAAAGTACGGCCCGAACTTCCAGGGAAGAGCCCCTGCCTCGTTCGACGCCACCTGGTAGCCGGACACCAGGTCGGGCCGGCCGTCGCCATTCCCGTCCGCAATGAAGAGGGGCGAGCTGTCGGTGCGCGGCAGCGGGTCGTTGCCCCAGGGCATCTTCAACGGCTGCGGCCGCTTCACATTGAAGTGAGGCCGGCGCGGGTTGCCATCATTCTCGAACAGAAAGAGGTTCCCGCTCGGGACGGAGACTGCCAGGTCCAGGTCGCCATCGCCGTCCCAATCGGCCAGCGTAGGAGAAGCGATCGCCTCGTCCGGAAACTTGCCCGTCCGGGGCAGCGCCTTCATGGTGAGCTTCGGTTCCTCGCGCGTTCCGATGTTCTCGAAGTAGGCGACGAAATCCTCCACCACTTCCGGCGGCGAGTCGTTGCCCCACTTCCGCCACACGCCAGTAATGATGTCGAGATCTCCGTCGCCATCGATGTCCGCGACGGTGGGATTGGCGCACCAGCCCACGTCGAGCGGCTTTCCATCGGCCATCAGGTGACCGTTGAACTTCAGAACCGGGAGTCCCTGCGCGTCGCGGCCGGTGTTCTCGTACCAGAAGATGCGGCCGGTGACGTAGCCGCCGATCAGCAGATCGTCATCGCCGTCGCCGTCCCAGTCCACCACTTCTACAAACGGCTGATAGTCCTCTTTGTAGATCGATTCTCCGTTCGGCCCCGCCACTTCCGGCACAGGAGCGGCCGGCGTGCGCAACGGCTTCCCGTCCGCCAGCAGCGGTCCGCGGTCTTCGTAACGGGGAGCGAGATTGGTTCCCACGTTGCGATAGAAGTGCGCCCATCCCTTGTTCATGCCGGTCAGAATGTCAAGTTTGCCGTCCCGGTCCCAGTCGGTGGCGGTCGGCGTGGAGAGAAAGCCCGGATCGATCGGCTTGCCATCGGAATAGAACAGCATCCGGCCGACGGCGTACTTCGGCTTCTGCCGTGTCCCCAGGTTTTCGTACCAGAGGATGCCGCCGCGCGACGTCCCACACAGGAAGTCGAGCAGGCCGTCCTGGTTGAAGTCGATCATCTGGCAATCGACATGGTAGGCCCCGGTGGAGGTCGCGCCCACGGGAGCGGTGCGCTTGGAGCCATCGCCGATCCACCCCCGCGGCGCCGGCGCGGTCTGTTTTCCGTCGGACGGCAGAAGGTCGAAATACGCGGCGTAGAAGGAATCCTCCCGGCCGTCCTGGGTATGCGCCCAAGCCAGGCGGCCCTGCTTCCAGTCGCCGGTCGCCTCATAGTAGGAGCCCCACCCCTGCCGGTAAATCCAGGGGTTCTGGGTCGAGCGGTCGCGATCGGGGAACGGCTCGGGAAGGGTCGCGTCGTACCACTGCAGCGGCCGGTCGTGGGGAGTCTCGCCGTGGAGCCAGTTCCCGTAGGGCATCGGTTTGCCGGTTGCCGGGTCGTAGCGCATCACCTGGAGGGTCGCGAGGTCGGCGCGCTTCCCGTTGTCGCCGAGCAGGCGATCGAGGTCGAGGGACACGACCGCCGGCATCTCATCGGACTTCCTTTCTCCGCTGCCGGCGGGGGGCACTTTGAGCAGGACTCGATGCGATCGCTTCGCCGCCCACTCCGGGTCGCCCGCACCGGCCTGCAGGGACAGCACCGCAATACACACCAACACTCCACGGATTCTCATCACTTACCTCTCTTGTGCCGCGTTGAGCCCGGCCTTTCAAGCAGCGCGCGGCGCCGGCGGCGATGCGTCCCGCCGTCAACTCACCGCAACGTGCACCCGGGCGCGAACTCCAGATCGATCACCTCGCGCGGGGCCGGTTGCGAGCCGCACTCCCTCGCCAGCACGCGTTGCATCAAACGGCCCAATCTTGCTCCGAGGTCGAAAGCGCTGAACAGGAACCCGGAAAAGAACGGAGGCCGGCGGGCCGAATCGACGTCCAGTTCCAGAACGAGCAGAGAGACGTCCTCGGGAACGCGAAGACCTTTCGACGTCAGGTAGTGGTAGACCGCCGAAGGGTCGTCGCTGTCGAACATGACAATACAGGTCACTCCCGCGTCCAGGAAGCGATCCACCGCCGTCCGGCATTCTCTCCAGTCGTCCCGAACCGCCGCGCGCAGGGCCGGATTCCATTTCAGGCCGAACTCCACCAGCGCGCTCTCGGCACCCTCGATGAAACGCGTGACTCCTTCATTGTCCAGTTCGTAGCTGCAAAAGCCGAACAGACGATGATCCCGCTGGGCAAGGATCCGCGCAACGTCAAATCCCATCTTGAACGTGTTCACGCACGCAATCGGCAAGGAACCCGCCGGACCGGCCGCGAGGTTGCCGGTGACCACGATCGGAACCGGCGCCTTGGTCAGGTGCTTCCAGATGCTTCTCCGCGGGCTGACGACGATCATGCCGCTGGTCCCCCGAAGATCGAACCCATTCCAGAAAGCGCCGCCATCCTGGGCTTCCGCCGGAGAAGATTGAAGGGAAACCCTTGAGCCCGCAGGGAATATGCTCGAGATGCCCCGCAGAATCTGCCGGTATCCTCGCACATGGCCGGTCAGATGATCGTACCAGCCATCCACCACCAGGATGTTCATCGGCTCCACGGCCTTGGATTCGGTGTCGCCCCAGGTGATGAAGGCGCCTTTCCCGGCTCGCCTCTCCACCAACCCGCGCGCCACCAGCAGGTCGATGGCGTTTCGCACCGTCTGCCTGGAGGTGTGAAACCTCGCGCAAAGGTCGTTCTCCGATGCCAAACGGTCCCCGTCACCATTCCCCCGGCGGGCGATCTCTTGGTGCAACTCCTGAAAGATTGTTTGATAGAGGGGTTTCATTGACGCCGAAAAGTCTTGACAACACAGAATACATGTATTAATATCCCGGGTCAAGGGAAGCATGCATTGCCAGGCATTGTTCGGACTCCTCTGTAGAATGGGCCTCCAGGAGGAGCGTGGAGCGTCACAAGGCTGAGGGTGGCCCCGAAATACATGTATCAAGTCCGGCCTAGAGGTGAACGAAATGGGACATAGGACTCGCTTGCTCCGATTGGCGGCCCTGGCACTGCTGTTCGCGGCACTGCTGCCCGGCCAAACCTCAAACCAGGGCGCCCTAGTCGGCACGGTCACCGACCAGACGGGATCGGTGATTGCCGGCGTCGACCTGTCACTCCGAAACACCGCCACTGGCGTCATCCGAACCACCAAGAGCAACGAGGTTGGAGACTACCGGTTTGATTTCGTTCTCCCGGGGGAGTATGAGTTGACCGCGGCAGCGGGATCCTTCAAGAAACTGACGAACGACAGCATCTCCGTTCGCGTCGGCGAAATCCGGCGGCTGGACCTGCGTCTGGAGGTTGGTGCGACAACCGAATCGGTAACGGTCACAGCCGACATCGGCAGCCTGAATACGGAGACAGCTTCGCTTGGCGAAGTCGTGGATTCAAAGAAAATCCAGGACCTGCCTCTCAACGGCCGGGAGTTTCTTGCGCTGGCCGCCCTGGTGCCGGGCGCGGAGTCCGGCAGCGTGAAGCGCGGGACAGTATACAGCCGTGGGTACGCGATCGGAATCAACGGCGGGCGCGCCACCTACAACGGCTACTTCATCGACGGGGCAGACGCGAACACCTCGAACGGCACGCTGGCTTCGTCGCCGACTCTGGAAGCCATCCGCGAATTCAGGATCGAAACCAACATGTACTCGGCGCAGTACGGCCGCTCCGGATCGGCAGTGATCAACGTCGTCACCAAGGGCGGCACGAACGAGATCCACGGATCGCTATTCGAGTTCCACCGGAACAAGGCCCTCGACGCGCTTCCCTGGAACTACCAAGGCACGCGCAAAGCCTTTGCCAATTACCTGTTCAATCAATTCGGCGGGTCCGCGGGCGGGCCGGTGATCAAGAACAAGACTTTCGTCTTCGGCGCGGTGGAGTACTTCCGGCAACTGCCGCCCGGCACACTCAGCATCGGGTTCTCACCCACGGACAAAGAACGTGCGGGCGACTACAGCGAGTCCATCAACCCCTACAGCCAGCGCCCGGTGGTGTTGCGCAATCCCTTCACGAATGAGATCTTTCCAGACTCAAAGCTGCCCGCCAGCCTGGTCCATCCGATCGGCCGGCGGCTGATGGACGAAGTCTGGCCCAAAGCGAACTACTCGGGCGACCGGTTTTTGAACCTGCGCAGCTTTTTCGGCGGGAAGAACAAGCAGAACAAGTACCTGTTCCGAGGCGATCACCACCTCTCCAGCAAGGACATTATCTATGGCACCTTCGATTGGAACAACTACGACAACGACACCCTGTCATGGAACCAGTTCGCGAACTCGACGTACTACCAGCGGGCGAAGACCGTTTCGGGCACCTACACCCGCACCTTCAGCCCGACGTTGCTCAATGACCTCAAGCTGAGCTACCTGATGTACGACGACCGCACGGGACCTACTCTGGCGGACAAGAACTACGGCGGCGAATTCGGCATCGCCTCCACGATTCACCGCGCCAACGGCTTTCCTCAGCTGTACCTGTACGGGCCGACATTCATGGCCGCCGGCGGAACCGGCGTATACCAGTTTCAGAATCACACCACCTACCTTCGGGACGTCGCCAACTGGATCAAAGGGAAGCACACCTTTTCGTTCGGCGGCGATTGGCGGCGGCAGAACCACGATCACAAGTCCATCGCCGGCTGGGGCGGCGCCTATTTCGGCTTTCTCGACGGGCAACCGGGACGCGAAACTCAATACTGGAACTCCGGCTCCACCTTCTCGGCGATGCTGATGGCGCTGCCGATCATGATCGACGGCGGGTTGGGCGAAGACCGCCTGATTCCGTTGCGCCGGAACGCCACCTCCTTTTTTGCCCAGGACGACTGGAAGGTCACCTCGCGCCTGACCCTGAATCTCGGCCTTCGTTATGACTATGAAGAGCCCTTCAAGATGCTCACCAACCAGTTCATGACGCTGAACTTCCAGACCGGCCTCCCGCGCTACGCCAAGGGCCTCCCGGGCGACGTGTTGCGCAACCTGCGGTTCAAGTACGAGACCGGCGGGCCCAACTACCCGTTCAATGCCAACAAGAAAGACTTCGCCCCGCGGGTCGGTTTCGCCTACCGGCCGTTCAACGACAACAAGACCGTCTTCCGCGGCGGCTATGGAATGTTCTACACATCCGAGCGGGCGGAGACCACGATTAACGGTTCCTCGGTGATTCCGTTTGCCGGGTATACCGGCTATATCTACGCGCGCGGGCGATTCTGGCCCGACGGCCAGGACCGCTTTCGCAATCTTGCCGAGGGGCCACCGGCCGCCGACATCGTTCAGGTCACCACGGGCAGCCCCGGCAACTACACCCCCACCGACCCGTTCTATCCGACCGGGTACCTCCAGCAGTGGAACTTCACGATCGGGCGCGACGTCGGTTTCCGCACGGTCGTGCAACTGGGCTACGTCGGTTCGCGAGGCGTCAATCTGAACAGTTGGACGACAGTCGGCCGCTCCCTTCCCGGAGTGCTGGCACTGGTGCGTCAGCAGAACCCCACCTGGGGCGGCGACAGAGGTCTGCGGCAAAAAGGATTCAGCTCCGCCTACCACGGGTTGCAACTCAACGTGCGCAAGGAGTATTCTCACGGCTTGTCGTTCCTCGCCAACTACACCTGGAGCCGGGCGATGTCGGATGGATCGGAAGACTCCGACAACGAGCATACGTTTTTCAACAACGAGATCGCGGGTGAGATTATCCGCCGGGGCTGGTCGTCGGCCGCCTTTGATGTACGCCACAGGGCCAACTTCTCCGGCAGTTGGGAAGTACCGGTCGGACGTGGCAAGACCTACGGCGCGCAGCTTCATCCCGTGCTCGATGGCTTCGTCGGCGGGTGGTCCGGAAACTGGATCCTCACGCTACAGGGGGGCTACCCGTGGACGGTCACAACGGGATTCGCCTCGTGGACCCGGCCGGACCGCCTCTGCGACGGCAACCTGCCGCGCGGCCAGAAGCAGGCCGACCGCTGGTTTGATTACACCTGCTTCGTCACTCGAACGCCCACCGTGGTCGTCAACCCGGCTACCGGACAGAACGTCACCATCAACAACCAGGGAAACGCCGGTCCCAACATCATCGTCGGGCCGGGAACCACGAATCTGGACTTCGGCTTGCACAAGAACTTCCGCCTCACCGAGAACAAGCACTTCCAGTTCCGCACGGAGTTGTTCAACGCCTTCAATACGTCGAATCTCCAGGCGCCCAACTGGCAGTTTTTCGCGAACAACGCCACCGGCGCCAAGATCACGCGCGCAGGTCCGAAAAGACAGATTCAGTTTGGGCTCAAGTTCATCTTCTGATTCGTTTCCAGACGGAGGCGCGTGGCCTGGGCGCGGGCTCGGTGAGAGAAACTTACTATGACCATCTGCCGTTTCTTATCCCTGGTACTGGCTCTCCAGTCGATCGCGTTCGCGGCGAACCCGCCCCGCGTCATCGCCCTCATGGACGAGAGCCCCATCGTCGTCCGCCTTCCCAACCGGACCCTCGGCGCATGGCTGGTCAAGGCCTCCGGCGAGCATGACCAGGTGTTCGAGATCCTTTCCACCGACAACGGCCGGGCCTGGACGCCGCCGCGATCCGTTCACGTCTTTTCCGAGAAGGCAGGGACCTTTGGAGGACCAGAGCCCCTGGTCGACCAGAACGGCGAGATCCACCTGTTTCTCGTCCGCGTCTCCAAATACACCATGGGCAACCGCGGCGAAGCCGAGCGGCCGAGTTTCGACGACTACAAAGGCAACCGCATCGACATCTGGCACATGAAGTCGAATCCGGCCCGGACCGTCTGGACCAAACCCAAGGAGATCTGGGCTGGATACACCGGCGCGCTCAACTCGGTGCTCCAGATGCGAAGCGGCCGGATTCTGCTGCCGTTCTCCTACTTCGTCAAACGCAACTGGCGCGACCGGGGCAAGGGTTTCGCCGAGTTCACCTTCCTGGGCCAGTTCAACTCGACGCTGGTGTACTCGGACGACCACGGCGAGACCTTTCACCTGTCGCCCACGCCGCTCTCGATCGAGGTGCCGGACATCGTTTCGGCCTACGGCGCGGTAGAGCCGGTCGCCATCGAACTGAAGGACGGCCGCGTCTGGAATCTGATTCGCGGGCAGACCGGGCGATTCTACGAGTCGTTCTCCACCGATGGCGCCCACTGGACCGAACCTCAGCCAAATGCCATCCTCAACTCCGACTCGCCGGCCGGACTGGCTCGAACCGACGATGGCAAGCTCGTTCTGGTGTGGAACAACTGTCTCCGCTACCCCTACGCTTATGGCGGACGGCAGGTCCTGCACGCCGCCATCTCCGAAGATGAAGGCAAGACGTGGACGGGGTATCGTGAGGTGTTGAAAGATCCCAAGCGGCACGAGCCTCCGCCAACAGGCGGCGATTTCGGCACGGCTTATCCGTTCCCGACCACGGTATTCGACGGCGAGGTGATCATCCGCTCTGGCCAAGGCAAGGGGCGGAACGCCCTCGTCGCTCTGGACCCGAAGTGGCTCTATGAGACCACGCACCGCTCCGACTTCGCCACGGACCTGGAAGACTGGACCTACTTCGGATCCAAGGGGGTGGCGCGCATTCCGCATCCGGACAAACCAGGGCGGCACGTGATGCAGATCGCCAAGTCCAGCGCCGCCTGGCCGGCGGGCGCGGTGTGGAACTTCCCTAACGGACTCTCCGGAACGCTGACACTGAAGTTTCAGCTTAGGTCCGGCTTTCGCGGGGCGAACCTCGCCTTGGCCGATCACTACTCGGTTCCCTGGGACAAGGAAGACCACTTCTACTCGCTGTGGAACCTGCCGATCGATTCGCAATCGCGGTTACTGGGCTCGGAACCCGTGGCGCTCGACCGATGGCATACGCTGGAGGTGACCTGGAGCGTCCCGTCACGGACGGGGCGTGTCTCGCTCGACGGCAAGCGGATCGCGACGCTTCCGCTGCGCCGGGAGACCACAGGCGCCAACTACTTCCGGATTCGGTCCACCACGGTCGAGCCCGATCCCGGAGGAATGCTGGTCGAGTCCGCGGAAGTGACCGTCGCGAAGCGGTAAACCGGTCAAACGGTCATTCTCTTCTTCGCCCGGCGGTGCCAGACCATGTCCTGCACGGGCTCCGATTCAAACTCAATCGCGATGACCGTCAGCGGGCTATCCGGCGCTTTCTCCGGCATTCCGTACAGCCGAATGCGGTCGGCGCTCTGATCGAACCTGATAGGGCGGCCGGTGGCGAGGAAGCGGGCCGACACGGCTTTCGTGACGATAGCCCCGATTCGGACTTCGCTTCCGGGCCATGCGTGTACGTGCAGGTAGAGAGTGTTCTTCTTCCGCGTGATGCCCGCATACTGATACCGCACGACCTTGCTTCGCTCGGCGCCGTAGATCGCTTCACCGTTGCGGCTCATCCAGTCTCCAATCCTGGAGAGCAGGTCGATCGCCTCCTTTTGCACGGAACCGTCGGGCCGCGGGCCGATACTCACCAGGTAGTTGCCGTTGTCGCGCGCGCACAGAACCAGGTTGCGCAGAACCTGCTTGGGAGTCTTCCACTCGTCGTCGGCCGCGTGGTAGCCCCAGGACTCGTTGAGAGTCATGCAGGATTCCCAGGCGCGGCCTTCCTGTTCGGCGACGATCTTCTGCTCGGGCGTGGAAAAATCGCCGCGCAGGGCGTTGCGGTTGTTGACGACGATGTCCGGCTGCAACTCGAACACCATCCGGTTCATCCTGGCCGACTCCCAGCCGGAGGGGCCCAGGTTCGGGCGCGCGCCGTCGTACCAGAGGACGTCGATCTTCCCGTAGTTGGAGAGTAGTTCGCGGATCTGTTCGTTCGTGAAGGCCACCATGCGCTTGCGCGCGGCTTCGTCGTCCATACAGCGTTCGCCGTCCGGATGGTGCCAGTCAAAGATCGAGAAGTAGTAACCGACGCGCAGGCCTTCGGCGCGAACGGCCTCGACGTACTCGGCAATGATGTCACGCTTCGACGGTGCGTACATCGACGAAAACTTCGTCGTCTTCGTATTCCAAAGGCAAAAGCCGTCGTGGTTCTTGGTGGTCAGCACCATGTATTTCTGGCCCGCTTTTCTGGCCAGTTTGGCCCATTCGCGGAGGGACCCGGGCCGCGGGTTGAACCGCTGGATCAGCGGTTCGTAGTCGGCCATGGTCCAGCCCTCGCTCTCGTAGTTCCAGACGTCTTTGCCAAGCACGCTGAACAGGCCGAAGTGGATGAACATGCCGAACTTGGCCTCGTGCCACCACTTCATACGGCGTACCCGGCCGGCGATGATGGACGCGCTTTCGGCTTCGCCGGCGGCGGCGGCCGCGGCCGGGAGAGCGCTGGCCAGACTTGTGGCGCCCAGCCACAGCATCGAGTCTCGACGGGAGAGCATCAGAGGATTCATGTGACGGTACCTGACCAAACACTTCAACACCACGCGACGGTCTCGCGGATAACGCGGCGCTCCTCCCGGAAGCCATCACCCGTTGGGCGCAGCCTCCACAAAAGCACAAACGAACCCTGTCCCGTGACAGTTTCAGGTTTACTGCGAAGTGAACCGCATGTCAAGCAGGGAGATCAGATCATGAACTAAGTTCGATTCAGTTCAGCCGCCGGCCAACCGAGGCGAGCACCACTTCCTTCATGGTGTTCGCCGCTCCAGCCTGACGTAGTCGCCTTTGGCGTAGCCGCGCGCCAGGAATGAGCCTTCAAACAGGCAATCGTCCCCGTCACCGCTCAACATCAGGAAATCGCGGTCTCCATCACGATTGGCGTCCGCCAACAAGACCCGCACCACGGAACCGATCACGGGTATCAGTGGCAGGTCGATTGTCTCAGGCGGGGCGAACGGCACGCCGGGTCCGCCTGTGTTTCGGAAGAGCACGTGATGCTGGGTCGGCCGGGGCAAACTTGCCAGCAGATCGAGCCTTCCATCGCCATTCCAATCGACCACCGTTGTCGAGGCATAATTCGCGACGTCCGCGATTGAGAACTTGCGACTCCACCACAGGCTCTTTGCCGTGGCTTCCCCGGCGACAGAAATAGTAGTGCCCGAAGACGTCGTTGACCACCAGGTCGACGCTGCCGTCGCCGTCGAAGTCGGCCGCCACCAGCGAGGTCCGCGGGCCCTGCATGGAGTCAAAGTCATACGGCTCGGAGGCCGTGCGTCCCACGCTGACAGGCTTTCCTTGAACTGTCCTGATCGGCACGCCTTTGGTGTCAAAGGAGACTTCGGCCCCCGACGACATGTTCCGGTGAAACCAGACGTGTCCCCAATAATCCCCGAAAAGGATGTCCTTGCGGGAATCCTGGTCAAAGTCCACCGCGACCGTGAACGCCCAGTCGTCTCCGCGCCAGGAGCGGTGGTCGATCACCTGCTCCTCGAGCAAAATGGAACGGAACGGAGCGAACTTCCAGGGGAGTTGGTTGGTTTTCCCGAGGGCATAGGTATGACCCTGTACGAGGTCGAGGATTCCGTCGCCGTTCCAGTCGGTCAATTCCGTGGCGTAGGGGAGAAGATCGTTGCTCCAGGGCAGCTTGAGCCGTTCGTGGCGGCGCACATCGAACTTTGGACGGCGGGGGGATCCGATGTTTTCAAACAAGTAGATTGGGCCAAGGTAGGACGAGACCGCAAGGTCCAGGTCGCCGTCGCCATCCCAGTCAGCCAGCGTCGGACTGGCGACGATCTCGTTTGGGAACTTTCCGAGCCGCGGCAGTGGTTTCATCGTCAGGGCCGGGGCCGTCCGCGTTCCGGCATTCTCGAAGTAAGCCAGGAAGTCCTCCACGATCTCGGGAGGCGTTTCGTTGCCCCACTTGCGCTCATGGCCGACGACCAGGTCCGGATCTCCATCGCCGTCGATGTCGGCGGCCGTGAGATTGGCCGACCAGCCGACGTCGAGAGGCTTCCCGTCAGCCATCAGATGTCCCCTGAAGTGGAGACTGGGCGTGCCGTCCCCTCGCTGGCCCGTGTTTTCGTACCAGAAGATCCGGCCGGTGACGTTGCCGCCCACCAGCAGATCGTCGTCGCCGTCGCCGTCCCAATCGACGATCGCGCAATAGGGCTGGTAGTCCTCTTTGTAGATCGCTTCACCCCTCGGTCCCTCCACTTCCGGCACGGGACTCGCCGGCGTTCGAAGGTCCTTGCCATCGGCCTGGAGCGGCCCCGAGTCCCGGTAGCGTGGCGAGGCGTTCGTGCCAGTGTTGCGATAGAAGTAAATCCACCCCTTGTTCGCGCCAACGATCAGGTCCAGTTTTCCGTCGTGGTCCCAATCGGTGGCGGTCGGCGTGGAAAGAAAGCCGGGGTCGATCGGCTTGCCATCGTCGTGGAACAGTAGCCTCGCTACCGAGAACCTGGGCTTTTGGCGATTGCCCAGGTTCTCATACCACAAGACTCCGCCGCGCGACGACCCGCAGATCAGGTCGAGCAGGCCATCCTGGTTCGAGTCGGCCATCTGGCAATCGGCATGGTAAAGCCCGGTCGATTGCGGCCCGTACGGGGCGGTTCGCTTGGAACCGTCGCCGATCCAGCCGCGCGGGGGCGGGTCCGTTTGTTTCTGCCCGGCGGCGAGCAGGTCGAAGTAGACGGCGTAGTAGGAGGGGTTCGACCGGTCCTGCGTGTGGCTCCAGGCCAGCCGCCCGCTTTTCCACTCACCAATGGCATCGTAGTAGTAACCCCATCGAGGCCGGGAAACCCAGGGACTCTTCACCGAACGATCGCGATCCGGGAACGGGTCGGGAATGGCGTCGTCGTACCACTGGAGCGGACGGTCGTACTCGGTTTGGCCATAGAGATAGCTGCCGTACCTCATCGCCCTCCCGCTCGCCGGATCGTAACGGGCGATCTGGAGCGTAGCCAGATTCGCATGCTCGACGTAGCCCGCCGCCTTGAGGATCCGTTCAAAGTCGATGGAAACTTCGGCAGGCATCTCGTCGGACCGTCTGTCCCCGATATCGACGGGCGGTACGGTTACCAGGACCCGATAACGGCCATCCCCCGTCCACTCGGGCTCCGGCGCCGCCCCTGTAGCAGTCAGGACACACAGAAATATCAGAACCCGGGACCAGCGGATCAAAAGGACCTCCCGCCAAAGCCGAACATCGACCACGTCCAGCCGGGACGCCAGACGGAATGGTTGTCGTGGCCCGCGGCCGCGTTACCCGCGTCGACAGGATAGACCGCTTCAATATTCGACTCTTCAAGAAAGCGGTCGAGTTCCGCCGGATGCCCGTACAGCGCCACCGCGAAGCGGACCGGATCCGTCCATGTCAGCACCTCCGTCTCGAAGGTATTAACGCCGTCGACGCCCGCTCGATGCAGTCCCTGGGCGAGTTTGAGTCCGGCCGTGATGACCGAGTACTGCCAGGTCCGCAGGCCGAACACGCGGAGGTCCCGGAAGGCCGTCGAGCCCACGCCGCCAATCACCGGAATGCCGTGCTTGCGGCCCAGCAAGAGATACGGCCGCACGTCCTGGCTGCCCTCCCCCGGGGCCTCCTCCAGCGGATCGAGGTCAATCAGGTCGACCAATCCCTCCCTGCACCAGGTCTCGACATCCAAGCCCTGAGCCAGATTCAGGAAAAGCCCTCCGGCGGGGATGCGAACGCCGACCGGGATGCGCGCGTTCCTGCCAGTCCGTACTGGACCGAGTCGCCGCTTGAGTTCCCGCAAGGTCTCGGTGAAGAACGCGGCTCGAAAGCGGATCCACTTTTCATAGGCGGGTCCGGTAGCGGCGTCGATCGCTGCGGCATCGATGCCGGTTTGCGCCCGGAACTCCTCCACCATCCGCGGCTCGTACCGCAGCATCGGAACCTGGCGGTCGCATCCCACCATCAATCCATCCGCGCCGCGCTCGGCGACCTCGACCAGAATGTCGACCCTCTCCTTGCGGACCTCCGGATAATAGAAGCTGAGTCCGGAGGGTTTCCCGTCCTTGCTCACCTGCCGCCACTCCGGGTGCTCGCGATAGAACGGGCACGAGAAGATGCCCCCGTACGAGTTCACGCCATAGTGGCGATGCATGCCGAGCCACGGCCACACCTGAGTTTGACAGCGTTTGCCGCCGGCGTACGCGCCGGCCAACGGGTCATGCTGGTTCATCATGACGATGCGCGGCCCGTAGTCGTAGGTGTCTTTGATTTTCGTCCGGTCATACGGGACACAGGGAAAGACGCGGGCACCCGGCAGCTTGCTCGGGTACTCGACCCACGAACGGCCCACCGACCACCCGACGGTCCGGAAGCCGAATTCCGCCTGCACGCAGACAATGGAGGTGAACTGGTCGGGCAAAAGCCTGGCCCAGCTCATGCCGAAATACTCTGCCCAGTCGTTGACCGAGTAGAGTGGCACCGGGGGGTTGGCCAGCGTGTGAGCCAGACGCCGTGCGGACGCGGCGGTGACGGGAGCCAGCCTCAGCGAAACCACCTGGGATTTCGGATCGCGGCTCGGATAGATCCGGATCTCATCGCCGGTCAGGTCCGCGGCCTCCACAAACACCTCGCTCGAGAGGTTGCTGAGCGCGACCCCTCGAATCAACCCATGGCGCCCGACTTGAATCAGGCCGCCCTCGCCCTGGAAGATGACGAACACGGCGTAGTGGCCGCGCGCCGCCGGGCGGAGGATCAAAGGCGAGGCCTGGAAATCGCCGTTGCCCGCCGCCGCCACCGCCCCGCCGGGTCCTTCGATCCACCGCCAGTGGGCACCTGCGTCCTGATGCCCATTCCGGAAATCGCGGATGCGGATCTCCGGCCTGCTCGCGTCGCGCTCGAGTTTCCAGGGAGCCACTGGCGACACCAGCAATTCCCGGCCGCTGGAGGCGCGCCGCCGGTAGCGGAGACGGGGCCCGTCGTCCCAGGTCTGCCCGCCGGCGATCGGCCAGAGGTCCACCCGATACTCTCCCGCGGGCCACCTCGCGGCGTGCACGCGATAGGTCGACCACTCCGCGCCCTTCACCAGTTCGACTTCTTTCCGCCACAGTTCCTTCCCGTCCGCCGCCGCGACGCGCAGGACGCAACGCATCCGCCCGGGAACTTCGCCGGCGTTCAGTTTCGCCCGGATGTCGAGCGGATCCTGGCTGGTCAAGACCGATTCCCCCAGCCGCAGGGACAGGGGGCCCAGGGAACCGAATCGAGGGTTGTACACCACTCGCTCGCTCTCGCCGGGGACGAGGCGGATCGGTTGCGCGAGCGGTTCCACCTCCCCCATCCCCTGCTGCGCTTCGGACGGCGGCTTCCCGTGCTCCTGAAAAAAGGACCACGAGCGGATGGGGCGGCCGGTCGAATCCATCACACGGGCCGTCAGGCGATATCCGCGCTGAAACACCTGGCCGGCTTCGAACTCGTAGACCGGCGGGGCGGCTAATGGCCCAAGCTCGCAGACCGCCCGGGAAGCGCTGCCGGCGATCCGGCTTTCTCCGGAGCGCCTTCTGCCATCCCCAGCGCGTAGCTCCCACTTCACCGTCAACTCCTCGCCCGGACTTGCTCCCAGGGGACGAGCGATCTCCAGGCGATTCGCCGCACCCGGCAAGAGCACGGCCTCACCCTCGCGAGAGTCAAAGGGAGCCCCATTGAAATGCAGTTCCTGGGCATGTGCCGCCGGGGCCGTCCAGGCGAGAGCAAACAACCACGCCATGAGAGCGATCGTTGACCCGCGCCGTCGGTCCAACCCTGTTGCGGCTGTCCGGCGGGCTGCCGAAAACGTAAGACCGGCCGGCGGCACCGTCCGCTTCATGACAACCATCCGCCGGCAGCGCCACACCATCTCCCGAACCGGTTCCGTGTCAAACGGAATCGAACAACGCCTGGGTATTTTCCTCAACGTAGTTCAAGCTCCAGTACGCTCGCGTGCGGGTCCGGGGCCTGTGCGGGGACATCGATGACAAGCATGTTCTGGGACTGGTGGAACGGCAGGACCTTGTCACCGGCGAGCGATTTCACCCGGGCGGCCTTCCGGCCGCGCATGTTGACTTCCAGCTTGCCGTGCGGCCAGTCGAAGACGTGGAGATAGATCGTGTTGCCCTTGGCCGTGGACCGGCCGAACGGAAGGTCGTATAGCGGTCCGTACGTCGTCCCGTAAATGGCCTCGGCATTCACCTTCAGCCACTTGCCGATTTCCCGCAGGCGCTGCTGAAACTCCGGCTGAATGGTGCCTTCCGGCGTCGGGCCCACATCCAGAAGCAGGTTGCCGCCTTTGCTGGCCACTTCCACCAGCATGCGGATCAGGACGGTGGGAGATTTGAAGTTCCGGTCATTCTTGTTGTAGGCCCACGTTTCGTTGATGGTCATGCAGGTTTCCCAGGGACGGAAATTCTCCGCCGGAGGCGGGACCTTGGAATAGGCGCCGCCCTTGGTAATGCCGATGGCCATCGCATCGCTACCGCGCGGGTTGGCAAACTGAGCGGCGGTGGCTTTGGTGGGGTAACCGTCGGGGATGAACTTCTCCGGGGTGTCAAAGTCGGCCGGGACGCCGATGCGGTTATTGATCAACGTGTCCGGCTGCAACTCCCGGACCAGTTTGAAAAACCTCCGCGGGTTGTACTTCTCGCGGTCCCGAAGGCCGTCGAACCAGAGCACGGCCACCGGGCCGTAGCGGGTGAGCAGTTCCGTGAGCTGCAATTCCATGTACTCCAGGTACGACGGCCATTCGGGACGCCAGGGCTCGCCTTTCCAGTTTTCCTTGGCCAGCTTCGAGGTATCGCGGAAACCGGGGTGGCGCATGTCGGGCGGCGAGTAGTAAAAGCCCAGCGGCAGGTCGTGCTTGCGGCATGCCGCCGCCAGCATGGCGATGGTGTCCTTGCCGTAAGGCGTGTTGGTGATCTTGTAGTTGGTGAACGAGGAATCGAACATGCAGAAGCCGTCGTGGAGCTTGCTGCTGAACACCATGTACCGCTGGCCCGCGTCCCTGGCCAGACGGACCCAGGCGTCCGGATCGTACTCGACGGGATTGAAGCGCTCCGGCAGCGCTTCGTACTCAGCCTGCGTGATGTTCCATTTGGGGTCCGGATTCATGATCGGCCAGGACGTTTCGACGCTGGCCAGCGAATAGGGCCCCCAGTGGATGAACATGCCGAACTTGGCGTCGCTCCACCACTTCAGGCGCTGTTGCACCGGTTGTTCCGCCGGACACGGCGTCAGGAACCCGGCAACGATCAGAATGGCAATCGCTGAGCGAATCATGGTTTTGCTCCAGTGCCTCCCGTCTTCCTTACCGGCACAGTCTCGCCGGCAAGAGCAGCTTCGTTGTTGGTGTCGCAAACCTCTTCCGCCAGACCCTGCTGGCGCACTCGCACACGCAGGCCATGGCGTTCTGGAACGCCGGCAAATCGAGCTATCCTCACCCTGGGTTTCAAGTCCGACGGCGCTTCCAGTCCGGGATAGCTCTGCTCGGCCAGGACTTTTCCACCGTCATCGGCGACTGAGACAGTATACGGTTGGGAGGGCGCGCCGCCGATGTTGTGTACAGGGATCTCCAGGCCGCCGGTGATGCGGATCTCTTCCGAGGCTACGGCCAGGTCCGGCAGGGCGTGGAGCGGCACGAGTTTCTCGATGCGGCGAAACTCAACGGCTACTTCGGTCCTTGGCGGCAGGGGCAACTCCACGGTTGAATGGCGTTTGAGGCGCAAGGTGCGGTTCCACAAGAGCCGGCCGGCGGGGTCGCGCATGGTGGCCTCGTAACGGCCGTGCTCCAGTTGCCACACGCGGGCGGTCACCAGGCGCGGGCGCGCCGCGGCATTGAACAAGGTGCAGCGCAACAGGTCGCGCCGCGATTCGGTCACCAGCGCGCCCAACTCGTTTCCGCTGTTCTCCCAACTGACGGCGTGGCCGGGGTAGGGGAAATTGCGGTAGTGCGCCACTCCGCCCATCCGCTGGATCTGCATACCAAGAGTCGGGATAGGCACACGGTCCGTGTAGAGATGGCCTTCGGTCAGCACATACGTCAGGGGCGTCATGGTTCTGACGAGTGCCTCGCCCGCTTCCTCCAGTAGAGCGCGGTCGCCGGTGGCGCGCCACGCCAGGGCCAACATGGCGGGTCCGGGATGATGGAAGACCACGTTCCGGTCACGAACCGCAAACTGCGCGGCGGCGGCACGGAGTCCCGGCGCATGCGCTGCTTCGTCCCTGAGACTCAGCCATGGGCCGTTGATCATGGAGAGCGTCCCATAGTCGGACGCTTCCACCCCCTGGCGCAGGAGCCACAGGTACTTCTCATCGCCGGTGAGGTCGTAGAGGCCCCAAAAGAAGTTCCAGACCATGGATCCCGGCGGCGCGGGCTCGGCGGCCCGGTCATCGGCGAAGAAGACCACCGACGAGAGCTTCGGGTACTGCTCCTGGCTCCAATGCGCCAGCAGCGAGTCGCCCAACTCGCAAAGCAAGCGCTTCAGCGCCGGCGAACCGCTGTACCACGCGACGTAGAGTCCGGGGTGGAGGATGTGGTGGCTGTACTGGGTGAACTCGCGGGCGTGATAGCCTTCTTCCACCAGTTCCGTGGCGCTGTAGACATGGGACCGCATGTGCCGGTGGCCGGCCGCGTTGATCCCGGTGAGGCGCGCGTAGTGGGCCGCGGTCTCCATCATCCGTTCGAAAAGGACGGGATTCCCGTAGTCCAGCAGGAATGCGGGCGCCTGGGCATTGATTCCTTCTTCGTAGGCGTGCAGGGCGTCCAGACGCCGCGCGTTCAGCCCCTGCCTGAGCATACCCACCCGATAGCAGGCGTCCAGAACGCGGCGGAGCGCCTTCCCGGTCTTGGCAACCGGTCCGTCCATGAGAGCGATGGCCGGCCAGTCCTGGATCATGTCCGTGTCGTCGCCCAAGCCGCCTCCGAGTTCCCCGTTCGCGGTCTGGCGGTTGTCAATCCACCACTCGGGAATGCGGCGGAACAGATCCATGGTCTGGATCTGCCGGTGAACCCACAGAGGGATGGCCAGGTCACGGGCGGCTTCCGCGAGAGCGGGAGTAGGCTCTCGAAAGAGAAACCAGGTGCGGTAGGCCCGGGCGATCGCGTTGCCGGGATCGATCCGCCGCACATCGTCGAGCAATACGAAGAGTTCGTCCACCTGCCGCAACTGCCGGCGCACGACGGGCAGCGGGCGATCGGCGTTCACAATCCCCCACGGGCTTCCTTCGCTCATCATCTGCAGGGAGTCGCGAATCTGGAGGATGCGCTGCGCGAGGTATGCGGGCCGCGCGCTCGCGAAGGTGTCCGGGAGCAACTGCGCCTCGAGTTCCGGAGCGCGTCCACTCGAGGAGGCGAGCGTAATCACCACCTCCGAGCCGGCCGGCGCGACGATGGGCGGAAACTCGAGCGTCAACTCCAGCACGTGCTCTCGGGCGCGCACATCGATTTCGATAAGCTGCCGCACGGTGTTCACGGGATCTTCGACCGCCACGTAATAGAACTCATTCGGAACCGAACGGAGGCGCAGCCGGACACCATTGAATGCGGACTCCTGGGGAACCGGCAGCAGGAAGTAGTTGTACAGGCCAGGAGCGTCCTGGCCGGATTCCGCGCCCGCCGGCGGCGCGGGTCTCCAAATCCGGAGCCGGCCCGGATCACGCCGCGCGGCCAGTCGGGCATCCGGCTCGACGGCGGCGAATCGGGTCCACGCTCCGCTCGCGGCCGGTTCGGCGGTCTCTTCGATCCGGAGACACTCGAGGTCGCCCAACATCCCCGCGCGGCGGTCGATGGAGATCTCTTTCGCCGCGCCGCCTGAAGCGAACCGGTGGTAGTGCAATTCCCCGGCAGGCCGGCCATACGAGCCATGGGGAGCGACGCGGATGCGGCCCTCGAGATTCCCGGTGGTGCGCACCAGGTTCATTGGCTCGCGAGCTGGAAAGACGCGGTATTGCTTGCCCTCGTCCAGGTACAGGCCGTCCGCCCCGGCCGGGAACTTGTCCGCCATGGGCCACAGCGTCTCCCGCTTACCGTCGGCGCCCTTCATCCACAACTTCCCGAAGACTCTGGCGTCCCGGATCGCCAGCCGCTGCACTTTGAGTTTGGAAGCGGTGGGGATGCCGGATGCCTCGTGCCAGCCGAACCGCTGGGCCCACCGTGGCGGCGGCAATGCCGGGGACTGCCGCGGGTCAAGGCGGTGCGCCAGCCGCTGAATCTCGCCGGGTTCCAGCGGCGCGCGGTAAATGCGCACCTCATCGATCGCGCCCGGACTCAGCGCGCCCGCCCACTGGGGCGGCGTCCCGCGCAGCAGAAAGCCGAAAAAGGTCAGTCTGGCGTCAAGGGCGAGCGGCGCCGGCGCGCGTCCCGCGGGGGCGCCGTCCAGGTAAAGGACCAGCCCGGCGGACTCTGCCCACGTCACGGCGATATGCATCCAGCGGCCGGTCTGCGGGAGCGCGACGGGACCTTCGGCGTTGTGGAAGGCCAGGTTGCGGTCGCGGAGACGCGCCACCAAACGGCGGCCATCCCAGTTCACGCGGAGGAAGTCGCAGGACCAGGTGGAGTCCTGCTCGTAGAACGACATGAACACGGGAAACCCCACCGGATCGGGGGGTTCGCCGGGACGCCACCAGAAACTGAGAGAACCCTGCTCGGCGTAGAGGTTGGCGTGCGCGTCATAGGCCAGCACGGCCGTCCGCGGGATGGCGGCCGCGGAATCGGCGAGGTGCACGTCCTGGCTGACCAGGGGGCGGGAGTCCCCCGCGGCGAAATCGGCCGCCAGCGCACGGTCCAGCGAGGCCCGGAACAGCAGCCCGTCCTGCCGCGCGCCGCCGGCGGCCATCCACGGGCACAACAAGGCCACACAGATCCACCGCACGGCGGGAAGTAAGGCAATCGCAATCCGCTTGCCTCTCATGCTTGCTTCTTCTTCGCCCAGCGCGGGAATTTCAGGTCCTGCTCCGGAACGCCTTCGAACTCGGCGGCGATCACCGGCGTCATCTCGCCGGGCGCGGTCTCCGGCAGGCCCGTAAACTTCACCCGATAGATCGGGAATTCGATGGGCGGCTCCCGCGGGTCGAGTTCCCGCGCCTGGATCACTTCCACCGGCTTGCCCGTGGCGAGCCACCGCGCCGACTTCACCTTGCTCTTCAGCCGCGCCACAATCAGCGTCGAGCCCGGCCATCGGTACACGTGCATGTACAGCGTGTTCCCCTTCCGGGTGAAGTTCATGTAGTTGCTGCGCACCACTTTGCACCGCTCGGATCCGTAAATGGTCTGGCCGTTCCGGTCCATCCACTTCCCCACTTCGGTGAGAACGCGCACCGAGCCTTCCGGTACCGAACCGTCCTGCCGGGGACCGATGTTGAGCAGGTAGTTGCCCCCGCCTCTCGCGCACGTGATCAGGCTCCCGAGCACCGACTGCGGCGTCTTCCAGTTCTCATCCGCCCGGACGTAACCCCACGCGCCGTTGATCGTCATGCAGGTTTCCCACGCGCGGCCCTCGTCGGCGGCTTCGATCTTCTGTTCCGGCGTCGAAAAATCGCCCGGCAGCGCGCCGCGGTCGTTGACCACGATGTCCGGCTGCAACTCGAAGATCATCTTGTTCAGCTTCTCGGCCTCCCATTGCTCGGCGTCCATGGGCCACGCGCCGTCGTACCAAAGGATGTCGAGCTTGCCGTAGTTGGAGCACAGCTCGCGAATCTGCGTGTGGATGTACTCCACAAACCGCTTGCGGGCCGCCTCATCCACGACGCAGCGAATGCCATCGGGGTGATACCAGTCCATCATGGAGAAGTACACGCCGGCTCGCAGACCCTCGGCCCGGGCGGCCTCCAGGAACTCCGCCACCAGGTCGCGGCCGCAGGCCTGCCTGGTCGAGCAGAAGTGCGTGGTCTTCGTGTCGTACAGACAATACCCATCGTGATTCTTGGCGGTCAGAACCATGTACTTCTGGCCAGCCTGCCGGGCCAGTTTGGCCCATTCCCGGGGTGTCCCGGCGGGCGGCTTGAACCGCTTGCCCAACTGCTCGTATTCGGGGATCGGGATGGCCTCATGTTCCATGTTCCAGATGTCCCGGGCGATGACGGTGTGGACGCCCCAGTGGATGAACATGCCGAAGCGCGCCTCGGTCCACCATTTCAGGCGGCGGGCGCGGTCGGCCGCCACGGCGGGATCTTCCTGAACCGCCGCCGGCTTCTGCTGGCGGCAGCCCCCGAGCAGCGCCGCGGCCGCGGGGACCGCGCCGGCCAGGGCGACCCACTCTCGTCTCGATACCTTATGCTGTTTCATTTTCATTTCCTCACTTGCCTGGCGCGGTGTCCCGCTGTTCCCGCGCTCAGGGACGGACCAACGATCCGTCCAGGCCCCGCTGGGTGGTGCCGTCTTCGGCGCCCGAGGGCGGCGTCAGCGGGTAGCGGGCGGCCACCTGTTCATTCAAGTCGACGCCCAAACCGGGCGAATCGCTGCCGTACAGGTACCCTCCCTTGATCTGCGCCGTGCCGGGTAGCATCTCGTGCACCAGCGGGGGAAAACGATTGTCCTCCTGGATCCCGAAGGCCGAGCTGGCCAGATCAAGGTGGTAGCCGGCGAGCTGATTGATCGGATCGTTGTCCCCGCCCTCCTGCCAGGCGGTGCGCACCCCGAATGTTTCACAGAGACTCGCGATCTTGCGGCCGGCGGTGATCCCGCCCACCGACGAGATGCGGCAACGGATGAAATCGATGAGCCGTTCGGAGATCAGCGGTACCCACTCGCGCGGGCTGGTGAACAATTCGCCCATTGCCATGGGCGTGGAAGCGATCTGGCGAATCTCCCGGAACCAGTCGATGTGCTCCGGCGGAAGGATATCCTCGACGAAAAACATCCGGTAGGGTTCCATCCGGCGGGCAAACTCGAGCGCCATCGTGGGCGTCAAGTGCTCGTGCACGTCGTGGATGAGTTTGACGCCCGTGCCGAGTTTCACCCGCAGGTGCTCAAAGAGCTTAGGGATCGTCTCCATGTACTGCTCTTCGTCAAAGGCCGTCCCGGCAAACCCTTGCGCGGGACGGCTCCCTTGCCCGGGCGGCACCATGCCCCCTCCGCCGTACCCGCCCACATGAATGAGCTGAGCCCGCACGTGCCGGTAGCCCCGCTCCATGTACTTGCGGACATCCTCTTCCACTTCCGCGGCATCCCTGCCGATGGCGTGCCCGTAGACCGGCACCGCGTCCCGCGCCTTTCCGCCGAGCAGTTCGTAGACCGGCATGCCGGCGCGCTTGCCCTTGATATCCCACAGCGCCATATCGAGCGCGCTCAGCACGTTGTTCTGGATCACGCTGTTCCGCCGGTACGAGCGGAAGTTGGTCGCATGCCACATGTCCTCGATGCGGTCCGCCGACCGGCCGACCCAAAACGGCCCCAGGTGGTGTTCAATGGATGCGGCCACCGTCATCGCCTGGTGGACGTTGCTCGCCGAACCCAGACCGTACAGCCCTGGCTCGGACGTCAGGATCTTCACGAACACCCACTGATACCGCCCGCCCGCGCCGGTCTTGATGGTGCGCACCTCGCGGATCGTCAACGGCGGCAGGCCTCGGGTCCGGCTGGCGTACAACGCCGCCGCGGCGGGCAGCGCCAGGAGCGTCTTACAGAAGTCCCTTCGCCACATAGCGGTCTCCTTCTCTCAGGGTTCGAGCACGAGCGTTACCTCGGGGTCCGGGTAGAGCGTGAGGGCATTCCAACCCTCCTTGGGCGTCACCTTTAGCGGCGTACCGCGCGGCGCCAGCGTCGCCGAGCGGAACGGAAAGTGCTTCGCATTGATCTCCAGCGTGATGTGCCGCGAGCGGTTGCGCGGCAACGGGCCGCCGATCCCCGGGCGGCTGTCGATGATGTGGACGATCCGCCGGTTGCCCTGCAAGCGGAGTCTGGCCCGGTACCGCGTGGAGCCCGAGGGCGCCTCCTGCGAGAGGACGCCGGAGGGCAGGATCGTGTCGGACTGATAGAGCGGAGTGACGTCGCGAACACGCCACAACGGTTCGCCAATCGTCTCCTTCCACAGATACTGGAGTACTTCCGGTTTGCCGTCCAAGGCCGAGTCGGCGGTGGCAAAGAAATAGGCCCGCCCCGCGCCGACCCGGTTGCGGGTCAAGCCGGGCATGCCGCCCTCGATCCGATTTTCGGCCCAGAGCAGCGTCTCGGCCGACGTCGGGCGGACGTGGATCAGCAGCGTCCACAACGGCACGTATTTGCCCTTAGCAAGTTCCAAGCGCGTTCCGTCCGCCCAAGGATTCGGGAGCACATACCCAGCCGAGCGGATGCCGAAGATCTCATCGGCCTTGCCTACGTCCCGTCCCGTCACGCCCAGGGAAACGCCGCGGCCAAAGGCGAGCACGCTTCCGCCGCGGGCGGCGAAGCCGCGCACCCTGGCCGCGTCCTCCGCGGACAGGCTGACCCGGTCCGGCACGATCAGCGTCCGGGTTCCCGGGGGAATGGCATCCCATTTGTGGAGACCCTTGCTGGTCGCCAGGCGGCACGGCGGATACCCGCTCGACCGCAGGTGACCTTCCAGGGCTCCCCACACGTCACCCGGCGGCCGTCCCGCTGCACCTTCCGGAGGTATCCCTCCCGGCCAGTGCTGTTCCTCAGGGTCCGCCGTTCCCATCACGATCCCCACGTCGCACAACGTGGTCGCCCCCTCCAGATACGGCCGCCGCGACTTCAGCCACGCCCCCGCCTGGTCCAGCAGAGCCAGGGTCGCCTCGTCCGCGGTCCCGTCGTGACCCATGATGAAGGCCAGCCACAGGTTCACGCCGCTCGTGAACACCGTCGCCACCTCCGCCAGCGATTCGCTGGGGCTCTTGGAACTCTTCGGCGGTTCGCCTTCGATCGGAGTGAACCAGAAGTCGGAGATCAGCGAACCCGCCTCGGCCGGCTTGGCCAGTCCCGCCAGGGTGCTGGCTCCGCCGTCCTGCACCGCGGCCGTGTGCATCTCCACCGTGAAGTAGTCAGCCGCTCCCGCCATGCGCGCCGTGTAGTTCGGGCCCGCCACCGACGCCGGGTCGAACCCTCCGTGCGGGACGATGATCACCGAAGGCTTGATCTTCCGCGCCCAGGCGGCGATGTCCACGAACCACTGCGCCGTGGAATCGAGCGCGAACTTGCGGCGCTCGGCCGGCGAGGCCTCCTCCATGTCCTTTCCGTACTGCTTGCGGAACGCCTCCCGCGACCACCGGTCATAACTGATGCTGGGATACTTGGGGACATCGAACCACAGGCTGTCGACATCGTAGTTCACCAGCAACTCGCGGATCTGTTCAAGGACCCTGTCCCGATAGGGAGAGTGCATGCTGACCAGGGCCGAAGGCCATCCCGGCGAGAGGACCAGAGGACGTCCCCGCTGATCGATCGCGCGCCAGGCCGCGAACTCGGGATTGTCATCGTAATACGTATTGAAGTAAGCGAGAATCTTGAGTCCCTGCTTCTTGCACTCGCGCGCGACCTCGCCCAGGAAGTCGCGCTCGGCCTTGTAGGTGGTCGTCTTCGTATCGTGGAAAACCAGGCCATCAATCCACTTGTCGATCCAGATGATCTGGACGGCGCCGGCGCGTCTGCACCGCTCCACCAGCGCGCGCGCATCGAAATCGCGGCCCAGATTCCGCCGCCACTCCTCCATGGTGTGACCCTTGTGCTCGGGGTCCTTGGTGAACTGCACCATCGCCGACAACTGTGGGGGGCGGTAGTATTCCAGCGGCCCCAGATCCTTCGGCAACTGCTGCGCGCTCGCGGGAGCAAAGAACCACACAGCCAGCGCGCAGCCAATTGCCGTTCGCTTTGAAGATAAGTGCTTGCAAGTCATGATTCACCTTCATGTCCACGTTACGGTCCAGCAGCCCGCGGATCAGTCTTGGCCGGCCGGCGGCCGCCGGGCGAAGATGAAGACAACCGGAAGGAAAAACAGGGCCGGAACCCAAATGAGTCTCGACAAGACGAAGGGGAGTCACGCCTCATGACTCCCCTTATCATTGCCCATCGTACCCGCGCTTCCGCCGTTTTGGGGCGCACAAACGCGTCAGAATACGATCTTCAGGCCGAGCTGAAGCTGCCGCGGACTGAACCGCGTGCCCAACACTCGTCCGAAGTTGACATTGGCACGATCGGCGACGGGCACCGCGAATACCGGAGTGTTGGTCACGTTGAAGGCCTCGGCGCGGAACTCCAGCCGCTTTCTCTCCATGATGGGAAAGATCCGGAACAGCGACACGTCGGCTTTTCGAATCCAGTCCGAACGCATCGTGTATCGCCCCAGCGAGCCGAATGTGAACGGGACCGGAGTGGCGAAAGCCGCCGGGTTGAACCAGGACACGTTCGGATCGGGATTGGATCGTTTCGGGTCGCCAATCTGGTGTAGCCGCATGTAGCCGCCGCCCCGGCCGGCGTTGCGAGTGTTCGCGATGTCGCCGCTGACGTTCATTGTGTAGGGCTGGCCTGACGAAAACTCGGCGATGCCGTTGATCTGCCAGGGCCCGATGATGTAGTCCGCGATCCGATTGCCGGTCTGGACAAGCTTGCCTTTGCCGAGCGGCAGTTCATAGACGAAGTTCGTAGTCAGTACCTGGGTCAGGTCGAACCCGGCAACACTACGATCCGCTTTCCAGTTGTAGGGATCCTGCACCCAGCAGCCCTCCACCTGGAACCAACCCGAACAGCCGGCGTCGAGCGACTTCGACCACGTGTACGAAACCGTGTAGGCGAGCCCTTTGGCGAATCGCCTATCGAGGAGCAGTTGTAGGCCGTTGTAGCTGCTGGTTCCCCAACCGCGGTCGAACACCGATGGATTGATGTAGGGGAACGGGAAGCGGTCGCGTGGATCGCCCGGTCCTGGCGTTCGGGAGACGTTGAACGTAGTGCCTATTCCAAGCCGGCGGCTGCCAGAGCCGACGTAGTTCAACGTCCCCACCATCGCAGCGCCGAGCTGCCGCTGAATGCCGATGTTCCACTGGATCGAGTAGGGATTCTTGATGAACGGGTCAAAGTAGTTCGCGCCGATATTGAATGGGGTGGGAGCGGGAATGGTGCCGCCTTCCGGGAACGGATCGGTTCCCCTTCGATTCGGCGTCACGCTCTGCGTGGGAGCGTTCAATGGGCCGGTAAGGAAATCCACCGACGGCCAACTGCCCTGCGTGTTGGTGGCGCGCTGCGTCACACCCGCCCAATTGTCGAAGAAGATCCCAAAACTGCTGCGGATGGCCGTTTTCGAGTCGAGGCGGTAGGCGAGACCCAGGCGCGGCTGGAAATTCTTCGTCGTGTCGGTGACCAGTTTGCCCCGGGGGTCGACGATGACGTTTGCGGGAAGCGACCCGTCCGGCGTCGGAATGCACGGCGCGATCTTGGTGACGGCGCAGGAATCCGGCTTGTACTGGAGAATGTAGACCCCGCGCAGAAGGTCCAGATTGCCGATATGGATGTTCTTGTCGGCGGGTTTGCCGTAGGGAGGAATGAACGTGCGGTCATACCGGAGCCCGATGTTAAAGGTGAGCTTCGGCGTCGCCTTCCACTGGTCGGTGACATACAAGCCCATGACGCCGCCCCAGCGCGTTGTCACGAGAACATTGCGGCGCTGCGCGGAGCCGGGCGCGTCCAGCAGGAACGACGCCAGGGCCGATCCGGTAGTTCCCGGGCTGAGCGGATTCCACGTTTCGGAGACGCCGTAGCTGCTCTGTGCCAACTGATTGCTGACGCGCACGCCGTTCTGGGTCAATCCGCCGCCGAACTTGAGAATGTGGTTGCCGCGGATCTTCGACGCGTCCGCTTTCCACTCCCACAGGTCGGTGGGCTGGGTGATGTTCCTGTTGGAAAGCGCGGAGAAGTAGTCCGCCACGGCAATGCTCGGGCCCACGCCCACTCCCGTTTTCCAGTTCCCGACCCAAAGGTTCGAGAAGCCCAGTTGCTGCCCAACGTCCGCGGGAGCGTTCTTGTAATCGACAAATACCTCGTCGGACGCCTTCACCCGCCCGAACGCGACCTGGAGAACCGAGCTTGGCCCGAATGTGTGGGTCCAACTCGCGCCGATGTTCCTGGCGGTATTGTCGTTGCGCTGCCCGATCGTATTGAGCGCCGCGCCCGCGCCGATGTTCTGCAAGACGCCGCTCCAACGGAACCAGAGGAAGTCCTTCCCTCCGATGTTGTGGTCCACTCGTGCCGTGTATTCGTTCTGCGTGCGCCGGAACGTGTCCGTGTTCCAGGCGTTGAAATTCTGGAACGGCGTAACGACAGGAGCGGGGATGGCGAACTTCGCAAACTGCGTGGCGAGGTTCGATATGCGCGCGGCCGGGATACGGTTGCCCGTGAACGGCGTGCGATTGAACTGCCCGGCCTGACTCGGATCGGGAACGGTCGAGAACGGATCGAAGATCTGCCGCGGCCAGTCGCTTAGATCGCCCTGCAAATTCGCCGGGGTGGGGACTCGCGCGTAGACGTTCGACGGAGTTCGAAAGCGGAAGCCCTGGTAACCAAGATAGAAGAAGGTGCGATTCTTGCCCGAATAAATCTTGGGGATCGTCACCGGACCTCCTCCGGAAGCGCCGAAGTGATTCTGCTTGAACGGGAACACGGTGTGCGAATAGAAGTTCGAGGCGTCGAAGGCGTCGTTGCGCAGGAATTCCCACAACGCCCCGTGCAGTTCGTTGGTACCGGACTTGGTCACGACATTCACGATCCCGCCCAGCACGGCGCCGAAGACCGCCTCGTCGTTGTGCGACTGCACCTTGAATTCCTGAATCGTGTCGACGATCGGTCCCACCGCGTACGTCCCGAAATACGTCCCCTGGTTATTGATCCCGTCGATCAGGAACATGTTGCTGCGGTTGTTCTGGCCATTGACCGACGGCATGATCACCTCGCCCACCGAGGTCGCCGAGCCGCCGGCATTCTGCGAAACGCTGATGCGGGAAGTTCCGGGCGTCAACGCAAGAAGCTGTGTGAAGTTGCGCCCGTTCAACGGCAGGGCCGTGATCCGGTCGGACGGGATCACCGCCCCGATTTCCGACGTCGACGCCTGCACCTCCGTCCCGGTCGCGCTGACGGACACGGACTGCTCGATGGCGCCCACCTGCAGAGAGAAGTCGAACGTGGCCGTCTGATTGACGACCAGGGTAAAGGGCTCGGACTTGCTGGCGGCGAATCCCGCGCTGCCCGCCGTCAGCGAGTACTTGCCCGGAACCAGGTTCAGGAAGGCATACACTCCCGAGGCGTTGCTCACGCTTTTGCGGGACACGCCGGTCTCCACCTGCAAGAGCGTAACCTCGGCGTTGGCCACCGCCGCTCCGCTTGCGTCGCGAACGATCCCGTTTACCGCGGCCGTCGCCACCTGAGCGTCCGCGCGATTCGCTCCGCCCGCCAGCAGGCAGGCAAGCACGAAGACTCCCAGGCGCACTTGCCCGCGGAGGAGAGTTCTTGATCCGTCCATCATCATGTTCGCTCCTTCGATCACTACCCGGTGATCGTGGTCTGCCGCTCGATCCGGGGATCTGTAAAGCGGTCCAGTTCATCCCTGCTTTTCGTGGAAAACTCCGAGACAATCGCGCCCTCCGGCCCGGATTGAAACCAATGGATGGTATCCGGGTGGACTGTAAGCTGATCGCCCGGCTTCAGGCACACTTCGTGCCACACCTTGTAATAGGGTTCCGAACCCGCCGGAGGCCGGCAGGCCGGCGACGGCGTCGCCTCTCCCTGCATGTACACGTACACCGCGCCCCAGCGGCAGCGGAAGGTCTCTTCCTTGCCCGGCACGCCGTCGATCGTCGGGTGGTAGTGCTCCGGGCACGTCTGCCCGGGGAACATCACCAGTTCCTTGGCGCAGCAGCGCTCCGTGTTCATGTACACAATGATCTCGAGACCCGTGTGCTCCAGGTCGCTGAGGCCAAAATCGGCCACCTCAAAGTGGCTCTTCTCGTCCGGAGTGATCGCGATGCCGGCCTGCCGCAGCATCTCGCTTGCCCTCTCCACCACGTCGTCGTATTGTTTGCGCGTAATCATGCATTCACCTCCCTGGTCTGCGCCGTCCCGGCGCACGCCAACCCTCCGGCCCTGCCGGCCGCCCCAAAGCGATGAAGAAGCTTTCTCACTTGCGCCATCATCGCTTCGCGTCCTGCAATCAACACATCCTGGCCCCCCCCCATGCCCACGAAAGGATGTGGGTTCATCGGCTCCTGGTAGGCCTCCAGTTTCTCCCGCACCGCCGCCAGGAACGCCTGCTTCAGTACCGTGCCGAAGTTGATCTTCGCAACTCCGCGACAGATCACCTGCGCCGCATATTCCGGTGGGATCCCCGTGCCTCCGTGCAACACCAGCGGAACGTCCACTGCCGCGTGGATGCTCTCGAGCCGGTCGAGATGGAGCGGCGATTCACCGCTGGTCAGAATGTGGATGTTGCCGACCGACACTCCCAGCGCGTCGATGCCGGTGTCTTCCACGAACTCCCTGGCGGCCCGTGGGTCGGTGACTTCGCCGTGGCCGGCCTCCTGGTCGCAGCCGTGGGGCAGAGTGCCCAACTGCGCTTCCACGGAGACGCCGTTTGGCCGCGCCCGTGCGACCGTCTTTTTCACCAGCCTCCGGTAGGCATCCGGGTCAAGATGCTCGTTCTCGATCATCACGGCGTTGAAGCCGAGGTCAATGGCTTCCTCGATCTGAGGAAGACTGTCCGATTCGTTGAGAAGAAAGCTGACGGGAACCGAAGCGCCCGCCAGCGCCAGGCGCAAGCCCGCGTAGTCGGAGAGTCTTTCCGGGCGCTTCCTGCCGGGATCGGCCAGGAAGCCTCCCGAGAACCCGGCGATGACGGGAGCGTCGGCGTCGGACGCGGCGTCGATCACCGCCTGGAACGACTCCAGATTCCAGGATTCGCAATAGCAGACTGCGTAACCGCCCGCGAGGGCGTCCGCCAGCATGCTCTTCATGGAGACGAGAGGCATGGGTTTCTGTGAACTATGCTCACCAACTTGTATAACGAACTGAATACTGTGTCAAGCACTATCTGAACCTATGAACGATCCTCAGGCTCCCGCGGCTGAACCATCCCCCCGCAACAGAGCCGCGACCGGAAGGGAGCGGGCACTGCCCCCCGCAACAGCCTCGAACGAAAGGAGCGGGCACTGCCCCCCGCAACAGAGCCGCGACCGGAAGGGAGCGGGCACTGCCGATGGCGGCGCCGCTCGCTATCAACCACGAGTGAGCATGGCGAACGGAAGGCTTGCGATACAATCAAAGGTTGAGGACTCCTGCAGCTTGTTCGAAGGGTGAAGCAAGTTCACAACAGGAGCCTTCTTTCAGCAGTCCATCATGAGCAAACCTTCGAAGCAGACTGCTCCCGTTCCCCGCCCTCTTCTTGTTTACCTGCAGGGCATTCTGGGATCGCTCAATCCCACCGAGCGCCTGATTGCCGACTACATCCTGAAGGACCCGGAACGCGTCCTGTACCACACCATCTCGCAAATGCGCCAGAACTCCGGCGCCAGCGTCGGGTCGATCGTGGGTTTTTGCCGCACGCTGGGCGTTCGGGGTTTCGCCGATCTCAAGATTGCTCTGGCCCGCGAACTGGCCCAAGGGGGCTTCGCCGCCTCGAACAACGACGAGTCCAAGGATCTGTCGGTCTTTGAGCAGGTGTTCCGCTTCCACGCAAAGAGCCTGGCGGAGACACGCCAGATCAACAGCGAAGAGACAATGCTTCAGGCCGCTCACGCGATCGAACGGGCGCGGCGCATTCAACTGTTCTCGACGGGACTCTCTTATGCCGTGGCGTATACGGCCTACTGCAAGTTCCGGCTGATCGGTCTGCCCGCCTTCGCCGAGAGCGACTCGCACATGCAACTGGTCGCCGCGACCCAACTCAAGAAGGGCGACCTCGCCTTCGGCATTTCCTGTTCGGGCCGGACCAAGGAGACCGTGCAATGTCTGAAGGTCGCGCGAGAGAGGAAGGCGGAGACGATCTGCCTGACCAACTCGATGAAGTCGCCCATCACGAACCACGCCGACATTGTTCTGCACGCCACGCCGAGCGAGATCAAATACTTTCAGGCGCCGATGGCTTCCCGCGTCACCCAACTGGCCGTGCTCGACGCGCTGTTCGTCTCGATCTCTCTGCGCCGGAAGACCCAGACCATGAACGAACTTCATCGCGTGGGTGAAATCCTGATGGAGCACCGGCTGCTGTAAGGGAACTGCGCAGATCAGGATGACCCCTTTTTCCCCTTAACCGATCCTCCATGATCGACTGCCCGCCACCGTGTATTGCATCGACGTGATCTGGTGAGCCGCGCCGTAAACCACGCTTTGCGCCGCGATCTGGCTGGTGCTGTCGGTCAGCGACACCGGCCGCCCCTGGTTGTCGAACCCATGGGTATACATCGGCCCCGC
>JBJXGR010000608.1:0-4079 GCA_046160045.1 Bryobacteraceae bacterium
CTCCCTTTCGAAATCGCTTGTCGAAACGGCTTCCCAGGGAAAGCCGTAGTCGCGGCCTGAGGCATCTTATGGCCAGTCTCCAGCGCTTCACAGCCTTTTCTGAATTTTAAGTGGGAAAGTAGCTAGAATCGGTCTCGGGGCCAGCGGTCCCGTTTCGGCTCTATGTTCCAACCCAACTTCGAAAGCACCCCACCGGCCAACCTCTTAGAAGGAATCCGCTTCGAGAAGGACGTCCCTATTCCCATGCGCGACGGCACTCGCCTGGCGACGGATCTGTACCTGCCCTCCGCGCCGGGCCGATACCCGGTGCTCCTCGAACGGACGCCCTATGGAAAGCATCAGTCGGTGATGGTCCGGATTCAGGCGCCCCAGTACCTCGCGGCACACGGATTTGCCGTCGCCGTCCAGGACGCACGCGGCCGCTACGCGTCAGAAGGCCTCTGGTATCCCTTTCGCGAAGAGGCATGGGGCACCGCCAGAGACGGCTTCGACTCGGTGGAGTGGCTGGCCGGCCAGCCCTGGAGCAGTGGCCGGGTCGGAGTGTTCGGTGGATCTTTCGCGGGATTCAACCAGTACCTGATGGCCGGAGATCCCAACCCTCACCTCGGCGCCATGTTCACCCGCCAGGCGCCGGCCAGCCTCCGCAACGAATGGGTCTATCGTGGAGGCGCGTTCGAACTCGGGTTCATGTTCATGTGGGGAGCGCGGCAGTCGCTCGAGACACTGCGCCATCGGGCGGCGGTGCTGGACCGAGAGAGCAGCCGGAACCAGATGGCGCTGCTGAGAGCCCGCCCGCTGGCCGAGTGCGGTCTGTTCTCCGATCCCTTCGCCTGGATCAAGGAGTATCTGCTTCGCCAGGAAGATCCGGCCTACTGGCGCCAGTGGGACATATCCACGCAGTATGGGCGATTTCGGGTCCCCATGTATCATCTCGCCTCCTGGTATGACATCTTCCTCGGCGGGAGCTTGCGGAACTTTATTGGAATGCGCGCGCACGCATCATCGCCGGAGGCGCGCCGCAGCCAGCGGCTGACCATCGGGCCGTGGATGCACGGCCCCGCGATGGACGATCCCGTGGCCGGCCGCTACACCGGCGAGATGGATTTCAGCGACGAAGCCCGCTTCAACTACAAAGAAGCCATGGCCCAGTGGTTCGATCTGACCCTGGGAGGAAAGGTCAACGCGTTGGCCGATGCGCCGGCGGTGAACTACTTCATGATGGGGGTCAACCGTTGGAGGACCGCGGAAGAGTGGCCTCCGCCCGGCATCTCGTTCCGGAATCTCTATTTCCACTCGGAGCGTAGCGGTAGCGCAAAGTCGGTGAACGACGGCACCGCGCGGTGGCATCCTCCGGCCTCCGATCCGCCCCCCGCCGCCTTTGTCCACGATCCGGACAAACCCACGCGTTCCGCCGGCGGGAACACCCTGTACTCTCTGCACGAACAGAAGCCGGGAGAACAGGGGGGCTTTGCCGAATTGAACGCCCAAGCCGGATCGCAGGACCAGCGCGGGATCGAACCGGAGTGCCTGACGTTTACGTCCCCACCGCTCGACGAAGACCTCGATCTCACGGGGCCGGTCGTCGCGAAGCTGTACATCTCGTCGAGCGCGGTCGACACCGATCTGGTCGTGCGGCTATGCGACGTGCACCCGGACGGGCGGTCGATGCTGATCTGCGACGGGATCCAGCGGGCGAGATATCGCGATTCGGACTACGAACCCTCCCTGCTCGAGCCCGGCAAGGTGTATGAGCTCAGCGTCGATCTGTGGGCGACCAGCATTCGCCTGTTCGCGGGACACCGGATCCGGGTGGTGATCAACAGCAGCAATTTCCCCAGGTTCGACGTGAATCCGGGAACCGGCGAATCCGGCGCGACGGCGTCGCGGGTGGTGCAGGCCGAGAACCGGGTATACGTGGACGCCCGCCGGCCCTCGCACATCGTGCTCCCGTTGTTGTGATCGCCACTCCGGCCGCTCCCCACAGAGCCGCGCTTTCTTCAGAGCCGTGCAACCTTCAGAGCCGCGACCGTGAGGGAGCGGTGGCTGCCTATCTCCCGATTGTTCACAGCCTCTGAGGCTGCGGTGGCCCGCGGGCCACTTGCTCACGCCCTGGAACGGGTCGGGCAGTTTCTCTTTGTAACGAGCTACGCGAGCGGGAAGAATGTTCGTATCAACTAGGGCGGCCACGCCGGTACAAGTCCTCTCTGGTCCATCCTCTGCCTCGGGGTTTTCGCGGCATAGACACAGAAGGACGTCTGCGGTGACGTTCGGTCGCCTGGTCGAACAAGCGGAGCCGTGATTGCCGCGTTGCCCCTGCCGCCAGTCTGTCCCGAGGAATAACGTGGATCAACTCGCCCGCTGCCGCCCAGTCAATGTCATCGCCTGGTTGGAGTTTGTACCGTTCAGCGAGGGCCTTGGGCACAGTGACTTGATGCTTGGATGTGATTCTCCCCATGCTCAGCCTCCCTTATCGCATCCTGACCCTGGCAAGGATCTTGTTCAATGGCCACTCCATTTTTCCGGCAGACCGACCGACCCATAGTCGTATGTGGACTAAATCGCTATGGATTGCCGCCCACGATCGGCACGTGCAGCACTGTGACGGCCTTTTGCTCGAGCGCCCATCGCAGCTTCGGCTCGATTTCCTCCCGCGAGGCCGCCACCGCACCACGCGCGCCCAGCGACTCCGCCAGTTGATCGAACTTCACCGGGCCGAGCGAACTCGAGATCGGCTCTCCGAACTGCCGGATGTGCCCCGTCCGCGTGATGCCCCAGCCGAGATCGTCGGCGACAATGGCGACGAAGTGCAGCCCCTGCCGGGCCGCGCACTCGAGTTCCGCGACGTTAAACGTAAACGCGCCGTCGCCCGCCAGCAGCACCACGGGCGACTCCGGACGGGCCAACCGCGCCGCCATCGCACCGGCCAGACCCCACCCCACCACGCCGCTTCGTCCGCAGGTCAGCCAATGCGACGGATAGCGGTCCGTCAGTAGATGATGGGCCCACTGCCCGACGCTTCCGCCGTCGATCAACAGCAACGCGTCGTCGCTCAACACGCGCCGCAGCGCATTCAGGATGTCCAGCGCGTGCGTTCCCCCGGCGCCCTGTTGCCGGGCCTTCTCTTCCACCGAGTGCCGGAACTCGTCCCGCCGGATCAGGACTTCCTCCAGCCACGCCGCGTGCGCCGGTGTCGGGGTTAACCGGCGATCCAACTCCGCCCACCCGCGAGTCAGCCGCACCACTCGGGCTCCGTGCTGGAGATATCCGACACGGTAGTCGGATATCGCCCCGGCCATCACCACGCAATCCGCGCGTTCGAAGAAACCAGGCGCTCCGCTCAGCGCGCCCTGGATGCCGGCGAAGGCCGGACTGGGCTTCTCCACCACACCGCGATCCCAAATCGGCACCACGAAGGGAATCCGCAGGCGCTCACAACAGGCGATCAGCGCCGCACCTTCGTTCGCATACCAGACGCCGGAACCGGCCACCACGAGCGGGCGTTCGGCCGCGGCGATCGCCTCTGCTGCTGCGTCCATGTCCTCGTGAAAGACCGGCGCGGCGATCGGTGTTCGGACCACCGGGTGGTCCGCTTCCGCCCGCTGGATGTCCATCGGAAACGTCAGATGCACCGGTCCCTGCGGTTCGACCATCGCCACGTCCAGTGCCTCTTCCACGATCTGAGCCGCCCGGTCCGGATGGTCGATCACGCGCGCGTACTTGGTCACCGGCCGCGCCATCGCCACCTGGTCCATGTCCTGGAAGTGCCCCATCCCGGCCGTTCGCACCGCCGCCGCGCCGCTGATCAGCAGCATCGGCGAGCCATCGAACCACGCGTTCACCACGCCGGTCAACGCGTTGGCGTGCGCCACCGCGCTCGATACCGCGCAGACCCCGGGCCGCCGGGTCAGCCTCCCGAAGTAGTCGGCGATGTACCCGGCCGTCTGCTCATTGCGCGTATCCACCAATCGCAAGCCGGCCGCTTTCGCCGCGTGAAACAGCGGGTCCAACCCGTGCCCGCACAAGGTGGCCATCCACTCGACGCCTCTTCGTTGGAGCGCCTCGACAAACTGTTCAACCGC
>JBJXGR010000609.1:0-5434 GCA_046160045.1 Bryobacteraceae bacterium
GCTCCGAAAATGTGTGGTTCAGGGAGTCGACGGTGTCAGACTAACCGGAAGACAACAACGTGCGGCGCGAGAACGCGAGCGAGGTACGGCCCTGCGTAGTCGAAGACCCCAGGCATGCAGAGAAACTTCATGCGCGAGAACCGGGAGACCCAGCGGTCGCCCGCAGGCGGTGAGCGGGCCGGGAGGAGAAGGCGATGAGCCATAAGTCCTCCGTGCACGACAGCGGGGAGTCGTACAGTGGCATAGTACCTACGAAGCAGCCGAACAAAAGCGGGGAACCGCGGGCGGAGGCTGTGGAGGGAAGGCCGCTGACCAAGGAGAACACGTTAGAGCCTAACTCGCACCGGACACCGTGCCGGGAAAGCGGGCCAAACGGGCTAGAGCGTGTGCGCGAAGCAGCGAGGAAGGACAGGAAGTCAAAGTTCACGGCTCTGCTGCATCACATAAGCATCGACCTGCTCCAGGAGAGTTATTACAGCCTGAAGAGGAAGGCGGCGCCGGGAGTGGATGGGGTGACGTGGCAGGAATATGGAGAAGACCTGGAGGCGCGCATCAGCGACCTATGGGGGAGAATCCATCGCGGAGCGAATCGAGCACGACCGTCGCGAAGGACCTGGATCTGGAAAGCCGATGGGCGGAAGCGGCCATTGGGGATCGCGGCGCTGGAGGATAAAGTCGTCCAGTACGCTGTAGGGAAAGTACTCAGCCAGATATGGGAGGAGGACTTTCTGGGTTTCAGCTACGGATTCCGGCCTGGGCGCGGGCAACAGGATGCACTGGACGCGCTGTGGGTAGGGATCGTGCGGAAGAAAGTGAGCTGGATTTTGGATCTCGACATTCGACTCCAGCACGACTGGCTGGTTCGGTTTGTGGAACATCGGATCGGAGACAAGCGAGTAGTCCGCCTGATCCAGAAATGGCTGAAGGCGGGGGTGGTGGAAGACGGGAAGTGGTTCCAGGCGGAGGAAGGGAGTCCGCACGAATCTGTACCTACATTACGTGCTGGATCTGTGGGCAAAAGCATGGCGGAAGAAGGAGGCGCGCGGGGAGATGATCATCGTGCGTTATGCCGACGACGGTGTGCTGGGGTTCGAGCGACGGAAAGACGCAGAGCGATTCCTGGAGCAGTTGCGGGAACGGCTGTGGAAGTTCGGGCTGGAACTACACCCGGAGAAGACGCGCCTGATTGAGTTCGGGCGATATGCCACGGAACGGCGGGAGCAGCGAGGAGAAGGGAAACCGGAGACCTTCAACTTTCTAGGTTTCACCCACATCTGTGGGACCAGCCACAAAACGGGCTATTTCACGGTCCATCGTAGGACGATCGGCAAGCGCATGGTGGCCCAGCTCAAAGACATCCGGGCAAAGCTGCGCGAGCGAATGCACGAAACGCCAGCTACGACTGGGAAGTGGCTCGGACAAGTGGTGCGAGGGTATTTCCAGTATCACGCGATTCCGGGCAACTGGGCACGACTGAAAGCGTTCCGCAATGGAGTGCAGCGTATCTGGTTTCAAACGCTTCGGCGTCGCAGCCAGCGCAGCCGCCTGACATGGCAACGTTTTCGGGAGGGCCTCGGTAGCCTGCTTCCACCGATCCAAATCCTGCAACCCTATCCGAGCGTGCGCTTCGACGCCAAATACCCCAACATCGGAGGTAAGAACCGTGTGCGTTAGGAGCGCCAGCACGGGTCTGTGCGGGGGGCAGCGGGCAACCGCTGTCCCTACCGCGACCGCTACAACAGGACGGCCAAACGCAAAAAAGGGCCGGCACCCAGCCGGCCCAATTGTAGACCAACGGGGCGGGATGGCCCGCCCCATCTGAAAGAAACTACCAATAGAGATGCATCGCCAGTTTAATGAATCGCGGCAGGTTGCGCTGCGTGGGGTTCAACTGGCCGAACAGCGGACTGGTTATGTTGGTCGACGCCAGGTCCGCGAACCAGGGGTGATTCATCATGTTCACCATCTCAAAGCGGAACTGCAGCCTGAGGTTTTCCTTGATCGGGAAGAACTTCGAAAGAGAGGTGTCCCAATTCTGATAACCGGGACGCCGGACGTCGCTGAACAGGAACGGGAACGTGCGCAGGGTAAAGGGCTCCTGGGTAGGAACCGGGGTTCCCGACGACGTTTTCCACAGCGAGGTATTGAACCAGTTGGTCCGTGTCTGCCCGCTCGACAGTTTGGCGCTACCGGGCGCATTCTGTGCAGCATTCGGATAGTCCACCACCTGCCCGCTCTGATAGGTCACATTGTAATTCCACTGCCAGCCGCCGATGATCTGATTGACGACGCCCGGAACGCCGGCGCCGAACTTGCGACCCTTGCCGAAGGGCAGCTCGTAAATGCCCGCGATGACGAACTTCTGCGGGATGTCGATGGACTGATCGGACTCCTTCACCAACCGGGTGGAGTCGTAGTTGGCGATGCCGCCAAAGTCCTGCCCATTCAGGAGACGTGTCTCCCGGAGGTTCTTGCCGAATTGATAGCTCGACAGGAAACTCAATCCCTGCGTCATCCGCTTGGTGACCTTAAAGTTGACGCCGTGATACTGAGCCCGGCCCACCGGAACCGAGCTGATCGAGGGTCCGTACTGCGGGTAGGCATACCACAGGATCTGCCGCTGGATGGTGGCTCCATTCAGGGCTGCGTTGTTGGGGATCAGTCCCGCCATGGGGTTGGGGACGAGAGCGGTGTAGTAGGCGCTGTCGATGGCGCCGGTCGCCGTGCGCCGCCCTAGCTCGTTGGTTGGAATATAGTTCACCCCGACGTTATTGAGGGGTAACCGGCGGGTGGTATTGCCCGTGTAGCCGACCTCGAACAACATCGAACCGCCGATTTCCCGCTGGATGTCCAGCGAGTACTGATGCGAATACGGCAGCCCACGGTTCCTCAGGTACCCGGGTACACCCTCACCGAGAAAGCTGAGGTCGCCGAGGCTGGTGCCGATGGGGTCAAGGAGTCTTCCGCCGGGCAGTGCCACGAACGGGTTGGCCGTCTTCATTCCCGGATAGGGCGTCAGGTTGCCATCCGTCGAGACAACGGCATTGGTTTGGCGGCTGAATCCATTGGTGGATCCAATCTGATCTTCACCGAGGTAATAGAGGCCGTAGCCTCCGCGCAGGACCCACTTGTCGCCGAGTTTGTAGGCGAGCCCGATTCGCGGCTGGAAGGCGTTCTTGCGCGTGTCGATCAATGACTCGGGTTGCCCGTTCAATCCGGCGAACAGCGGCACACCCTTCAGCGTCAAACCCTGAACCCTGCTGGCGATCGGGCTGGCGGCGTTCCAGTCCAGGCCGTTGATCTGGCGGTTGAACCGTTCCACGTTGCCCGATTCGGCATCCCAGCGAAGGCCGAAATTCAAGCTCATCTTCGAGTTGATTTTCCAGTCGTCCTGGAGAAAGCCGGCATAGTAGAAATGCCGGTGGTACGGGTCGATCGTCTTCTGAACGAAGGTGGCGCTGCCCGTATCACTCGGTATCCCGAGCAGCATCGTAGCTAAACCGTTACCAGAGACGGCGTCCGCCCGGTTCGCATTCGCCTGGGTCCAGTTTCGACCGAAAGTCCAGAATCCGGAAGGGTAGCCCCCGCCGGAATTGGCCTTGTTATACTGCCGAGCCTCGAAGCCGAACTTCAGGAAGTGGCGGCCAACGACTTTGTTGGCGTTCGGCTGCACGCTGTACGTGTCGCGGATCCCAGGGCTGACAGCATTCGAGCCGACGCTTTGATACCCGTCGATATCGAATCGCGGGAACTGAAACGACTTGAACTGGGCCACCAGGTTGGGATCGATGCCAAGCTGCTTGGGATCGTAGCCGGCGCCGATGGTGCTGCCGCCCGCCTCTTCCCATCGATTGACGCCGACGCGCAGGTTGAAGGTCATGGTCGGCGAAACGGTGGACGTCCAATCCATCATCACGTTGCGGCCGTTACGCAGCAAGGGCGCGTTGCCGGTGGGTTCGGCAGGATTGTCAATGCCAAAGACAACGGCACGGAACTCCTGGAAGGGGTTCTCGTTGTAACGGAAGAAGACGTTATTCTTCTGGTTGACAACGACGTCGGTGCGGCCGACGAACTGATCGAAGCTGGCCCACCAGATCGAGGGGTAGGGGAAGTTGTTGACGTGCGCGGGACCTATACCCGCGCTGGTCGGCGCCGGGTAGAACGACAGCACCTTCGCGGCTACGGGGTCGATCTGGCTCGCCGCCAGGCGGTTGTTCGGAATCGGCGTGCGCGAGCCGTCGGCCCTGGTGCTGAACGGATCGTAAATCGAAACCAACTGGCCCTGGGCATTAAACAGGTCGGAGAAGTCGCCCTGACGCCAGTTCATCAGCGGGACCTGTTTGACGTCCGGATCCGCCGAACGCTGACGCATGCTCTCCCACGACAGCATCCAGAACACCCGGTTCTTGCCGTTGAACAGCTTAGGGATGTAGAGGGGGCCAGCGGCCTGGACGCCGAACTGGTTGATGTGGTTCGGCGGTTTGCGGCCGTTGGGATAGAATACGCCGGCGACCGTCTGCGGCTGGTTGAGTTCGCTCTGGTTGGCGTTCAACTTGTCATTCTGAAAATACTCGAACGCCGTCCCATGAAAGTCGTTGCCGCCGCCCTTGGTGACCATCGTGATCACGCCGCCGCTGGTGCGGCCATACTGGGCATCGTAGGTGCTCTGCTGCACCTTGAACTCCTGGATGGATTCCGTGGTCGGGATGCTGATAACGGTCCACTCGGCACGGACGTTGCTGATGCCGTCGAGCAGGACTTCGTTCTGCCCGTCGCGGCCGCCGTTGATCGAAATGCCGGTGGTGCCGCCGATATCGAACGAACGGAGGTAGCGGAACGAACCGCCTTTGATCACACCGGCCGCGGCCCAGGCAATCTGGAACGGGTTGCGGCCTTGCGTGGGCACGTTGGCCACGATTTCGTTGGCCAGAACCTGCGAACGGCTCGCGGTCTCGGTCTGCAACTGCGTCACGGCTTCGCTCACCGTGATGCTCTGGGAGACTTCGCCCAATTCCAGCGCAACATCGATACGCGCTTTGTCCTGCGACTGCAGAACGATGTTATCGCGCACAAATCTTTTGAAGCCGGAAGCTTCCACGGTTAGCTGGTAAGCTCCCGGCGCGAGAAACGGGGTCACAAACGACCCTGTCGAGTTGGTCTCGGCGACGATTGGGGCGTTCCGGGTTGCACTGGTAACCGTGATTTTTGCATTGGCAACCGGGGCGCTTGTCGGGTCGGTTACGATACCGGTAATGCTGGCTCGCACTTCCTGGGCGAATGCGGTAGAGGCGCCAAATAGGCACAATAAGGCCCCAACCGCTAGCCAACGGGCTAGATTTGTCTTCATGATTTGTATCTCCCACCTTCTTAGGCTTGAAGAGCCTTCAGTTAAGCCCAAGTCTAGACCCACAAGATGCCGGGGTCAATCCCCCCC
>JBJXGR010000610.1:0-35875 GCA_046160045.1 Bryobacteraceae bacterium
TCCCTTGCACAATCGGGGTCGTCCGGACACCGAAAAACCTCGAATCGGTCGCGGGCGGACGTTGTGCGGCAACCGGGTCGCCACCGAGCACGATCAGGAGCGCGGCCAGCGCCCCGATTAGCCTGTGGCGAAATGTCGTCTCGAGCGACTGAAGCGTCCGGAAACCGCTGAGAATACTGAGCCGCGACCGGAAGGGAGCGGGCCTTCTTTGACCTTGCCACGCCCCGCGACGCGACTCGAAGCCCTCGTCCGCTTCCATAGACGGTCACCGCCAGCTACGTGACCAAGAGAGAGAGAGAGAGAGAAGAAATCATGGGGAATTCCTAGGCGGGAAGAACACCGCGCACGACGATGACCGCTTTTTCGTCACCTGTGCATCTCAGTACCGACAGTACTCCTTAGTACTGAGGAGTGGAATGCGTCATTTTGTCGCAGCGTTGTGACGTAAGAAGACGTAAACCGGTAGAACTTGGGGGCGTCCAGTGCCACCAACCGGCCACGGCACCCACACCCATACCTCGCGCCCGCTGGCAGGCCTGTGGGCAAACCGGCGTCAAAGACCACAGGTCCATCTCGCGAAACAGCCCTACCTTCGAGAATTTGGTGACAACGGGCTTTCTTATGTTTTCGTTTTCCTCTCAATCACTTCCCGCTTCGCGGCGTGAGTTTCGCTTGACTCCATGCGACCCTATCCACGTGGGGCCCCTCCGGTTTCAGCCAGCCGGCTGCAACCCGAAGCCCGCCGGTGATTGGCCCGCCGGCCAATTTTCGTTACAGTTTGTTACAGTTTCTCTCGGAAACCCTGATTCCCGAGAGATTTCCGTCAATCGAGGCATGTCACAAACTGTAAGAAACTCCACGAAACTGTAACGGAAACTGTAAGTTTCTGTAAGAAGTACACCCAGATTCTGTAAGTGTTATAGTTCAACCGTTTCTAATTTATTTCTCACTTGTTTCCAGTCGTTTGTGGATTTTGAAAGTTCGGGCCGGACAGGTCGTCCGCTACCGTGGGAGTGGAAAGGAGTCCCCATGCGCCGGAAGACGATGCCTCGACAGCCAGACGTGGGCGAAGGATCAGTACGCTCCGGGCATGGACCGCAGGCTCCGGCCTCAATGCCCTGGCTTGTTTCGATTGTTTCGATTCGATTCGGCCTCGGGTTTCTCCCTACATCGCACAAACGACGCCAGTTGAACAAAATGGAGCCCGGTTTTGTTTCGATAAAAAATATTTCGAAACGGCGCTCACATCTCGTGGGCCACCTCGAACCCCATCATCCGCCCCATCCGTTCGATGGATCGGACGTGATCCCCGTAGAAGATCACCCGGTGCAGGCCGCCCGAGTAGGTGCGCAGCCACTTCTCGGCATCGCTCACCCGCGTGCGGATCTTGCTGCGGCAACCGCGGTCGCTGTCTACCGTGCCCGTCACTTCCGCCGTCGACACCAGCATTCGCTTCGGACCCATGAACCGGGCCACCGTGATGGTCTCGTCCGAGGGCATCAGCACCTCGAGGACCGCGCCTTCATTGGTTTCCAGGTGGTTCCGGATAATGTACGGCGAAGCAGTTCCGGCCAGGCCCTTCATGCGGGTCGCCGACACGCAGTGCGCGTGGATCACCTCGTTGTGGCTCGTGTCGAACACCGGATCGGAAACGAACCCCGGCATCCCGGTGTACGACGTGATCAACATCTGGGTGAGCGTGGATTGCAGATCCCCTTCGCACACGCCGTACAGGCCCGCATCGTTCAGTTTCGAGAAAGCAATGCACGGATAGCCCGGCAGCGTCCGGGCAGCGAGCGTGCCGAAGCAATCGATGGTGACGGCATTGGCCTTCTCGCGAGCCAGCATGGTGTGCAGGGCTACGGAGAACCGCAGTCCATTGAGGATCTCCTGAGGCCGCGGTTCGACGACGCGAAGTGCGTTCCGGACGAATTCATCCGTCTGCTTCCGCGCCTCGCGCAGATCGGCCGCTTCGAACGCTTCGCGGAATTCGTTGCCCGTGACGAACTGGAACGTCGTCCCATAGCCGCCGTGAAAGGCCTCGGTCATCTCCTGGCGGCCTTTGGGCGTGGCGGCGCCCACCATCACCTTGCTCTGCTTCAGATGATGGACGGTCTTGAAGAGGCGCATGTACGGATCGAGATCGCCATAGCTGCTGCTGGCGAGGACGTCGATCTTGCTGCCCGCGCGGGTCAGCGCGCCGATCCCCGACCAGGCATGAGTGGCATAAGGGCGCGAGAAGAACAGCGCCGGGACTTTCGCTTCGTCCACCAGCGCGCGCAACGCGGGCGTTGGTTGGGCCAGGGGCACCATCAGAATGCCGTCGATGCCGCCCATGCGATCGAGCCAGGGTCGTACTTCCTCGGCGCTTTGGAGGACATCGCCTCCGGTAAACCGGACGTTGCCGGTATGTTTGCGGGCAACTTCGCCGAGGCGCGTCTCGATCTCGGCGACCTCGGCGGGGACATCGAGGGTGGGCTTGGGCCAATGAACGGTTGGGGCGGAAAGATAGACCTTGGCTACGGTCGCGGGACCGTTCCAGGGCATGGAGCGGAATTCGTCCTCGATCTTGGCGAACGAGGCGAAGGGAAGGCCGCCGAGTGCGAACCCGAACTCGCGGCGGGTGAGGTTAGGAAAGCAAGGCATGATGAAGAATCCTGACCGATCCGTGGATCGGACTCCACGTGGCGCCGGTCTCCGACCGGCGCGGCGTTGGAGCACTTCAACCGCCTTGATGATACGCCCTGGTAGGACGGGAAGGAAGTCACTTCACCAGGACCACAAACAGCCGGGGGAAAGGAAGGATGCGCGTTCCGCCGGCACGGACCGGGAATGCCTCCTCGACCCTGCGCCGGAAACGGTCCAGGAACGGCTCGAGTTCGGCGGCCTCGAGAGCCTGGAGGTAAGGCCGCAGGCCCGTTCCGCGGATCCAGGAGACGATCGCCTCCGCATCCGCCATCACGTGCTGATACTCGGTCAACCACAGGGTGATCCGGGTGGCCCGGGGGGCCAGCAGGTCGTAGTATTGCTCGGGCGCCAAGATCTCGAAGACCGGCTCGATGGCGGCGAGCCGAGCCGACCATGGTCCCGACCTGGCGACTTCAAGGATCGCCCGATGCAGCGCCGACTGCAGGTGGAAAGGGATCTGCATCGCGAACACGCCGCCCGGAGCCAGCGACTCGACCAGGCGCGGCAGTACCTGCCGGTGCCCGTGAATCCACTGGAAGGCGGCGTTCGAAAAAACCAGGTCCACCTGCCGGTCCGGCGTCCACAACCCGATATCGGCCAACTGCCAGGCGATCTCCGGCCGGTCGCGGCGGGCGCGGTCCAGCATCTCGGGCGAATGGTCGATGCCGGTGATTGCAGCCTTGGGCCAGCGCTGGGCGAGAACGGCGGTGCTGTTGCCGGGACCGCAGCCAAGGTCCACAATCTCGCGCGGATCGTCCAGCGGAATGCGGTTCACCAGATCGACGCACGGCTGCGTGCGCTCGTTCTCAAAGCGCAGGTACAACCCCGGATCCCAGATCGGCGCCAAGCCATTCGATTATGCCAGAGTGCCGCCGGGAGACGTTTTCTGTCGCCCGGCGGGCGCGTACGCCAGGGCCGGAACACGGCTGCGCCGGGCGACCAAAAACATCGCGCGGCGCCACTGCACGGTCGCGGCACGAGTCATGGCAAGATAGCCAGGAGGAGTTCGCCATGACCAAGCAAGCCTGTGTCCTGATCGTCGCCGCCTGGTCTACCCTGCCTGCACAGGAGACGTCGCCCAAGGCGTCGTTTGACAACTTCAAGCTGGGTCATTCCCGCCATGGCGAGGTCTTTGACGAAGGGCCGCGGGCCAAACCGTGGGAGATGGCCGGCATCGGGAACACTCCGTTTCCGATCACGCACAAGAACCCCGAGGTCCAGAAGTGGTTCAACCAGGGCACGGCGCTGCTGCATTCGTTCTGGGACTACGAAGCGGAACGCGCGTTCCGCTGGTGTATGAAACTCGAACCAGAGAACGCGATGGCGTACTGGGGAATGGCGCGCGCCTCCAGTGGAGATCGCTCGAAGGAGTTCATCCGCCAGGCCGTGAAGCGCAAGAACACGGTCACCGAACGGGAGCGGCTGTACATCGAGGCGCTCGAAGCGCGCGAGCTGACCGACAGCCTTCGCGACCGCGGCGCCGATTATCGGGAACGCAGCAACCGCTACAAGCAGATCCTCGAGACGCTCTGTGTGAAATATCCGGACGACCTGGAGGCGAGAGCGCTCCTGGCCTATGCCAATATGGGCGATTCGCGCTACGGCACGGAACTGCTGGTGCGCGAGATCCTCGCGAAGAGTCCCGACCATCCCGGCGCACACCACTACCGCATCCATAACTGGAATCACCATGAGCCCGAGCAGGCGCTCGAAAGCGCAAGGCGCTTCGGGGAGATCGCTCCCGGCATCGGCCACGCCCTGCACATGCCCGGCCACATCTTCTCGACCGTCGGCATGTGGAACGAAGCAGCCATCGCCATGGATTCGGCCACGCGCGTGGAGAAGCGGTACATGGTCGACCGCCTGACGTTCCCGTTCAACAACTGGAACTATGGCCACAATCGCAGTTACCTGTCGTACATCCAGGAGCAACTCGGCATGGCGGAGGCGTCGATTTTCGGCGCGCGGCAGTTGATCGACGCGCCGCTCGACCCCAAACAGAATGCCGATTTGCCCTACAGCAGCCACTCGCAGGGAATCGAGAGCATGATGCGCGTCCTGATCAAGTTCGAGCGCTGGAGCGAACTGCTCGACAAGCGCACCATCCCGTGGCGCGAGATCTTCCTCGACAAGATGCGCAAGGCCTATGCCGAAACCCGCGCTCACCTCGGTCGGGGCGATCCGGATCAGGCCGCGAAAAGCTTCGACGCGTTCGCGGCGCTGAAGAAAGATCTGGACAAGAACAAGGGGCAGGAGTCCACCTACAACCTGATGGACAAGGAACTGCGCGCGCGCCTGGCGTTGGCCCGCGGCCAGACGCTTTCCGGGCTGGCCCTGCTGACGGAAGCCGCGGAACAAGAGTACGAACGCCAGAAGCGCGACAACGATCCGCCTCACTATCCGCAGTTCCTGTACCCGGAACTCGGCCGTGCCTATCTGGCCGCGAAGAGTCCCGCGCTGGCCGCCCAGGCCTTTGAGAAAAGTCTCAAGCTGGTCCGCAACGATTGCTTTGCCCTTTCCGGGATGGTCGAGGCGTATCACGCGATGGGCGAGAAGGCGAAGGCCGAAGACGCGATGGCGCGCCTTCTCTTTGTGACCGCCGATGCGGACAAAGGACTGAAGTTGGTGGAACGCAGCGTGGCGACCGGGATCAAAGCCAAGCCGCGCGACTCGTCGCTGAAGTCCCAGCGAAACTACCGGCACTTCTCGCTCGACCGCTTCGGACCGAATACCTGGGAGCCGTTCCCCTCGCCGCCGCTGGAGGTGCACGATGCCGACGACAAGCCCGTGACGCTGACCGAGTACCGCGGCAAAAACGTCATCCTGGTCTTCTACCTCGGCCGCGAGTGCCTGCACTGCATGAATCAGTTAAAGGACCTGCAGCGGAAGCGCGAGGAGTGGGACCGCCTCGACGCCGTGGTGCTGGCCGTTTCGAGCAACCGGCCCGACGACAACAAGGCGAACTTGAAATCCATCAACCTCGGCGCGATTCGCCTTCTCTCCGATGAAGGGTTTGTCAACTCCCGCCGCTTCCGCTCCTATGACGACTTCGAAGAAATGGAGATCCATTCGACCATCCTCATCGACAAACGAGGACGCGTCCACTGGGCGCGCAGCGGAGGCGAGCCTTTCGGGGACATGGCGTTCCTCGAAAAGCAACTGCGCCGCATGAACCAGTCGGTGGAGACTCCCGCGACAGGCGGTGGTTCCGAGTGAAGGTCCCGCAGTGGCTTGTTCCTTCGCTCGCGGACATTCTGTTCCTGAGCCTGATCGCCTGGCCTTTCTTTCTGAGTAGCAGCGGTTGGACCGAGTTGATGGCCGATGCCAACTCCGGCATCCACATTCGCACCGGCGAGTTCATTCTCCAGACGCACACGGTCCCGCACCAGGATCTGTATTCGTTCTCGAAACCGGGCGCGCCCTGGTTCGCGTGGGAATGGCTGACCACGATTCTCTATGCCCAACTGCACAGCGCGTATGGCCTGGCGAGTCTCGCCATTCTGTCGGCGTTCCTGATCTGGACGCACCCCGTGCTTCTGCTGCGGAATCAGATGGCGGAGGGCGCCAGCGTTGCGATTGCGCTGCCGCTGACGCTGGTGGCGTTCCGTGCGTCGTCGATCCACTTTCTGGCGCGCCCTCACCTGTTCACCTGGCTCTTCTTCGCCATCACGGTAGCGCTGGTGAATCACGACCGGCGATCGCGAACGCGCTGGTTATGGGCACTGGTCCCGATGTCCGCGCTGTGGACGAACCTGCACGGCGGCTTTCTGACGCTGCCGGTCTATGCGGGTCTGACGGCGGCGGGGTCTCTTCTGGAAGCGGTCTTGACAAGACACGCCAGCCGTTGGACGGACTTCCGCCGCTACAGTCTGCTCAGCGCGCTGACCGCGGCCGCGACGCTGCTGAACCCCTACGGCATCCGCGTCCATACCCACATCGTTCAGATGATGCAATCCCAGTGGCTGACGAAGATCGTGCAGGAGTTCCAACCGCCGATGCGGTTCCCGGGCGAGCGAGTCTACCTCTACTTCGCCATCCTCGCCATCGCCCTGGTCTGCGCGGCGGTCCTGGTGCGCAGGGGGCGATTCGTCGAACCGCTGTGGATCGCCTTCTTTGCCTATGCCTCGATGACCTCGGCCCGCCATCTGCCGCTCTTTTTTCTTGCGGCCACGCCGGTGTGCGCGCAGGTCCTTTCGGAAGGTTGGCGGCGGCTTGCGGAGAAAGGCGGCCCCAAGTCGCTTGCCGGGACCCTCGACAGCATCGCGCGGGACGCGGAGCCAGGCTTCACACGGATGAGCGTCTGGGGACCGGCTTTCTGGCTCGTCCTGCTGCTGACACCGCTCCGTGCCACGGTCCCGTCGGAGTTTCCGGCCACGCAGTTTCCCGCGGCGATCGTCAACCGTCATCTGGAGGCTATCGCAACGTCGCGGATTTTCACACACGACGGTTGGGCGGACTACCTGATCTACCGCAACTATCCGCGGCAACGGATCTTCGTCGACGGGCGGGGCGACTTTTTCGGACCGGAGATCGGGGAGCCCTACCTGGACATGCTGGAAGCCAAACCGGGCTGGAAGGAGCAGTTCGCGCGGTGGGAGTTCTCGATGGTCTTGCTGAAGCCCGGAGTGGCGCTGGCGAAGGCCCTCGGCACCGATCCGGAGTGGATGGAGATCGAACGCGATGCGCAAGCGGTGCTTTTCCGGAAGCGGTAGCGGCGCTCACCGCACAAGGAGGGACTAAAGTCCCTTTGCACGCTCAAGCGTGCGCCACCAGAAAGCCGAATCAGAAATCCCGGCGTACGGGCTGAGAGGTTCCGTCCGCGTTGGTCAACGTTACCTCCACGGACCGTACCTGGCTCGAGTCTCCCTGGATGTTGAAAACCTGGGAGTAGCGGAACTGGCTTCCGAACTGGGTCGATTGCGATCCGCGGAACCAGGTATTGAACAAGTCGGTGGTCGTCACCGTCAGCTCCGAGGTCTGGAGATTCGCTCCCGCCGCGGCGGTAAAGCGGAAGCGGGCGCTGGTGTTCGATCGCGAGGGTGCGAAGCCCGTGACCACGACGGTGATTCCGGAGGCGGATCGTGTGACCTCCACTGCCGAGATGACCGGAGCCGATCGGGGGATGACGATGGTCTGCGGGGCCGGCGCCGGCGTCAGGGTGACTCCCCCGGCCTGGAGTGTGCCATTGATGGTGATGGTCCCTGCCGTGGTTCCGAGCTGGACGGCTGGGGTGGCGATGGGGAAAACCGCCGTGGTCTGGCCGGCCGGAACGGTGAAACTCAGGGTGCGCGATCCGTTGGCAAAGGAGATGAACGGGTCGTCGGCGGGATTGTCGGCGTTGGGCGCGAAGGTCAACGTCAATTGGCCGTTGACCGGAAGCGCGTAGGGCTCGCCGAGGGTCACTGAAATGTTGGCCTGACTCTGTGGAGCGCCGGGGCCGGCGGGAACGACAATCCGGGAAGAAGGCGCCGTCGGCGGAGCGATGGTCAGTTCATAGGCAGTCGACGCCGTGGCCGGGAACCGGCCGTTGGAATCGGCGGCTTCGATGGTGAATCGGAATGCGCCCACGGCCCGCGGCGAGCCCGACAACTGGCCCGTCGCCGTATCCAGAGTCAGTCCCGCCGGCAGCGAGCCGGCGGATACGCGGTAGCGATACGGGCCGGTCCCTCCGGAGGCGGAGAAGGTCACCGTGTAGGGTCCTCCGAGCACGCCGGCGGGGATGGCGCCGGGCGACAACTGCAAGCGGGGTTGAATCCGGACGACCTGGCGTACGTCGACCACCTGCTGGCCGGAGCCGAACTGCACATAGAACTCGTAGGATCCCGCTGCCGACGGTGCGCCAGACAACGCGCACGTAGCCCCGTTCAACTGCACACCCGGGGGAAGGGTCCCGGCCGAGGCGCGGCAGGCGGATGGGAAACCCGCTGGAGGCAGCAGCCGCAGATTGTACGCGGCGCCCTCGGTTCCATCGGGCATCGGCACCAGCAGGGAGAACGTGCCGCGCGCGGACCCTCGGGCCGTATCGGTCACGCGGACGAAGAAGATCAGGCCGCCGGGCGATGCGGGACGGCCCGACAGGCGGCCGGCGGCATCGAGTTGCAGGCCGGTCGGCAGCGAGCCTCCATCCAGGACAAAGGTGTAGCGCGGGGTCCCGCCGGCGGCCGCGAACGTGAAGACATAGTCGGCGTCCAGGACGCCATCCGGTAAGGTGGACGGCGAGGAAATGGTGAGCGCGCTCGTGACCACCAGCGTGTACTCGCGAACAAACCGGTTATCGGCGCTATCGGTGACTACGATTCGGAACACAAAGGAACCGGCCGTGGCCACCCGGCCGCTGAGGACGCCCGTCGCCGGATTGAAACTCAGCCCCGCCGGTGCGGCTTCGGCCGAGAGGCGGAGTGGCGCGACGCCGCCCGCCGCGGTGAACGTCACCGAATAGTCCTGGTTGGGGCTGGTCGCGTCAATCGCATCCGGGCTCAGCGAAAGTCCCGGCACGATGGTGAGCAGATAAGTCGCTGTCTGGGTTCGTCCCGACACATCGCGAACCTGCAGGATCAACGATGCGGATCCGGGCTGCGTGGGCCGGCCGGCCAACTCGCAGTCGGCCGTCAGGCTCAATCCCGCCGGAATCACGCCTGCCTGCAGTGAGCACTGGTAGGGCCGGGGCGCATTTGCGATGTCGACGCGGTAGCGGTAATCCACCCCCACGACTCCCACCGGAAGAGTGGTGACGCTCTCGGTGATGGTGAGGTTGTACACCCTCGACGCCGTGGCGTTCTGACTGTCGGTGACCGTGACCGCGAAGACCGACGTGCCGGTCGCCGCAGGGGTGCCACTGACGACGCCCGTTGTCGTGTTCAGCGACAGTCCGCCCGGCAGCACTCCACTGCTGATGGCAAAGGAATATGGAGGAGCGCCGCCCGAGACCTCGATGCGCGCGGGAGGATAGGCGATTCGGGCAGCGCCGTTGGGCAGCGAGGTGGTGAGGATGCTCAACCCTTGCCCGGTAATGGTCAGGGAGAAAGCGCGGGTTGCGGAGAGTCCGCCGGCATCCTGCACACGAATAAAGAAGTTGGACACGGCGGCCGTGGTCGGGGTGCCGAAGATCGCAGCCGAGGGTCCGCCGGCGCTGGTCAGACCGAGACCTGCCGGAAGCGTGCCGCTGGAGACGGACCAGAGGTAGGGTCCCTGGCCTCCCGTCGCGGTAATCCCAGCGGTGTACGCCACACCGGCGGCGCCGTCGGGGAGAGTCGCGGTGGTGATGGTGAGCGCCGCGGAGCCGATGGTGATCGCCAGCGAACGGACCGCTTCGCGGTTACCGTTGACGACGCGGACCGTGAAGTTGAAGATGCCCTCGGTCGTGGGTGTCCCGTTCAAGAGGACCGCGGATGCGGTCGACGCGGCCAATGAGAGCCCTGGCGGCAGAGCCCCCGCCGTCGTTCCCCAAGCGTGCTCTCCAACACCGCCGGTCGAGGTAATCAAGATGCTATAGGGGACGCCCACGGTCCCCGAGGGGAGAGACAGGGTGGTGATGGTGAGCGCACTTGTCCCGCTCGTGACCGCAATGGCGAGAGCGGCGGTCGCGGAGAGTCCCGTGGAATCCTGGACGCGAACCGCAAAGCTGAAGGCACCGGCTGTGGTGGGCGTCCCGATGATGGCGGCCGAAAGTCCGCCGCTGTTCGTGAGCGTCAGGCCGGCGGGAAGCGCACCGGTCGCGAGCGTCCAGGTATAGGGTCCCTGGCCTCCCACGGCGGACACGGTGGTGGTGTAGGCTACGCCAACGACGCCGTCAGGGAGGGATGTGGTGGTGATGGACAGGGTCGCCGTTCCGATGGTGATGGAAAAGGCCCGTGTTGCCTGGCTGGTACCACTCGCGACGCGAATCGTGAAACCGAAGGCGCCCGCGGTGGTCGGCGTGCCGCTCAAGGCCACCGAGGGGGCGTTCGAGGTGGCGAGTGAAAGCCCGGGCGGCAGGGTTCCCGCCGAGACCGACCAGGCATGCGCGCTGCCACCTCCTGAGGCTGAAATCAAAGTGCTATAGGGGACCCCCACGGTCCCCGAGGGCAGAGAGGTTGTGGTGATCGTCAGGGCGGCGGGGGCTATCGTGACGGAGAAGTTGCGCTGAGTGGACTGGTTGGTGGAATCAACGGCGCCAACGGTGAAGTTGAAGGTTCCGGCAGTGGTGGGGTTGCCTGCAAGATTGACGGTGTTCGAGGTGCTGGCCTGCAACGACACGCCTGGGGGCGGAGTGCCCGAGAGGACGCTCCACGTGATGGCGCCCTGGCCGCCCGTCGCGGTGATGGCGCTGGAGTAGGGGGTTCCGACCGTTCCCGACGGCAGAGCCGTGGTCGAAATCGAGAAACTGGGTGCACGCACGAACAAGACGTACGAGCGGTTTACGGTCACACCGGCAGCGTCGCTGACCGCGAACGTTTCGGAGAAGTTACCTGCGGCGGTCGGTGTACCACTGATGGTGCAAACCCCCGGTGACGAGGAAAGAGACAATCCGGGAGGCGCCGGCGCGGAGGGATTGGCGTTGCAGTTCTGCGTCAACGGAGGCGTGCCGCCCGAGAAGGTAATAGACGTGGAATACGGAGTGCCCACAATAGCGTCCGGGAGGTTGGTGACATCGGGGAGAATTCGGGCCCGGGGATTGATCGTGAAGCCGATCGCCACAGTCGAAGGGCTGCTGTCGCTCGTGGCCGTGATGAGTACGTTTCTTGGCGATGTCGTATTGTTGACCAGGCGGCTGGTCGGGACGAGAAATCGGACCTCGGTAGAGGTGTTCAGTTGGAGGCTAATCGGCGAGCCGTCGAAGGTGACCGTCTCGTTGTTAGTCAGGAACTGGCCCGTCAACCGGACAATGACGTTGTCGCCGCCAGCCGTCCACTGCGAGGGAGAGACGGAGGTAATGGAGTGATTGAAGCTCTGAGCAAAGACGCCGGAAGAGGCCGTCAAGGCGAATAAAGCCAGCAGGCGGTTCATCGGGGGGCCTCCTCGCCTTGTGGGAGTGCGGGCACAAACCGCACCGCGCGCGCATTGACGTCGAGGATCCAAACGAGTTCGGCCGAACTCCTGGTCAACTGAAAGACCCCCTCGCGCAAGGGCTGCAGGAACGTCGGGTCACAATCGCAGTCGACCCGTTCGGGAGGGTTCGAGGCGCCGCGCGAAAGAAGCAGAACGCCGCCGGGGACTAATGCCACCACGGCCGGCGGCACAACCGCCAAGGCCGCGGCATTGGCGGTTGCCCCGATCGAAACCCCTACCGTGGAGCCAGCAAACGTCAGAATCTGGTCGCCCGCCAGGACGAAGGCGTTCTCCGAATCGGCCTCAAATGAAGCAGCACGAACATCCGCCGCCGACGCCAGGCGCTCGACGCCACTGGCCGCGGCGCGATAGAGAACCGTAACTTCCCCTTCGGTGGCTGCGAGCAGGAGTGTGCCGGAATCGCTCACCGCCAGCAGACGGGAAGACGCCTGCACCGGCCCCTCGGACACGGAGGCTTGCGCGGGCAGGCCCACGATGCGGAAAAACGAAGAACCCACCGAGGTACCCGCGGCCTTACCGGAGGGGCTGAAGACCACTCGCCCGAAACCCGAAGGCAGACCGGTCAACGGCAGAAAATCCACCGAGCCGTTGGTCCAAGTGGCGACGGTCGCCTGAGCCTGGTCGCCTTCCCCCGCAAGGGCGATCGCGCAGCGGGAATAGGGGCAGACTTCGGCCGTCTGAATGACGCGGCCGGCGGCGAAGGGCTCCCCCAAACGGGCGGCTCCGAAGATGCCGAGCATCGGCCGAAGGGTTCGCGTCCCGGCGTGCCAGAGGACACCGAGCGATGGTCCTTCCAAGCTGCCGTTTTGGGCGCCGAGCACGGAAGTCAGCAACAATAAATAAGCCAGCCTGCGCATCGATGGATCCTCCTGGAATGAACGGCCGGTCAGCGGGGCGGACCCACTTCGCCCGATCCCACCGAGATGACGATGGGCGGCGGAGTCGACGGAGAGGGACCGGCCGTGGGTGGAGCCGAACTCTTGTTGCCGCCCCCCGCGGCGACGGCGACTCCCGCCACGGCGCCGCCGACCACGGCCAGGATCAGGGCAATCTTGCCCCCGCTGATCCCGCCCGCCGCCGCGGCCGTGCTCACATTGCTCATCTTGAATCTCCTGGAGACTTTGAGGCCCTGATAGGAGACGTTCACGTTGACTTCAAATTCACCCGAGACCTTGTTGGGCTGGAATCCGCGGGCGATGGCGCGGCCGTCCTGACCGGTGGTTGCGGTCAGCAACTGTTGCCCGTTGGCAAAGGTCCCGCTGGCGCCATTCTTCGGCAGGAGGAAGACCACCACCGCGCCCTCGACCGGACGATCCTGCTCGTCGGTCACCTGGACGATCGGCTCGCGCGCCACCCGTTGCTGAATGTTGTTGACGGCGCCCTCCCCTTCGACGATGGTGAGCTTGAGCCCGCCGGTCTGGGAGGAAACGATCAGGGTGAAAACCAGCAGGGCCGCTACGGCGCGCAGAACGCGATAGGGCGCATAGCACTTCATCTTGTCCTCTCAGTGCCCGATGCCGCCAGGGCCATCAACGCCGGAACTCCATCCGGCCGGATGGCTTCCAGGGCCTGGCACCGAACCTCCAACATGGTACGCTATTTTCCCTTCGCGGCCAATAGTATAAATGCAGTGCTCCGGACGAAATGCCCTTACCCAGCCGGGCGCGGTGGAGCTCAAAAACACCGGCGCGGCTGGTCGAAAGTCCACGACCGTCGAAAAGTCACGCCGCCATTGACGGTCACGCTGATGTTCGCGTCCACCAGCAGCGAACCGGCGCCGCCCTGGTATCGCACCTCGCCCCGCGACTCGATCACGCCGCCATCGTCGTAATGCAATGACAGAGTGCAGTCACTTTCGTAGACCGCACCCTCCGGACGCTCCCGATGAACGCGCGCCGTGGTGTTGTGACGGACTTCGATACGGGCATCCAGCCCCCGAAACGAGTCTGTGGTGCTCAACTCCGCCACTCCCTGGCCCGACTCATCTTCAAATACGCGCAGGGACTTGTTCGCCGCCAACTGCGGGGAAGGCGGCGGGAGAATCTTCAGGGAGACCGGAGATTGTTGTGCGGATGCCGGGGGCAGCACCGGCAAATCCACCCAGGACGTTTCTCCGGCCCCCGAGATGACGTGATTCGTCCCTCGCTCCGGGGTCGGCAACAGCGTCGGAAACTCGGCGCTGGTTATGGCAAGACGGAGGCGGTGCCCGCGCTCAAAGAGGTACGAGGTCGCCTTCATTTCCACGTCGAGAGAATAGACGCGGCCCGGTTCCAGCGGTTCGGCGCGGGTGTGGCCGTCGCGATGAGTCGCATTCAGATAGCCTCGGGTCACCAGGGCCACGGCTCCGTCCGGGGCGACATCGCACAGCTTCACGATCAGTCCCATCACGTGCGCGGTCGACGAAAACTGAATGTGGGCGCGAGGGATGCCGGTGATTTCCAAGGGGTCATCGAGCGGCGCGGTCGAATAGATGACAGATTTGCGTTCATCCGGGCGCTGGTCGAGCGGCATGCCGACACCGCCATAGATGCCTCCCGACAGCCGGGAGCACAGACCGGCGGTCGGGTCGTACTCATACGCCTGGTCGCTCCTCTCCACGGGTTCGGATTCGTCCAGCTTGCCGCCGCCATGCAGATACAAGCGCCGCGTATCGGCCCGGCGGGCGGGCCAACCCGGCTCCTGGCGCCACTCGCCGTTCATCTCGACCGGGTAGTCCATCGGCTCCTGATAGCGCTGCCGGTAATAGGTGAACCGCGGTTCGTCGAGGATGCCGTTCGCCACGCCCTTCAGCCAGTAGTCGAACCAGCGCAGGAAGATCTCGTAGTCGATCCTCGGGCCCGGAATGCCACTGTCTGGCCGGGCATGCTGCCAAGGTCCGATCAGTAGTTTGACCGGGCCGGCGATATTTTCCGCCAGCCGGAAGGCATCGCTGGGATAGCGGTCCCACCAGCCGTGCACCGCGAACACGGGGATCCGGATTCGCGAATAGTCCCTTTCCGGCGACACGGCCTGCCAGTAGTCGCCTTCGAGCGGATGGTCCAGCCAGTCGAGGCCCCAGGCCGGCCCGTTCTTCAGCCGGTGCAACCAGGCCTCCCGCCAGCGGCCGTGCGGATCCCGGTATCCGGGAGGAGCGCCCAGGAACGCCAGCATGAGGGTGACGTAGTTGGCGTGATAGCCGAACATGAGGGGCAGACCCCCCTCGTGGACGCAGTAATACCAGCTCACGCTGGCGTGCATGGGGACGATCGTCTTCAGATGAGGAGGCTGCAGCGCGGCGGTCAGGACGCTGGTGAAATAACCATAGGAAATTCCGGTCATCCCGACATTGCCATCGCACCAGTCCTGGGCGGCGATCCATTCCACCAGTTCGTAGCCGTCGCGCTGTTCGCGCGGCGAGAACATGACCTCGGCGATCCCTTCGGAGTCGTTGGTGCCTCGCACGTCGGCGCAGACGAAGGCGTACCCGCGCCCGGTGAAGAGTTCCGGCAGGCCCGAGGCGCTGCCCGCCCGTAGGATCCGATCATCCTTGCGATAAGGACCAGAGTAAAGGACGGCAGGGAAGCGCTCCGCTTGTTTCGGCAAGTACACGTCCGCGGCAAGGTGCACTCCGTCATCCATGGGGACCCACAGGTTTCGCAGAATTCGCATAGCGGCTCCAGCGGTTGAGATTTCGGCTTTGTCTATTGTCTGTCAGGAGGGGCACACCGTGTCCGCCACGCGTGTCAGGAGGTGTGCGGAAGGCCGGTTGCCCGAACCGTTCTTCCGCTCGCTTTCCGCTCGCGGCTCTGATGTGGAGGCTGGGTGTCCGCTCGCTTCCGCTCGCGGCTCTGACTGGGTGGCGGGCCCGGTTGGGTCTCTTCTCTTGAGGCAGTACCCACACGACACCAGAAACCGGCGCCAAGAAACGAAGTCCGGGTGTTAGAATTGGCCGGCATGAGGGACTTCGGCTCCGATCCCCCCCTTGAGATCACCGGGTTGCTTAGAGCCTGGAGCGGCGGCGACCCTGCCGCGCTCGAAAGCCTCGTCCCTCTGGTGGAAAGGAACTGCACCGGATCGCGAAGCGCCATCTGGAGCGGGAACACCCGGACAACTCTCTCCAAACCACCTCGTTGGTGGACGAAGCCTATACCCGTCTGATCGGCGCCAAACCGGCGACCTGGCAGGACCGAGCCCATTTCTTTGCGGCGTGCGCGCAGATCATGCGCCGCATCCTGGTGGACCACGCGCGGGCGCGCCGGTCGGCCAAGCGAGGTGGAGGTGTGCGGCCGATTCCGCTCGACGACGCTCTGGCCGCCTCCAGGGAGCGGACTGCCGACTTAGTGGCCATCGACGAAGCACTGGATGCCCTATCGAAGTCCGACGCGCGCAAGGGCCGCGTGGTGGAGCTGCGCTTTTTTGGCGGGCTGAGCGTGGAGGAGACGGCCACCGTGCTGGGCATCTCGCAGGAGACGGTGATGCGGGATTGGAAACTGGCTAAGGTCTGGCTGATGCGGGAACTGAGCCCGGAACAGCGAACCCGGCAGGCGGGCGCGCAGGAGTAGAGCCCATTGTCCCGGCGTTCAAACTTGCGCTGCGGACACTACTGCACCGGAATCTTCACCTCTGGCCCCGCGATCCATGCCGCGATCACCTGAACCGATGCCATGCCCGGCGCGGTTCCCTCAGGAACCCGGAAGTCCACCCGGTACACGCCGGTCAAACCGGGCCAGCCGAACTTGTTCAGCACCTCCGCCGGCTTCCCGTTCAACATGACTTCCACAGGCGAGTTGACCTCATGCAGCTTACCTTCCTGGAAAGCCGGAAACGGCTGGCCGGGGTCAAGGGTTGGTTTGACCGGGCCGAGCCCCGTGGCACTGATGACCAACAGTTCTCCAGGGCGAGCGGGACTGGCTGCGGTGACCGGCGACAAATCTCCATGGAAAACACCCGGGCCGGCTGCCGTGACGACTACCTCTGGCCGAGTCATGGGAATCAGGTGCACCACGAGTTTCCAGATTCCGGAACCTGGATGGGTCCAGCGGTTGATTGGGTTCTCGGCCATCGAAACGCTCCTCGCCACGACAGACACCGTGGCCGCCTGGCCATGTGCTCCGACGAACGGGCCGGTACCTCCGATGACCGCGAAGTTGCCGGTTGCAGCAGACGCCGGGGCCCCGAGCGGCGGATGACCGGCGCCAAGACCGATCATCGCGATGGTGCCGACAGGTGTTCCGTCAGCCTGCTGGAGTTCCAGGTGGAGGTCAAACAGGTTGTTGCGTGCGATGTCCGCGATTCCCTGCCCTCCGGTAGGCGCCGGTCGAAGCACAACCGATATGCCCCGAGCAACGATACCTCCCTTGGCTGGCTTGCCGTTGATGGTCACGACGTCGGCAATGATCATGCCTGGCATGAAGTTAGCCGCCGGGGTGACCGGCGCTGGGTTCGGCGAGGTCGCCTTTCGAGGGGGGTCAGCGAAGTCCTCCCAGTAGAAGACGGTTTTGTCGGCCTCAAGCGTAAGGATGGTCTCCGGCGGCGCTTGTGCCAGAAGCGCAGCCGCACCTGCCGCGAACACTGCAATCAGTGGCTTCATGGTTCCCTCCTACCCTCCAGTAGCGGAAACCCGGCGCGGAAACTGTAATCGCCCGAAAGATCTGGGTTCAAACGGCAGCAAATGGCGTTAGAATTGGGCTGACTTGAGATCTGAGCCGGGAGAAACACGCGATGGCCCCGGCGCGATGGCGACAGATCGAAGAGATCTACGATTCCGCGCGGAAACAGGCGCCCGAGCGGCGGGCAGCCTTCCTTGCGGAAGCCTGCGCCGGTGACGAGACCCTGCGCCGGGAAGTAGAGTCCCTGCTGGCCTATGAGGGCAAGGCCGAGGGTTTTCTGGAAGTCCCCGCCGTGGAGATGGTGGCGACTTCTTTCGCTGGCGGATCTCCAGCGCCCCTTACGGAGAGGCTTCCTCACGGAGCGGAGATCGGTCCCTACCTGATTGTGGCGGCGTTGGAGAAGGGTGGCATGGGAGAGGTCTACCAGGCCCGCGACACCCGGCTTGATCGTGACGTGGCGCTGAAGTTCCTGCCGGCGGGGTCGGTGAAGGACGCGCAGGCTGTGAAGAGGTTCACGCGGGAGGCCCACGCCGTCTCGGCGCTGAATCATCCTCACATTTGCACGCTGTACGACATCGGAGAGCACGAAGGGCGGCCGTTCCTGGTGATGGAGCTACTGGAAGGACAGTCGCTGAAGCAGCGAATCGCCCAGGGGCCTCTTACGGTCGCTGAAGTGCTGGAACTGGGTATCCAGATCGCGGATGCGCTGGGAGCGGCGCACGACAAAGGGATCGTGCACCGGGACATCAAGCCGGGCAACCTTTTCGTCACCGCGCGCGGACAGGCCAAGGTCCTTGACTTTGGGATCGCCAAACTATTGTCGGAGCCGCCGCGGGCGGCGGAATCGGAGGGCGCCGGGGCTTCTGGGGCAGGATGGGAAACGACGGCCACCGAACGGGGCCGGGCAGTGGGAACGGTCGCGTATATGTCGCCAGAGCAGGCACGAGGGGAGGAAGTGGACCCGCGCAGCGACCTGTTTTCTTTAGGCGCCACCCTCTACCAGGCGGCCACAGGGCGCCAGGCATTTCACGGGGAGACACCCAAAGCCACGATTGACGCAATTCTCAACGAGACGCCCGCGCCGCCGCGCAGGCTGAACCCGGCGGTGCCGGTGCGATTGGAGAAAGCAATCGTCAAGGCGCTGGAGAAGCATCCTGATCAGCGCTACCGGCGGGCCTCCGATCTGGCGGCCGATCTGGAACAACTCCGGCGCAGTACGGAGCCGGCGCGGAGAGTCGCCCGGCGCTGGATGGCGGCGACGGTCCTCTTCGCGGCGCTCGCAGTGTATTCCGTCGCCTGGATCTTCAGCCAGAGGGTGGCCACCAGGTCAGCACCGACGAGTGTGGCGGTTCTTCCGCTTACGAATCCCGACTCAGGACCGGAAGGCAACTACTTCAGCACGGGAGTGACGGTTGAACTTGCCAACATGCTGGCGAAGGCGCCGGGGCTGCGGGTGGCTCCAGCCGCCGGAGTATTCCAATACAGGGCCCAGCCAAGGGACCTGCGCCTGATCGGCGATCGTTTGAACGTTGGGACAATTCTCGAAGGCAGCGTGCGAAGGGAATCCGGCAGGTTGAAGGTGGCTGCCCTTCTCACGCGCGTGCAGGATGGCCGTCAGATCTGGCAGCGTGAGTACGACCGCCTGGCAACTGAAGTGTTCGCGATAGAAGAGGACATCGCCAACTCTGTGGCAAGGACGCTTCGAGGCAGGCTCCAAGGCTCTCGGGCGGAACTGCTGGGGAGTGGTTATCTGCTTGACGAACGGAGCAGCGCGGGCGGCACGCGGCGCGTCAGTCTTGCCGCTTATGAGCACTACCTGAGAGGCCCCTTCTCGTGGAACGTCCAGACCGACGAAGGCCTGCTGAAGTCCATTCAGCAGTTTCTGGAAGCCATTCGCGAAGAGCCGCTCTACTCTCAGGCCTTTGCCGGCCTTGCCGATGCGTACTACGCCAGGGCGGTATTCGGTTACGCGCCGGCGGCCGACGCCGGACCGAGGTCGAAAGCCGCCGCGCTCAAGGCCATCCAGCTTAACGAAGCTCGCCCCGAAGGGCACGTCTCCTTGGCTGTCATACGAGGCTACTACGAGTGGAAATGGGCCGAGGCCGAGCGAGGATTGCTGCACGCGATTGAGTTGGACCCTGATTACGCCGACGCGCACCATTGGCTCGGGCATCTGCTCCACAGCACGGGGCGGTTTGACGAAGCCATCGAGCGGATGAACCTGACGATCAAACTGGACCCGCTCCCGGTTTACCCGAGCAATTGCCTGGGAAGAATCTACTACTTTCGCCACGAGTATGACCGGGCCATTGAGTATTACCAGAAGGCCATCGGACTTGACCCGGGCTACTTCCTCGTCTATCGGGACCTGGGACGGTCCTACGAGCAAAAGAGTGTTCGGAGAGAGGAGGGAGTTTGGTGCTCATGAGACAGAAGGTTTTGAACCGACAGACTCAAGGAGTTGCTTGCAAGACATTCCCGACTCCGTCATGTGGATCAAATCGTCGAGCGAGAGACCTTTGCTTTCGGCTAGGCGGACAAGTTCTTCAATTGCGGTTTGCATGGCCAATGATTCCTTCTCCTGGATTTCTTGAAAAATGAGATCCTGAAATTTTCGGTAGCCCACATCGTTCTCCATCCGTCGGGACTGTCGCCCTTGAGAAATGGAGTCGGTAAATAACTTCTCTTTGGGTGGACGCCACGTTTTCTTCAACACACCCGTCGTGCAAATCTCAGTGATCGTCTGGCCGCAGTGTTCAATCGGTTCCCAGTCGATGCCGAAGGCGCCATAACCAACCTGCTCATACTCCAGTTCCCATCCACACACTGGGCAGGTGACGGTGTTGCTGAGGTGAAGGCGGGGTCGGGACTCCGCCGGCCGATCGGTTGTCGGGGAACAGGCGTTGCTGGTCGGGTTCGGGGTCTTTGGGTTTCATTTGGTAACTCCAGACCTAACCGGAAGCGTACCATTTCTGGCGTTGAGAGGCCGATCTATGAAACGGCGAAACAGCAGTCCACTTCGTATCCGCCGCCAGGAGCGCCCGGCCTGAACGAAGCGGTCTGGCGTTTCTTCAAGACGCTCACCTCGCTGTGGATGAGTTCTACCTTCCGACCGGAAAAGCAACCGTTGGCGGTCAGGCCGGAAGCGATCTTCTGCGGCGTGAGTTTCTTTCCGCCCATGCGGATGACGACGTGTGAACGCTTCGCCAATACTTGCCCGAGCATACGCCAAAGATCACCAATCAGGCGCCAGTATGAATCGGGATTATCGTGGCGATCATCCTGCGAGATCGTGCGATACGTGGGGTTCGGCGGGCCGCCGAGGAACCACAACCGCAGCCACTGGTCCTCTTCGAAATTGGTCGTGTCCAGGTACGGCGGCGAGGTAACGACCAGCTTTGGAGCCTTCTGCAGTCCTCTCAACTGCGACGGGAGATTCCGGAAGTCTGACTCGAATGCCATCCCTTTTATCGTAGGCGGGTCAGATTCATACCGAAAAGCCAGATGCTTTCGAAGCAACTCGAAAACGTCGCGTTCCGGCGGCTCAAATCCATGCTCGATCCAGAACCTTACGGAATATTCGGGCTTTGTGCTGATCGTGCGGGGCATCTGGTTGCTGAGGTAGGAAGGCGATTTATTGCTTTCGCCATGAAGACTGCCGATGACCAAACCGGCCAGCATACAGTCAACCGCGGACGTTCTCCAGCTCAGGCTCTCTCGCAAAAACAGTAGCTGCTTTAGTGTGTGAGGCGCATAGGCGTAAGCGAAAAACCGCGACAAGGTGGACGCTTCGGAGTCTTTACGCTTGGCGGCAAAACGGTTCTGAAGGGCCGTAAGCCGCTGTTTCACAGCCGATTTGCTGGGCGCGTTTGTCTTCGCCCGCGTCAGGCAAAACGCGACGGGGTTGATGTCGTTGCCGATCGCTTCACGGCCGCTCAAGAGGGCCTGAAAGGGCGTCGTTCCTCGCCCTGAAAATGGGTCCAGAACCAAGTCGCCTGGCTTTGAGAGCTTCTCGATCCACTGCTGCGCGAAGCTTTCAGGGAACATGGCGAAGTACGGGCAGAGCGAATGAAAGCGGTGTCTCATTGGCTTTTCGGCCCCTTCTCAACGTGCTCAACCCATTTCCTGATGTCCTTCGCCAGGTCTCCCTGGGGAGCGGGAACCAGCCAGGCGATGCGGCACCGGTCAAACAGCACGCCGGCGTAGTTGGCGGCGATCAGCCATCTGTCTTCACCGGGCCGATGCGGAATGAACAGCGATGCGAAAGGATCAATGCCCACCGAGTCTTTCATCCAGAGGCGGCACCATCTCTGCGGCTGCAACTCAAAAGCCTTCTCCGTCCAGTCGTCGCCCGTCGCGCATTGTCCGAAACCAATGAGCTTTCCGCGGCGCCCATCGGGGAAAGCCCGCCAAACCACCAGATCGAGCTTCGCGTCTTTCTGGTCAACTTCCGGTTCCCGGCCGAATGAGCCAGCGCCCTCGCCCATGCGTTGGCATAGCTCGTCTAACGCCTTCGGAAAATGTTTGGGAAGAAGTCGCCGCGGGAATCCGAAGACGGTCCGCTCAAGGCCCGTCGTTATGCCGCCCATGTATTCATGCAGGGCGAGCGAGCAAAGCTCCTCAAACAGCTTCTCTGGGTGAGAGCCGCGCGGCCCGGCATCCTTTCCAAAAAGGGAAAGCAGGAGCAGGAAACGGTAGGTTAGATCCTTGTCATTGCCGCTGTAAGCAATGCCCTCATGCGTCATCTCATAGGGATAAAACCCTGAGTTTCCGCCGCACGCTTTCCTGCGCGAATTCAGCTCCCGGTCCACTTCGTTAATCAGATCTTCAAGTAAATCGTTTTCATCCTGATCTTCCGCTGTTTCAAGCGCATCATCGGAGCCCGCCTTGGTCAGATTACCCTGATAGCTGGTCCAGGAAACGAACGAAGCCGTTTCGCTGAGCGCGCTCCATTCTAGCCAGTCCGCCTGCACCTCCGGCGGATCGGCGATATTGGGAAGAGCGACCGTCTTCATTCTTCGTCCGTGGCTTGGCGCCGCATCGTGCTGGCAAGGGTTTTTGCTAGCTTCTCGATATTTGTAGCAGTCTCCAGAAGTTCACGCTCACCGGAATAACCGGTGGCCACGAATCGAGAGGCGTTTCGCAGCTCGCTCTCGGCCTTGCTGATTGCGTCCTGAAAAAGGCGGGAATCGCCCCTGGCGGCCTCCAGCGCGACGGCTAGGGGCTGACCGGAGCGGAGGAACTGCAGCCCGCGAGTGCTCTCCAGCACCTCCGCCATTTCGCGCAAGTGCGGATTCTGGCTGCGCACCTTGGGCTCAACGTCGTCCTCTTTGTTCCCGTAGAGCCATAACATGAGCTCGCCAAGCTTTTGGCGGTTCTTCTTCGGCACCAACTGGCCTTTCAGGAGCTGGTCCTGCGTCACACCAAGAAAGTCCTGCACACTTTTGTAGGTGAGAGCCGTCCAGAGGTGCGAGAAGGCGAATTTGGGCTTGGTCCGGTTCTCCGGATCGAAGAGGCCTTCATCCATCGCCTGCCTAAGAACCAGATACCCGCGGTACATCCGAACCACGGTATCGTTGCGGTCTCCAAGCGTGGCTGCAATTGTTTCGAGTGGCACGCCGAAACTCGTATAGACCCTGTGGATATACTGCGCCTTCGCTATCGAGTCCCACGGCTGCGGTCCATTCAGGTGCTTGAAGCCAACATAGTCCCAGATATCCGCCCGAGGCCGGATTATGATGGGTAGTGTTTTCAGGCTCTCTACGACGCTGGGGGAGGGACTCCAATCAGCTTTAATATTGAGCCGGGCCCGAGTTTCCGGCTCCATCAGCAGCTTGACGGCCGCCAGCCTGCGGTTTCCTTCAATGACGACGAGTTTGCCGTCCTCCTTGCTGACGAAAAGCTCTTCGTGCCTCCAGTACCCGCCGGCCAGCATTGAATCCACAAGCTCGGATACGGCTTTGTTTTTCCAAAGCCATTGCAGGATGCGGTCTTGGTCCTTGATCGTAAGCTTCAGCTCGGCAAGACGCGGATTGTCGGGATCGAGGAGGAGCTTCTCATAGGGCTCTAACTGGACATCAGGCAGCTGAGCCGCGCGTTTCGTGGCCATGACTTTCACTCCGTACCTCGCAGGCGCGCGTTTGTGGGAGGGCTTTCTGCGCGTAGATATTTGAGGATGGCATCGCGTACCACCCAGGCGACGGACACGCGCTTCTCGTGGGCGACTTGCTGGATCTGACTATATTGCTCGGATTCAAACGTGATCGAGGCGCGAACGTTGGCTGTCTTCTTTGAAGGTTTGGACGCCATACTCACCGTTTATCATCGCATTACATCACTGTGGTGATGCAAGGTGGGCGGCGGTGAATTCCCCCGGGGCCCGGGTGGTTTATCGGGCGCCTGCTGGCTCGAAAGCAAACCGTTGGGAGCTCAGGGCCGCACTTCACCCCCTGGGTCTCGGCGAGAAAGACGCTGCCCTGCGCTGGCTCGAGAAGGGGCTGGCAGAGCGCGCCTACCTCCTCGGCTTCGCAGCCGACGACCCAAGATACGACGCGCTCCAATCGGATCCTCGATTCATCTCCATACTGGAAGAGGTGGGAGTGAGGCGCAACGACCGTTCGCGCTGAACGTGAAGGGCTCGCTTCGAGGTTGTGAAAAAACGGGAAGAAACGGGGTGGCCGTCCCCGTTTTTCAGGATTCGCGTGGTTGTCACGACGGCGGTTTCGCGGCGAAGGATCTGACCCGCTTCTCCATCGCCTCGGCCTCGGCCTTGCGCTTGAGCTTTCGCAAGACCGGGCCATAAAGAGCCACCGTGTCCGCAAGAGCAGGATGGGCCGGCCCTAACGCTTTCTCTTGAATCGCCAGCGCGCGATCCAGCAGAGGGGCAGCCTCCTGGTAGCGCTTCTGGCTCACGTAGACCACCGCCAAGTACTTCAACACTTCCGACACCCTGGGGTGCTCGGGTCCCAGGCAGCGCTCTCGAATGGCCAACGCTTCTCGCATCAGCGGCTCGGCTTTGTCGGACTTGCCCTGCCGCTGATACAGCGCCCCCAGGTTGGCGAGGTAGGTCGCCATCTGAGGGTGTTTCGGGCCCAATTGCTTCTCCGCGATGGCGATGGACCGCTGCATGAGCCGCTCCGCCTCGGGATAGCGGCCCGACATCATGCCGATCACGGCCACGTCGTTGAGGCTGGCCGCGACCTCGATGTGCTCGGAACCCAGGCTTTTCTCCTGAAGAAACAGCGCGCGGCGGAACAGCGGTTCGGCCTCCGCGTAACGTCCCTGATGGATATACGCGGCGGCCAACTGCCCGAGGGCTGCAGGCAGAGCGGGGTGATCCAGAGGATGCCGGAGTTTGCGGATGGTCAGCGCCCGCCACAGAACCTGCTCCGCCTCGACGAAGCGGCCCGTATCGATCAGAAGCCCACCCAGTTTCCCGAGGACCATCGCCACGAGCGGATCTTCCGGCCCCAGAGCACGTTCCATTATTTCGACAGACTGCCGGAACAGAGGCTCGGCTTCCGCGTACCGGCCCCGCGTACTATACACCCCCCCAGCGCATTCAGACCGGCCGCCACGCTTGGATGGTCCGGCCGAAGGGTTTTCCGCCGGATCTCCACCGCGCGCCGGAACATCGGTTCCGCTTCGGAATGCCTTCCCAAATAGAGGTGGAGGTCTCCGAAGTCGTTCAGCAGGGTCGCGACGTCCGGATGGTCCGGAGCGTGAGATCGCTCGAGAATCGTCAACGCCCTTCTAAACAGGGGCTCGGCGTCGGCATACTTCGAGTCCGCCGCATAGGCCGCCGCCAGATTCCCCAGCGGCGTTACAACCTCCGGGCTCTCCGGCCCATGAATCTGTTCTCGAATCTGCAGCGTTCGCCGGAAGAAGTTCGCCGCCCGCTGGTGCTGGCCCAGTTCACTCCATAGCAGGCCCAGGCTGTCGAGTACCCCGGCCGTCACCGGGTGCTGAGCACCGCCGGCCCCCTCGGCTACTGCTAAAGCCTTCGTCAACGCCGTTCCGGCTTCGTCGTACTTGCTCTGGTTTCGTAGCGCATCGCCCAGATGGGCAAGGCAAGTCGCGGTTTCGTATTGTTTTGAACCACCGCCGATTTCGAAGAGCGCCAGCGCGCGACGTAGCAACACTTCCGCATCGGCAGGCCTGGCTTGACGATTCAGGACGCCGCCGAGATCGCTCAGGATCGCGGCCAGCCGCCTGTTTTCTACTCCATTCGCCTCTGCATCCCGTAAGGCGGTTCGCAAAGCCCGTTCCGCTTCGGCGTATCTGCCCGCAAGGAAGGATTTCCGCCCAAGAGCCAGGTTCTGTTCCCAGGCGGGTGCTGGCGTTGCGTCCGGCAAATGGCTTGCTCCAGCCGGTGGCAGAACGGCGAACTTACTGATCTCCGCAGGATCGAAAGGCATCCTGCCGAGGACCTCTCCGGTCCCGGCGAGAGTGAGTGTCGACAGAGCGGAAGCAAGGAATCCGATCATCACCTTCATCTGCGGCCTCCGGTGTTCCGATGCCCGGCCAGCCATGCCGAACGTGGGGGTCGCCTCCATGCGACCCGCCGGTTGCAGGCCGGCCAGGAGCCTTTAACTTCGTTGGGCCGTGGCAGCGCGCTTCCCCCTGGCGCTGCTGCCCAAACCAACCTGCCACACCGCCAGCGGCGAGATGTGGCGTGCAGAATACGCACCTACCGGGCCGGTTTCGCATCGACGGCTCTGCCGCGGTTTTCCATAGCCTCGGCCTCGCCCTTGCGCTTGAGCTTCCGCAGGACCGAACCATAAAGAGCCACCGTGGCCGCAAGAGCCGGATGGGCCGGCCCCAATGCTTTCTCTTGAATCGCCAGCGTGCGATCCAGCAGCGGCGGTGCCTCCTGGTAGCGCTTCTGGCTCACATAGATTGCCGCCAAGTACTTCAATACTTCCGCTACGCTTGGGTGCGCGGGTCCCAGGGAACGCTCTCGAATGGCCAGCGCTTTTCGCATCAGCGGCTCGGCTTTGTCGGACTCGCCCCGCCGAAGATACAGCGCCCCCAGGTTGGCGAGGTAATCCGCCACCTCCCGGTGTTTCGGGCCCAATTGCTTCTCCGCGATGGCGATGGAGCGCTGCATCAGCCGCTCCGCTTCCGGATAGCGGCCTGACACCACGTAGATCACAGCCAGTTCGTTTTGTCGGGCCGCGACTTCGAGGTGCTCGGACCCCAGACTTTGCTCCTGAAGGAACAAAGCCCGGCGGACCAACGGTTCGGCCTCCGCGTACCTTCCCTGGTAGAAGTAGGCCATGGCCAACTGCGCCAGGGCTGCCGGCAGAGCGGGGTGATCCGGCGGATGCCGGAGTTTGCGGATAGTCAGCGCCCGCCACAGGACCGGTTCCGCCTCGACGGAGCGGCCCATCTCGATCAGAAGCCCACCCAGGTTCCCGAGGACCATCGCCACGAGCGGATCGTCCGGCCCAAGAGCGCGTTCCATTATTTCAAGAGACTGCCGAAAGAGAGGCTCGGCTTCCGTGTACCGGCCCTGCGTGCGATACAACAAGCCCAAAGCGTTCATGCCGCTCGCTACGCTCGGATGGTCCGGCCGAAGCGTTTTCCGCCGGATCTCCACCGCTCGGCGGAACATCGGTTCCGCTTCGGCATGCCTTCCCAGATTGAGATGAAGGCCGCCGAAGTCGTTCAGCAGGTTCGCGACGTCCGGATGGTCCGGAGCGTGAGATTGCTCGAGAATCGTCAACGCCCTTCGAAACAGAGGCTCGGCGTCCCCATACTTCGAGTCCGCCGCATAGGCGGCCGCCAGATTCCCCAGGGGCGCCACAACCTTCGGGCTCTCCGGTCCGTAAACCCTTTCGTGAATCTGCAACGCCCGCCGGAAGTGACTTGCCGCCTGGCGGTGTTGACCCCGCTCAATCCACAAGAGGCCCAAGCTGTTGAGCAGCCCTGCCGTGACTTGGTGCTGAGCGCCGACTCCCGCCTCGGCCGAGGTCAAGGCCGCTGCCAGCACTGTTCTGGCTTCATCGTACCTGCTCTGGTGCCGCAGGGAGTCGCCGAGATTAGCGAGGCAAGTCACGGTTTCGATGAGTTCTGAACCGTCTGTCTTTTCGAAGAGGGCCAAGGCGCGACGCAGCAGGGGCTCCGCAAGAACAGGTTTGACTTGGAGGTTCAGCACGCTGCCCAAATTACACAGGATTGCCGCCAGCCGCGTTGCCTCCGCGCCATTTGCCTCCGCGTCTCGCAAAGCGGATCGGAACGCCAGTTCCGCTTCGGCGTATTCAGCCGAGTCGAAGAGTTTCCGCCCGAGAGCCAGGTTCTTTTCCCAGGCGGGTGTCGGCGTTGCGTCCGGCAGATGGCTTGCTTCAGCCGGTGGCAGAACGGCGAACTTACTGATCTCCGCGGGATCGAAAGGCACCCTGCCGAGGACCTCTCCAGTCCCGGCGAGAGTGAGTGCCGACAGCGCGGAAGCAAGGAATCCGATCATCACCTTCATCTGCGGCCTCCGGTGTTCGGAATTCGGGAGACGCCCGCGCGTCGCCCGTTCGCGTTCACAAAGGGTTGAATGAAGTTGGTGAAAGCGGCGTCGCCTGCGTTCGCCCGGTGCGGCCCACGCCGGTAGCACCCGGATTAGTGACTTGTGGAGACGGCCGGCCAGCCGGGTATCTCCGCGAAAACCGGATCGCTATGCGGGGCATTCGACGCCCCGCGACCCTTCTCAGGGCTCGATGTCTCGAATCACGTGGGCACAGGCCCTGGAATGTGGTCTCCGCCGAACACGATGTCATCAGCGGAAATGGTTCCGCTGGGACAATACAGTCGCGCCTTCCTCCGGTCTTCGATTCCGGTAGGAGGGAGTGTCAACTCCTGGCTTCGGGGAACCCGATAACCCTAGCTCACGGTTGGGCGGGTGGAGGAAGGCCTGCGAATCTTCCTCCGGATGATGGTCGCCGCCGAAGATTCGGCGAGACGCTTTCCCTCAATCCGTCAGGCAAAGAGGCTATTCGGTCATCATTCTGCTCCGCACCTTGCGGGAAGTCAAGGGGATTATTCTCTGTTTGTCCAGGCCCCCCATGAGGGATTTGCGCGCTGTCAATTCCGGCGGCGAATGATCGGGCAAACGCCGACGCCTGATTGATCTGCCAGACGACCCCGGTTACGGCGCCGTTCGGGCGCTGAATCCCAAGACCGGCGATCGCGTGTGGGAATACAAATTACACACCAAGCCGTGGGCCGGAGTGGAAGTCCGGTAAAGAAACTGTGATCGCAAGCGAAGGTATCCAATCGGCTCGTGCTGACTCCGGAGGCCAAGGCCGGTTTGTTCCTCTGGAAGTCTCCCGGCGGCGGCGCGGTCCAAACGTTCGATATTCTGAAACGAAGGGGATCGCGGGCACGCTGGACAAGGCCGCTCTCATCAACCCCGCCGCTCGCATTGCCGATTTCACCGTCCAGCGCGCCAGCCACTGGCACGGCAACGACTACAACAACTTCGCTCCGAGGGTCGGGTTTGCATGGGATCTCACGGGAGATGGCAAGACGGCGGAACGTTTCGGGATTCCCCGGACAGCTCCACGGCAAGTTATACTAGAATATAACTGTCGCAGAACTGCCATGCACACAACCAATCTACGCAAAGTCGGCGGCTCAGTCATGCTGGCCGTCCCGCCCGCGCTGCTCGACGTCCTGCGCCTGCGGCCAGGCGCTCAGGTCGGCCTTGCGATTGAAAGCGGCCGGCTGGTCGTGGAGCCGCAGCGGCGGCCCCGCTATACCCTGGAGGAACTCCTTGCCCAGTGCAATCCCAAAGCCGCTCGCAGCAAGGAAGACCGTGACTGGCTCAACGACAAACCGACAGGGGCTGAGATCCTCTGATGAAGCGTGGCGAAATCTGGCTCGTCGGGCTCGATCCCTCCGAAGGGCATGAACAAAAGAGCCGCCGCCCTGTCCTGATCGTTTCGCCCGAAGCGTTCAACCAAGTAACCAAAGTGCCGGTGGTTGTTCCTATCACCAGCGGAGGAAACCTCGCGCGGACGGCCGGGTTTGCCGTCCCCCTGACGAGTGCCGGGACCAAGACCACAGGGGTGGTCCGCTGCGATCAACCCCGCGCGCTCGATCTACGCTCTGGTGGCGGCAAGAAACTGGAAAGCGTCCCCGCGGCGATCATGGATGAAGTGCTGGCGAAGCTGGCCCCGATTTTCGAGTGAGCAGCAGGTGAACCAGCGACCAGTGGCAGCTACGGCTCCCCCAGCGCGGAGGAGATTCAGGTACACCGCAGTCGTTTACTGTAGCGCCCGCGCGGTGGCTGTACGCAAGCATTTCGGGGTCCGTCAGCGCCGAATCGTTGTCAGGTCATTCAGGTCAGCGATTGGCAGCCTCACAGAGTTCCATCGATCGTTTGGTCAAACTGCAATCCCCGCTTTGCGGGCCGGCCCTCTCGTCTTGTCCGGGATGGGCATCGCACGGCCTGGGTGCAATCGAGGCGCTACCGATGGCTCAAGCCGAGGAAGGCTTCCATGCGCGTCCACATCCCGTCGAGGCAATCCGTCAATTCGTGGCCGGAATCGAGAAAATGCACCTCGGCCCGCGGATTCCGCCGGCGGAATTCCGCGGAGAATTCGCTCGGCACAACATCGTCGCGAGTTCCGTGAAAGACCAGTGCAGGCTGAGCAACCGCGGGGTAGTCCTCGTATCGTAGACCATCTTCCAGCAGACCGTAGTGGATCCGCGCCTCCTGGTTGCGGCCATAGTGGAAGAGGGTCATCCAGCCGGTCTCGCGCCACTGCCGTGTGACGTCCTCGCCCAGGCGGAGCGGCCATCGGCGGGCAAAACCAAAGGCCGGAGCCAGCAGCACGACGCACTCGATCTCCGGATGGCGGGCCGCGTAGAGCGCCGCCAGGTATCCGCCCATGCTCGAGCCAACCAGGCAGGCGGCTTCGCCCTTCAACTCGCTTTCGATCACCCGCAACTGTCCGCTGAGGGTCAGGTGCTCGAAATCGCCTGCCGTCAGATCCGGTATTTCGAGCGTGAGGCCAACTGCGGCAAACCGGTCCTGAAAGAACGCGGCCTTCTTCGACGACGAGCCCGAGGCGAACCCGTGCAGGTACAGCCAGCGCATCAGGCGGCCAGCCCTAACCGCACCAGCAGCGGGTGCAGATCCGGGTCGCGCCCCATAAAGTCCCGATACAGAGCGGCAGGATCTTCACTGTCCCCTCGGGCGAGAACCTTGTTGCGGAACTCCATGCCGACCGCGCGATCGAAGATGCCGGCTTCGAGGAATCGGTTGAACGCATCCGCGTCCAATACTTCGGCCCACTTATAGGAGTAGTAGCCGGCGCCATACCCGACCGGCGAAGCGAACAAGTGGGTGAAGGCCGTGACCATCGAGTGATAGGGAGGCAGCGGGACCGCCGAGTGCTCTTCCAAGACCCGGCGCGCATACTCGACCACATCGCCGTCCCGCTCCGAATACACGCGGTGCAACAGAAGGTCGACGAGACCGAAGGCGAGCTGCCGCATCTGCCCGTTGGCCGCGCGATAGGTGCGGGCCCGGCGCATGTTGTCGAAGAGCTCAGCCGGGATCGGAGCGCCGGTCTCGTAATGCCGCGCGAACAGGTCGAGTGACTCCCGCTCCCAGCACCAGTTCTCGAGAATCTGCGAGGGCAATTCCACGAAATCCCAGGCCACGCTGGTCCCGGCCAGCGAACGCACTTCCACATGGCTCAGGCAATGGTGCAACAGGTGGCCGAACTCGTGGAAGACTGTCTCCACATCGTTGTGCGTCAGCAGGGCCGGCTTGCCGCCGGACGGCGGATTCAGATTGCCGCAGATCAGGCCGAGGTGAGGAGAGAAGGCTCCTTCCGCCGTGGGAACTCCCGTGATGAACACATCCATCCAGGCGCCGCCCCGCTTGTTCTCGCGCGGGTAGAAATCGGCATAGAAACCGCCGAGGAACTCATTCGATTCCTCGTCGTGGATCTCGAAATAGTGGACTTTGGGATCCCAGACCGGTAAGCCCGTCTTCTCGATGACACGGATGCCAAACAGCCTGCGGAAGATCTCGAACATCCCGGCCACCACCGGTTCCAGCGGAAAATACGGACGCAGGACTTCTTCGTCGAAGTTGTAAAGCGCCGCCCGCTGTTTCTCCGACCAATAGGCGATGTCCCACGCGTTGAGCGTATCCGGACTGGAAGGGTCCACGGACTTCCGGAACCGGATCAGGTCCTCATTCTCGCGGTGAAACGCGCTTCCCGTGAGGACTCTCAGCTCTTCCAAAAAGCGCTGCGCCTTTCCGCCGGTGTGCGCCATGCGGTCGTCGATCACGAGATCGGCGAAATCCGCGAAGCCCAGCAGCCCAGCCTTCTCCTTCCGCAGTTCCAGGATGCGCGGCAGCAAGGGACGATTGTCAAACGCGTCGCCCGACGCCCTGGTGGCATTGGCCCGGTACACTTGCTCGCGGATCGACGCATCGTCCAAATAGGTCAGAACGGCGTTATAGCTCGGCGCCTGGAGGGTGAATCGCCATCCTTCCTGACCCTTCGCCTGCGCACTCTCACGGGCCGCCTCGCGGGCGCTCCCGGGCAGTCCGGCCAGCTTGGCTTCGTCGGCGATCAGCAGTTCAAACGCGTTGGTGGCATCCAGAACATTTTCCGAGTACTTGGTTGTGAGCTTGGTGAGTTCGACATCGATTTCCGCCAGGCGCGCTTTGCCTGCCGGATCCAGATCGGCTCCGGCCCGCCTGAAGTAATCGAGCGTCTTGGTGACGAACCGGCGGCGCGTTCCGGTCAATGCCGCCGCCTCGGCCGACTCAGCGTACGTCTTGATGGCCCTCCATAATCCGTCGTGATGCGGGATCGTCGAGTAGAACTCGCTGACCTTGGGCTGGATGAGGTTGTACGCCGCCCGCAGTTCCGGATACGTCGCCACCGACTCGAGGTGCCGCACGATATTCAGCGCGTAGTCCAATCGCTCCGTGATGGCCTCATACGCCTGCATCGTGTTCTGGTAAGTAGGCTCGCCGGGCGGCGCCGCCGCGGTTTCCAGCCGAACGCTGGCGTCCTGAAGCAAGGTGTCAAACGCCGGCTCGACGTGTTCGGCACGGATTTCGTGGAAAGGGATTTCGAATCGAAAATCCAACAAAGGGTTGGGCAACATGGGGTTCTCTTGAACAAAGCCGTCTACGAATGGAACGCGGCGTGGAGCCGGTCGTACGTGGTTTCCATTGCTTCCGGCAAGACGCGCGTTTCGCCGATGGTGGTCATGAAGTTGGAATCGCCCACCCACCTCGGCAGAACATGCATGTGAATATGGCCGGCAACACCGGCGCCGGCGCATTCGCCAAGATTCATGCCGACGTTGATGCCATGCGGCCGATAGGCTGCCCGCAGGCATCCCTCGGCCTTGCGGGTCAGCCGCATCAACTCAACCACCGTCTCTTCGGGAGCGTCGACCAGCGTAGCCACATGTTCGTACGGAGCCACCATCATGTGGCCATTCGTATACGGGAACAGATTCAGCAGAACGTAATTGTAGACGCCGCGGAACAGAATCCAGTTATCCCGATCCAGCCCGCTGGCGGTCTTGTCGCAGAAGATGCACCCACCGCTATCGGCGGATTTGGTGACGTATTCGTAGCGCCACGGACTCCAGAGCCGATCCATCAGAGGGTGGCAGCCGGTTCGACCGGCCCGGCGCCGGCCGTCTGGTTGACCAGGTCCTTCAACTCCTTGCTGGGCTTGAAGTACGGAATCTTCTTGGCCGGGACCTCCACGCGGGTCCCCGTCTTCGGGTTGCGGCCGATCCGCGGTTGCCTTTGTCGCGTCCGGAAGCTGCCAAAGCCGCGAATCTCGATCTTATCGCCGGTACGGAGCGAGCGAACGACGCTGGAGAAAATCGCCTCAACAATCACCTCCGCTTCTTTTCGTGTCATCTCGACCACTCGTGCGACTTCTTCAATCAGGTCCGCTTTTGTCATCTTTCACCTTCCCTTTTCGTCGCCGGTTCGTAAGTCTTACTTCGATTCCTCGGCCTCGTCCCTGCCACGTTCTTTAAGACTCATGACTTCTTCGATCGTGCTTGTCGCGGCGGCGGCCTGGCGCTGATAGTCTTCCAGGCGCGTGCGCTCTTCGTCGTCGGTAATCGCGCGCAGACTCAGGCCGATCCGCTTCTCGGCCTCGCTCATCTTGATAATTTTGAAGTCGTGCTCGTCACCGATCGCAATAGGAGCTTCTTCCATCTTGCGCGGAGAGTATCCAGGAATCTCCGAGTTGTGGCACAATCCTTCCACCCCCTCGGCCAGTTCCACAAACGCTCCGAACGATGCCATCCGGCAGACGCGCCCCCGCACGACGTCCCCTACCTGGTGATTCTGGAAATAAAGCTCCCAGGCATCCGGTTGCAGTTGTTTGATTCCCAGGGACAGCCGGCGGTTCCGCGCGTCGATACCGAGAATCACCGCTTGCACCACCTGTCCCTTGCGGAGCATCTCGGAAGGATGGCGAACCCGCTTGGTCCATGACAGGTCAGAGACGTGCACCAGGCCGTCGACACCCTCTTCGATCTCCACGAAGGCGCCGAAATCCGTCATGTTTCGCACTCGCCCTTCCACGACGGAGCCCACCGCGTAGCGCTCCTCGAGCGTCGTCCACGGGTCGGGTTCGAGCTGCTTCAGTCCCAGCGAGATCCGGCGCTGATCGGAATGGACTTCCAGCACCACGCACTCGACCTCGTCGGACTTCTTGACGACTTTGGACGGGTGCTTCATGCGCCGCGACCACGTCATCTCCGAGATGTGAATGAGGCCCTCCACACCGGCTTCCAGTTCGACGAAGGCGCCGTAGTCGGTGATGTTGACGACCTTGCCGATCACACGGCCGCCAATCGGAAAGCGTTCGCCCACCGTGAGCCACGGATCCGGCTGAAGTTGCTTGATGCCCAGCGAGACCCGCTCCTTCTCGCGGTCGAACTTCAGGACCTTCACCGTGACGGTGTCGCCGACGTTGACCACCTGTGACGGATGATTGACGCGCGCATGCGACATGTCGGTCACGTGCAACAACCCGTCGATGCCACCCAAATCGACAAACGCCCCGTAGTCGGTCAGATTCTTGATCGTCCCGGTGAGCACGGCTCCTTCTTCCAGTTGCTCCAGGGTGAGCTTCTTGCGCTGTTCCAGATCCTGTTCGATGGCCGCCTTGCGGGACAGGACGACGTTGCCGCGCCGGCGGTTGAGCTTGATGATCCGGACAGGAATGTCCTGCCCTACGAAGGCGTCCAGGTTGTGCACCGGCCGCGGGTCCAGTTGCGAACCGGGCAGAAACCCCAGAACGCCGACATCCACCGACAGGCCGCCCTTGGTGCGGGCCACCACGTGTCCGGTCACCGTCTGCTGCTGCTGGAACGCTTCTTCCAGACGGTCCCAGATGCGGATGCGATGAGCCTTCTGGTGGGAAAGGAGGATGTAGCCTTCCGGCCGTTCCCCGTGATCGATCATCACGTCGATCACGTCGCCAGCGCGTACCGTCACCTGTCCGTCGGGTCCGATGAACTGATCGATCGGAACCATCCCCTCGGACTTGTACCCGATGTCGACGATGACATCGTTTCCGGCAATCGAGAGGATCGTGCCGTGCAGGATCTCACCCTGGGCCGGCGGAGCCAGGTGGCTGTAATCCTCGAGCAGGTGTTCGTACGCCTCCTCACCCGAGATGGCGTCTCGATCCAACGGTTCCTGGTTTTGGTTGCTGGCCATCCCTGGCTCTGGCCTCCCCTCGAGAAAGCGCCCGAACGACCCTCCGTGGCCTGATACCGGACTGTTCAAGTAATGTTTCTAATCCGCAATAAACCACTGATAGATCAGCCGATTAGACACCAAGATAGCGTGCATTCCCAAACCTGTCAACCAAGAGTACTATCCCCTCCGTCTCGGATGTTTCCCGACGGTCACAGGCTGCTCGCGACCTCCGATCGTGGCACAATCGACTCTATGTCAACAGAGCCGATTCTCCTTGAAGGCGTTACCGAAAAATCTGATCTGAATCGCAGGACCTTCCTGGTGACGAAACTGGCCGCCGGTTTTGCCTTGGCCGTGCACCCGATCGCGGCCAGCACCATCACGACGGACTCGACGGGTCTGGCGGCGGGTGAAGTGAAGATTCCGACCTCGGACGGCGAAATCCCTGGCTATCGCGCCATGCCGGCAAAAGGCAAGAACTTTCCGGTAGTTCTGGTGGTCCAGGAGATCTTTGGCGTACACGAACACATCAAGGACATCTGCCGCCGGTTCGCCAAACTCGGACATCTTGCCGTGGCTCCCGAGTTGTACGCGCGCCAGGGCGACGTCTCGCAGATCTCAAGCATTCCCGACATCATCGCCAAGGTCGTCTCTAAGGTGCCCGATTCGCAGGTGATGTCCGACTTGGACGCCACAGTCGCCTGGTCGAAGAAGAACAAAGGCAATACGGCGAGGCTTGGCGTGACCGGTTTCTGTTGGGGGGGCCGGATCACCTGGATGTACGCCGCTCACAATCCCAACGTCAAGGCGGGCGGCGCCTGGTATGGCCGTCTGGCCGGCC
>JBJXGR010000611.1:0-6391 GCA_046160045.1 Bryobacteraceae bacterium
TGGTGCTGGCGAAGTCGAACGGCTGTGGCGCCGCGGCGACGAACCCTTCGTTGACGGGCGCCGCGATGATCGAAGTGAATCTGGACGATGTGAGTGTTTCGATCGACGACGCGTTTGTCGGAAAGGCGTCTCGTGGGAAGCCGCTCGCCGTACCCGGCCTCGCGGACGGACCTCACACCGTGAGGGGCGACAAGGAAGGCTACGAACCGGATATCAAACAGATTTTGATCGCCCCGGGCCAGGAGATCGGCGTGACGATCCGGATTCGATATCCGCGCGCCGCAAAGCCGGCCGCGGTCGAGCTTGTGGGGCGGGGACAACGGCTCCTTTACACGAGGCGGTCCACGGTCAACCCGCTCAACATCGCGCCACTGCCGCGATCGCAGAGCCGCTCCGACCTCCTGGAGGCTCGCGACGTTTTCGCAAGGGCGCTGGGGGAAGACGGCGACTATGCACAAGCGGCGTACGAACTGGGAGTGACGAATCAACTGCTATCGGACGAGGCTGCGGCCATGGCCGCGTTCCGCCGTGCCATCGCAATTGATCCGGGCCACGTTCCCGCGCGCGTTCAGTACGCGGGCGTGGTCATCGAAAACGGCGATCCGGACGAGGCCATCCGTCAATTGACCGAAGCTCTCCGCTTCGGAGGCGATAGCGACGAAACGCACTCCCTGATGGCGCGAGCGTTTCTGGACAAGGGCGTTTGGAACCGATGCGTGGAAGCCGCGGAGAAGGCCATTGATCTCAAAACCGAGAACGCGACGGCCCATCTCTGGCGCGCCGACTGTATTCGGCAGATCGCCGTCTCCAATAAGTCGAAAGACCGATTTGCGGCAGCGGGAGAGAGCTATCGGGCCTTCTTGAATCTCACGAACTATTCGACGCCGGTACATCAATGGTTTGCCTACCACTTCATCGGGTTTCACCTGGGCGGACGCGGCCATGCCGATCGCCGGGTTTCGTACGAACGCCTGCGCAAGTCCGGCTTCCTCGGACTTTGTATTTGCGAACGCAATCTAGGCAACCCTCTTCGGGCGCGTGAGTACTGCCGGAGGGCGGTCCACTATGACCCGGGCGATGCCATCGCCCATTTCGTGTTGGGCCTCGCCCATCTGGGCGTGTTTGACAAGACTGCCGCCTGCGACGACCTGAATTCGGCGCGCGGGAGTTTCGTGAAAATGCTGCGCATCAACTCGAAACTGGCCGAGTCGAAGAGCGCGCGCTATTACATCGAGGAGATCGATGGCAGGAAGCCGGAGTTGCGTCGCCGGGGCTGTTAGGACTGGTGTTATGGCTTGTCACGAATCACGGGCGATTGCGTACCGTTTGGTCGCTGAGCGAGAGCAACGGGGGCGGGGCGTTGGAATCGTAATGGCTCGTCACGGCTGCGAAGGGCAGCGCTGCCGGCCTGCGCTGGCTTGGGAATCGAGCCGCGCGCGTCCGCGCGCGGGTTTGCGTTTCTTCCGAGCCGCGACCGGAAGGGAGCGGGCACCCGAGCCGCCACCATCAGGGAGTAGAGGCATTTCTTTCACGCCTTCTGAGTCTGAGACTGAGCCTGCGGGTCGCACCAGCCATCCGAGGCCTGACCGCAAGGGAGGGCTTGCGTTCCCGATCCCCCACACCGCCTGGCACCGTCACATCAAAAGCCGTGAGAAACAGGGACCGTCCCTGGCCGTCCAGTTATTTTGGGCAGCTTCTCAGTCTCAGCGCTCGGGTGCGCCAGGCAATGGAGGGAGGGTCCACCAACGTGAACAGAGCCCAATGTACCGCTCCGTCAATGATGCGCGAGGCGGCAGAGAGGCCAGGGCTGGCATGGCAACAGAATTCTGCGCGGAGGAAATCATGAAAACGATTCTGCATACACTCGCGGCCTTGCTGATTCTATTGCCAACTCATGGCGGCATCAGTGCCGCCGAGGACGGGCTGAACATCGTGGTGCACGAAGGACGAGGTGCGGTCAACGTGCTCGCCAGCAATCGTGCGGCAAGCCCGGTGGTCGGAGTGACGGACAAGAGCGGCAAACCGGTAAAGGGCGCCCGGGTGACATTTGTGCTGCCGCCTGCTTTGGCGCGGGCTGTGTTTGCCGACGGCCGCGAGTCGATCTCCGTCGCGACGGGCGCAGACGGTCGAGCGGCGGCGGCCGATATGAGTCCCATCGATCTTGGTTCGTTCGCGATCGTGATCCGGGCGGAATACAGGGGTCTGACCGCGGCCACCACGATTACGCAGACAAATGTGGCAACGGCGGTCGACGTGCCATCGGCTGGATCCGGGTTGGTGGCCGGGAAGGAGACGGCTTCCTTCCGCATCCTTGTTCTGGAAGGTGATGATGGCGTCAACATCATTGACAAGAAGACCGCCGTGCGGCCGGTCGTGAGAATTGTCGACAAGAACAATCTGCCGGTGGCGGGAATACCAGTGGCAGTGATCATCCTCGCAAAACGCGGTGGACCTCATGTTGAGTTGCCTGAGGGAAAGAACTCCACGACCGTCCTCACGGACGCCGACGGGCGGGCCGACGTCGCCACGGTGAGACCGGAAGGGAAAGGCGCATTCCAGATTGAAGTTCGAGCGGACATGCAAGGACAGCCTATCAGGCGGGCGATCACGCAGACGAACTTCCCGACCGAATTGGCCGCGCTGGAAGCGGGAAGGATGCCCGGCAGTTCGAAGCCGGAGGGAGCGATGACGTCGGATGCAAACGCGGGGGACGTAGATGTACGAGTCGTAGAGGACCACAACGCCGTTACCGGCGATGGGACCACGTTGCAACCGGCTGTCCAAGCTCGCGGCCCAAATGGACTTCCGGTCTCAGGCGTCCAAGTCGCGTTTATCGTGTCAAGTCACCGACCACAAGCCGTTTTCCCAGACGGGAAGAACTACATGATTGCGACCACCGACTCGAACGGTCGTGCCGAGGCGGCGCGGCTACGGCGAGTCGGCAACGGGACTTTCGAAATGAAGGTTCTTGCGGCGCATCGGGGACGATTGGTCGCATCGACGAAAATCCAGCAACAAAAGGTGGCGAAACGTGCCGGAGGGACCAAGTCCAAGTCGGCGACTGGAATGTCGAGCTTCACGAAGACCTTAATTGCCGTAGGTATGGTAGCAGCCGCCGGCGCGGGGATTGCCTCGTCGCGAGGCACGGGTGGAGGTGGATCTACGTCCACCGCTGGCGGCGTTCCCATTCGCATCGGTGCAGGAAGCCCAACCATCGGTCCACCCCGTTGAGAGCGACCCGAGGGAGAGCGTAAGCATGAATCTTTTTTCCGTGTGTACAGTGATGCTCTGGGGCGTTCTTCTGGGTGCACAAGTGCGCTTGGGCCCCTCATCGAAGTTCCAACGAACCTCGACGACAGATGCCGACGGCAATCGCTGGCTCAGCGGGCCTGTGCTGGGTTACGTAGTCGAGGAGTCGCTGACAAAACCACAGGAAACGGCGTCCGCCGACAGCGCCGTCGGCGCGGCGAATGGCACAAGGCTGTTCGTGCGCGCGATATTGGGAATTCCGGAAGCCTCGCATTATTCCGAGCCCATCGAACCTCCGGTAGCCGCCAGACGAATAGTGTTTGCCCCGGGCCATCTTTGGGCGATCGTTTTCCGCGATAACGACGCGCCGACAGTGGCTTGGTCTCCAGAACTCGGCGTTCTGGGCGCTCTGGACGAGGTAACAACAGAGCCCGACTTCCTGGCATTCAGTCCTTCTGGAGTCCAGGCATCGCTCTTCTGGCGGGAGGGCAATCGGCTTCTCATCTACTCAGTTGCACCCGGAGAGATTTCACTCGTGCGGAAGGACTCCGCTCTGCCTTGGCCGGACGACGTACACCGTATAGCCATCAGCGACAGTGGGACAGCTTTGGCCGGTCTGACGTCTTCCGGCAATCTGCTCCTAATTGCCGGGCACATCGTGCCGCTGTACGCCTCGGAACACCTGGCCGACGTTTCATTCCGTCCCGGTTCTCTCGACCTGGTTGTCGCAGATCGAGGGAGTGAGCGGATCTTGCTTTTTGAAGAGTCCTCTGGAGGCTACGCCTCCCGAGTTCTGATGACGGCAACCGAGGGTATCTCAACCCCTGATCATATTGCGGCCACGATGGACGGTGTGATTCTGGCTTCCAGCGATGAAGCCAAACGAATATGGGCGATCAATATAATCACCGGGGCCGTTGAAAATACCGAAGCAGAAACGGCCCATCACATCGAGGCGCTACGTCTTAAGGGTCTCTTCCTCCTTTCAGCGGAGCCGCACCAGCCAGGTTGGCTCTGCCAGAATTCGCAAGGCGCTCCAAGAGTTACCTTCGTCCCTGCCGTACCAAAGGCATCACCTGAGGCAGAGGGAATAAGAAGATGACAGCCACCCATAAGCCGCCACTCGTGGCTGCGCTAGTAGCGCTCTTTCTATCACTCGGAGGCACTCCGGCGATCGGCCAATCGCCGGGCCGAGTTACAGCAATAAACCCAGCATCGAGGCCAGCGAACTCCGGCAATTTCGAGATCACTGTTGACGTTTCCGGTGTCATCCAGTCCCAGGCGACTCCGCAGGTGGTTTTCGGCTCGACACCCCTTCAAACGAGGGGAGGAGTTACTCAGACGCGGTTCGTCGGAAGTGTTCCAAATAGTCTGATCCAGGAGCCCGGGCCGGTGCCGGTGTATGTCCAGGTTGGGCTGGCCTCATTCCAGCCTTTGTTCTTTGAGATCACGCCACGAACGGGTTCGACACCGCAAATCACAGGACTGAGTCCGTCGAGCCGCCAGGCGAATTCCGGGAACTTCACCCTCACCATCAGCGGTTCGGGATTGGCCGCCGGTCCACAGGTCATCTTTGGCTCGACAACGCTCACTCCGTCCAGCGCCTCCACGACTAGCATTGGGGTTACGGTTAGCAACAACCTGATCCAGACTTCGGGCTCGGTTCCAGTTAGGGTACGAGTAAATAACGTCGACTCCAACACCCTCAACTTCACGGTGACACCAGCACCTTCAGGCCCACAGCTTACAGGGCTTACCCCATCCAGTCGCCAGGCCAATACAGGGGACTTTACACTGACTATCAATGGAACGGGATTCAACACAACCGCGCGAGTCATCTTCGGTACCGCAACGCTCACTCCATCCAACACAACGGCAACGAGCATCAGTGTGCCGGTCACCAACAATCTGATCCAGACCGTAGGCACCGTTCCCGTCAGGGTTCGTCTGAACAACACCGAATCCAACGCCGTTGGATTCACGGTCACTCCACCGCCTGGAGGCCCGTTGTCGATCAGAATCACGGCGCCAGCCGAAATCCCGTCACCTACCACCAACATCGGGGTCGTAATTAGTTCCGGAGCCCCCTCAGTCATTACTGGAACCTTGTCGTTGACTTTCTCTCCTAATGCATCAGGGTTGCCAGCCGGCTACCGCGATCCCGCTCAGGCGTGGGCGTCCGGGGGGACATCGATCAGCTTCACAATCCAACCTGGTCAAAGCGCTGCGGTGTTGCCAAACAGCGGAGCGCTGAACATTGGAACGGTGGCGGGAACGCTGAGGGTAATCATGGACAGCCTGACACAAGGAGGAGGGAACGCCTTGCCTGATCCAAAACCTGAAACAATAATCACGATTTTTCGTCGACCGCCCGTCATTGTGGCTAGTTCAGCGCGGATCGTTAGCGTCAATGGCGGACTTAATGTCGAAGTGCAAGGCTACTCGTCAACTCGTGATTTGCAGAGGGCGTTATTCCAGTTTGAAGTTGCGAGTAACGCTCTCGCTCAGGGCAGCACGTCTTTCAACATCGACCTGACCTTCGTTTCCGTCGCGTGGTTCAACAGCACGAACGGACGAAACGCCGGCAGCCGATTTCTGCTGATCGTCCCGTTCACAACGTCGGCAGATCCAAGTCTGGTCCGGTCGGTTGCAGTCAGTCTGACTAATTCAGCCGGCGACTCTGGCTCTGTCAGCGCAACTCGATAGCAACTGGGTCGAGGTTTCTATGACAAGTACGTACACAAGACGATGTCTGCGACAGTGCCGAGAGACCGGAGTATTGACACGACATTCCGGCTGTCCGGTGGGACCAACCAGGATGACGCGAGCCCGAGGAACGGGATGATGCCGCCAACAAAGACTGAAGTGCTCTCTCTACTCTTAGGCTTAACGGCCGGGGCTCTCGTTACCACGATGGCCGCCCGCTCGCTCCAAAACCGTGCGACCGATCCGGCGCCAACCCGCACCTTGATGAACCAGCCAGTGCTGCCTGTGAACCTCCCGCGTGAACCTCGCGAACTGCTGGACGCCTTCCATCGGTATTACTACGACAACCACACGCAGACCTGGGGAAACACTCGCTGGCTTGGGGTCCACACCCAAAAACTGCCTCTGGATCTCTGGATCTATCAAGAGATGCTGT
>JBJXGR010000612.1:0-6749 GCA_046160045.1 Bryobacteraceae bacterium
CGGCTCTCCGGCCGGGAGATCAGGTTCTGACTTTCTCCAGGATCGCGTTCCATATCGTACAGTTCGTCCGCGGGCTCGGCGGCCACGTCGAACTTTCTCAACATCAACTTCCACTTCTCCGTCCGGATCGCCCGCTCCCGGAACAGCGAGCCCCCAATCGCCTTGCCGGAGACATTCTCGATCACGATGGGCCGCGTCCACCGGTCGTTGCCGGCTCGCAGGTCGGCGAGCAGACTGCGGCCGTGCGTCGGAAACGGCCGGATGCGCGCCGCTTCGAGAATTGTCGGCGCCAGGTCCACCAGGCTCATCCCTGAGCGCCAGACCGTACCTCGGGGCAGCAGCGGGGGATACCGCATGATCAGAGGGATGCGCGCCGCCTCGTCGTACGAGATGCAGTAGCCGTTCCGCGTCCCCGACCGCCCGCTCCAGGCTTTCCCGTGCTCGGTGGTCAGGATGATGAACGTGCGGTCGAGCAACTGGTGCTTCTGCAGCGCATCCACGATGCGGCCCACGTTCCAGTCCAGGTTCGTGACGGCGGCGAAGTAGTCGATGTGCGGATCGGTCCGTCCCTTGTAGAACTCCAGAAACTTCTTGGGCGGATCGATCGGGGGATGGGGCGTGTAATAGGACTGGTACAGAAAGAAACGGCGGTGCGCGTTGCGCTCGATAAACTCGAGCGCTTCGTCGGTCTGGACATCGGGGCGGTATTCCGATTCATGCGGTTTGCCGATCCAATGCGGCAGCAGGGAGTTGAAGCCTTTCCAGGTATTGAAGAAACCCGGGTTGGTGATGCCCAGGTGCCACTTCCCGATTTGCGCCGTCTCGTAGCCGGCATTCAACAGGAGGAAGGGGAAGTTGTTCCACAGGCGGAATCGCGTGTCCAGGAACGCGTTCGGAATGGCGTCGTCAAACCGGTCGTAGTCGAATCCCTTGGTGGGATAGACGTTCTTCACGATGCCGTGGGCATGAGGGTGAAGACCGGTGATGATCGACGCGCGTGCGGGCCCGCACAACGCCTGCGACGTGTAACAGGTGTCGAACCGCACGCCGGCGGCAGCGAGGCGGTCGATGTTGGGGGTGTGGACCTGCTCAAGACCGTAGCAGCCGATCGCGTCCCGGCGGCACATGTCGAAGAGAATGACAACGAAGTTCGGCGGCTTCGGCAGTGACGATTGCCAGGCGCCGGAGCGCCCGCCGGTCAAAGCCGGAGCCGCTGCGCTTGCGAGAAAGGTGCGGCGCTTCATGGTGTGGACACCTCAGGAGTCCGGTCCCGCGGCTCAGCCGAATTATACGCTGCTTTCACGCTTCGCCACGCTGCCTTTCCAGAGCCAGCCAGGGATCGTTGGTTTCGCGCCGGAAACGCTTCACCTTTTCCCTCAACTCGGACACGAGGCCGGCGTTCTCCGGCGCCGAAGCAATGTCCGTCGTTTCCACTGGGTCGTTCTTCAGGTCGTAAAGCTCTTCCTTGGCGTGATGCAGCAACGACGAAAGGGTGCGCCGGCCAATCATCGCGCCGCCCCGTCGGCGAATGGCCTGCCACGTGGGCGAGCCGGACAGATCGCTGGGCAGCGGCATCTCCAATTCCGGGTGGAGGAACCGCACGTACTTATGCCGCCGCGTACGAACGGCGCGGTAGGGGTAATAATAGATGACCCCGTGGAACGTGTGCGAGAAGAAGACCTCATCCCAGCCTGATGGAGATGAAGCCTCCAGGATCGGCAGGAGGGTGCGACCTGGCAGCGGGTAGTCCGGGCCTTTGACGCCCCACCAGTCGAGTGCTGTCGGCAGCACATCGGTGAAGCTCACCATCGCCTCGCTCTCGATACCCCGCCGCGCCTGAACCGGAGACGACATGACGAACGGGAGCCGGTGCCCCGAATCATAGAAGCTGCCTTTTGCTCCCGGAAACGGCATGCCGTTGTCGCCCAGGTACAGCACCAGCGTGTCCTTCGCCCGCCCTGATTTCTCCAGCACCTCGAACAGGAAGCCCAATCCCTGGTCGAGGCGGTCGACCGCTTCGTAATACCCCGCGAGATCGGCCCGGACTTCGGGGAGGTCCGGCAGAAACTCGGGCACGATGACGTCGGCAGGCGAGTATTTTCTCTTCCGGACCGAGCGGTACTCGCGGTCGTTCCCGAAGCCTTTCCCGGCGCGGTGCGGATCTGAAAACCCGACGTGCAGATAAAAGGACCGCCTTCCAATCTGCTTCAGGAAGCGATCGGCGTCTCGTGCCATCTCGTAGACCTCCCGGGTCCCGTTGGCCGTGTCGCCGGCCGATTGGAAGTCCCAGGGATACACCTCCGGCGGCTTGACGTGAAGTTTGCCCACAACCCCGGTTGCGATTCCCGCCGCCCGGGCCAACCGCGGGATCGACTGCATGGAGTCCAGCGTGTGAAAGTTGTTCCGTCCGTGCGCGAGGCCGTACTGGCCGCTCGAGTGCCCGTGAAGACCGGTGAGGATGGAAGCGCGGCTCGGGCTACAGGAAGCGGTCGTGCAAAAGGCGTGAGTGAACCGGGTGCCCTGTTTCGCCAGCCGGTCGAGGTTCGGCGTGGCGATGACCCCGTTTCCGTAGCACCCGGCCACGGCGCTGTGGTCGTCGCCGATCACCACCATCACACCCCGTCCCTCGGCCGCAGCTAAGCTGGGCGCGGGCGAAAGGGCGGCAGCCAGAATCTTCCGGCGGCTTACAGGGGAGATAGGCATGTCCGGATGATAGACCTCGCTGTGGGCGGGCGCAAAGGACAGCGTTATTAGTGACTGACCGGCCTGTCAACGCACCGGCCCTCAGGGGCGCTCTTGGGTCCGAATTCACACCTCCTATGCACGCAGGGGGACACGGGCCTCCTACAATGAAATCGAGACCGATGCCGTACGCGGAAAATCAGGGAGCCCGCATCTATTGGGAATCGCACGGCGAGGGCAAGCCTGTCGTGTTGATCATGGGCCTGGCCTTCTCGCTCGAAATGTGGCATCGGACTCTTCCCTACCTCACGCCGAAATACCGCGCGATCGTGTTCGACAACCGGGGCGTCGGCCGCAGCGGCGTGCCCCCCGGGCCGTACCGCATCTCGTTGATGGCCAGCGACGTTCTCGCCGTCATGGACGACGCCGGTGTGGACGCCGCTCACATTGTCGGGGCATCCATGGGCGGGATGATTGCCCAGGAACTTGCCATCGGGAGCCCCGCCCGCGTGCGCTCCCTCGTCCTCGCGTGCTCGTTCTGCGGAGTCATCCGCATGAAGTGGCCGAGTTTCCGCCTGTTCCGCGCCGCCCGGCGCTGGCGTCACATGACCCCGCGCCAGCGTGCGGAGTATTTCGTGCCCTTCCTCTACTCGCCCTCGACCCCGCGCGAGCGGATCGACGAAGACCTGCGGATCCGCGTCCAGCACTACCCGACCGATCGCGGCTACTTCAACCAGGCGGCGGCCATGATGCTCTTTAGCTCCCACGGACGGCTCCGCCGCATCCAGTGCCCTACCCTGATCGTCCACGGCGAACGGGATGTGATAGTTCCCATCGAAAACGCTTCCATCCTCGCGCGGCGCATCCCGAACGCCCGGCTGGTCAGCATTCCAAATGCCTCCCACCTGTTCACCACCGACCAGCCCGACCTGTCGCATGAGACCCTGCTCAGCTTTCTTGCATCGACCTCGTAACGCAACCCCCGCCGTCGCTTTCGCGAGTGGATCTGCTTGCCCTGAGAGTCAAGTGAGTAGATCTATGCCTGGTTCTGGCAGGAATCCACCGACTTCCAGCCCGAAGGCTACAAGGCCTTCATCGATGTTGTGGCCGGCCACACCAATCTCAACTTCCTGACGGCCAGCCCCGCTCGCCCGCGCGCGAGATCGCTCTTCCCGCGGTCCACGACCAGATGCAATGGATGCTGCGGCTCCGCGAGGTCACCGGTCCTGCCGGGCGGAAGATCACGGTCGAGTCCCTCGCTCTCGAAGATCACATGACCGCCATCGGCACCTGCTACGAACTCCCCTTACCCGTTCGGCGTCCATCCCGGGCGATATTTGCGCCGGAGAAACGCGTTGGCTTCCGGTGCGTTCGTCACCCGGCCCGCCGCGGGGTCGTACTCGATCCTCTTTCCGGCACGGTACGCCACCAGCCCCAGCAGCATCTGCTCGATCAGATCGCCGCCGTACACGAAGTCGCACGACGTCTTCAGGCTGCCTTTGCAGGCATCGATCCACTCCCGCTGGAAGACGGACGAGCCTTTGGCGGATGCACCTCCCATGTTGGGCAGGAGGTCCGCGCTCCCGCGCCGCTTGTAATAGCTCAGATCGCCTTCTTTGTCGCTGGGGATCAGCATTCGCGAGTTGAAGTCGGCGATCAGCCAACCCCTGGATCCTTCGAACATCACGCCGTGCCCGATCTTCTTCAGGTCAATCGACGGCTTGGGCGACTCCGGCATTACCCCGCCCTGATACCACGTGACCCGAATCGCGGGCCGCCACGCATTAGCCGGATGGTCGAACGTGGCTTCCAGCTCGACGGGCGTGACGTCCGGATTGAATTTCTCGCTCAGCCTCATATCGGCCTGGGCGGCGACGGGCAGGCCCGCGTCGATCGCGTTCCACGCCAGGTCCATCGTGTGCGCGCCCATATCGCCGATCTGGCCGACGCCAAAATCCCAATACATGTTCCATTGCAGGCAATTCGCTCCCGCCGAGCCGGAGAAGTAGCCCGGGTTGTAGGGATGGTATTCCGACGGCCCGATCCAGAGGTCGTAGTTGAGGTGCGACGGCGGCGTCCCTTCCACCGGCAGGTAGCCCGGACGGCGGAGTTGCCGGTTGCCCCACACCGCGACGCTCTTCAGATCGCCGACGGCTCCATCGAGAATCAGTTCCCGCACGCGGTTGAAATTCGGGATGGCATGCCGCTGCGTGCCATGCTGGGTAGCCACTTTATTCCGGCGTTTCACATAATTCGCCCGGACCGTCCGGACTTCTTCCACCGTGATCCCGAGCGGCTTTTCGCAGTACACGTGGTGGCCGCGATTCAACGCCCAGTTGGCGATGAAGGCGTGAGTGTGGTCGGTGGTGCAGATGATCACGGCCTCGATGTCTTTTTGGTCCAGGCATTTTCGCCAGTCAACATAGGTCTTCGCCTGCGGCCACTTCTGCCCGGCCTCGCGGAGGCGGTTTTCGTTGACGTCGCACAGGGCCACCACGTTCTCGGGCAGGATGGCCTCATAATGCGCCAGGCCGCGTCCCCAGACTCCGATGAGGGCGATATTCAGCTTGTTGCCGGGAGTATTCTGTGCCCGGAGCGGACCGGGGATCAGGCTTCCGGCGCCCGCGGCGGCGGTGTGGAGAAACTGGCGTCGATACATAAGTATCCTTTCGTGGGTCAGGCATTGGCCAACCCTCAAGTGTAGTCCCGCGAATTCGGGAGGAACAGGCTGGGGCGCCCGGCCCTCTTTGCTGCTGCCCGCCCCATCGCGCAATAATTCCTTTACCGATGCGTCTCTTACTTCCACTGCTGGTCCTGGCCGCCACGCTCCGCGCGGATATCGTTGAACAGGGGCCGAGGAATGCCAAACCCTCGGGCCTGCTGGCCGGAGTCGCGCGAGCCGACATCACGCCCCCGGTCGGCATCCCGCATCTCAATTGGGGATCGCAGACGCACGTCGAAGCCATCGGCATCGATCCCGCGGGCATGATCGCCACCGCGCTGGTCCTGTCCGACGGGAAGCAGAAGCTGGCCATGGTGGACATCGACTGCGGGACCTTGCGAGGCCTGGACGATGCGATCACCCGCGCGTCCAGGCAGACCGGCATTCCGGACGCCAACATCCGGTTGGCGTGCACCCATACGCATGCAGGGCCCAATTACCAGGCCGAGAAAGGGCCGCTCACCAAAGACCCGGCCCGCTACGAACGCATGCTCACCTCGTATCACCAGACCCTGATGGACAAAGTCGTGGGCGCGATCGTCGAAGCCAACGCCAACCTCCGGCCGGTGCATGCCTGGGGCGCGCGCGGCACGGGCACTATCAACATCAACCGCCGCGTGCGGGGAACGCCGGCCAGCCCGCCGGCCGTCGGCACCAACCCCGAGGGTTTCGTCGATCGCGAGCTGGTGGTGATCCGCATCGACGACGCGGAGGGCAAACCCTATGCCGTCCTGGTGAACTTCCAGTGCCACGGCACGGTGTTGACCTACGAGAACAAGATGATCTCGCCGGACTGGATCGGGATGACCCGCAAAGCCGTGGAGCAGAGCCTTCCGGGCGCGTTGTGCCTCTACTTCCAGGGTGCGGCGGGCAACCAGGGGCCGGTGGAAGGAGGAACGGGCGATCTCGCGGTGGCGCACCGGCTGGGGTCGATCCTCGGGCTCCAGGCGGCGGCCCTCGCTCTCGAAACGGAAACGGTGCGGCGCGAGCCGGCGCTCGAGGGATACGTGGAGTCGAGCGCGTTCGCCGCACGGCAGCCCTGGAGGGTGAAGGGTCCACGCGACGCCACCCTGCGCTTTGCGCGGGAGACGCTCAGCGTGCCTCCTCGCCAATACACTCCGGGTGAGATCGATCGCATGGCCACGCAGGTGGCCGACGCCCAGAAGAAAGTCGACGCGGCCCGGCAGACCGGCGACCGCTGGCAGATGCACCAGGCGGAAGCGCGATGGCGCCGCTTCTCCGATCTGCTGGCGAAGTGGAAGCGCCCGTACGAGCCCACCCCGATCGCGGTCGATGTCCAGGTTCTCCGAATCGGGGACATGGCCATCGTGGCGATGCCGGGCGA
>JBJXGR010000613.1:0-7427 GCA_046160045.1 Bryobacteraceae bacterium
GGTATCGGAATTTCGAGATCTCCCTGGAACTGAAGCCCGACTACAGTTGCGACAGCGGGCTGTTCCTTCGCTCGACCGAGAAGGGTGAAGCCTACCAGGTGATGCTCGATTACCTCGACGGCGGCGCGGTGGGTGGCGTTTATGGCGAAGGCTTGAAAGGGGTGGAAGGGTCGACGCCGAATTGGCGGCCCGTCTGGAAGAGCGGGGACTGGAATCACCTCCGCGCGCGGATTGAAGGCGACGCGCCGCGCATCCAGGTTTGGCTGAACGGAATCAAGATCACCGACTGGCGCGACAAGGCGAATCACCTGCCCGGCGGCGCGCGCGACGGAATGATCGCGCTCCAGGTCCACGCGGGCGACCGCTGGATCCCGGGCGCCAGGCACCGTTTCCGCAACATTCAGGTGCGGGAATTGCCGTGAGCAAGAAGGGCAAACGATAGCGTGGGCGCGAGGCCTGTCGCCGTGCTCTCAGGCAATGAGATACAGGGTTAGCAGGGGCCAGGGGCCAAGATCGGGAGGCTCTGGTGCGTGGTGCGACAAAACGATCCCAGATGACAACTCTACGCTACGCCGTCAGCGAGGATCTATCCATATCTCATCATCAGGGTGTCCCGTTCACTTGACCCGGACCATCATCCGCAAGCACATCGGTTGTGGCCACATAGACGCGCGACACGCCGCAGCGATGTATCAATTTCACCGGCAACACCTGGAAATCAGGTAGTCTGCCTCCACCAGGATATGGCGAAGGTATTCACGCGGCCCGGAGGACATCTTGCGCTTCTGCCAGGATATGCGGCCCAATGAACGGTGAAAGCGCCTCAGTCGTAACGAGTTCCACCCGGCGCCCGAAACGGCCTTCGAGAAGCTCGCAAAGCGCAAGAAAGCGATCGAACGTCTTCGTGCCAGGGGAGAACTGCACGAGGAGGTCAACGTCGCTGTCAGGCCGGGCTTCACCACGAAGGACGGAACCGAACAGCGCGAGCCGAGCGACACCAAGCGCACGAATTCCCGATTCCGAAGCTGCCAGAAGGTCCGCCGCTTGTTCTCGGGAGATCGAGCCGCTCATGACCTGAACCTCACACTCCTATGTTATTACTTCGCATGTCGATCCTCTTAAATTAAGAAGCCTGCTTGAAACGCTGCCTGAGCCGGAATCAACCTGCGAATTCTTCTCCCGAGCTCGGCACAGAGTGATCAGTGTAACGCCGTGCGGGGACGTGCCACAGTCACGCCGTCCGGCCCGGGGCACGTGGCCGGCGGGCTGGATTCCCGTTGGCCGGTCACGTCCCTCCATTCTTCGCTGGACATCGACTTACGCACCGCCCGCCGGCAAGCCTCCTCAATCAGGCTATTGCGGGGCATTACGAGATAGCGAGTTCGTCGGAGTTGCGCGCCTCCGGTAAGTACTTCCAGGAACCGGCCGTCCTGGCTGAATCGCAGCGCGTGCGCGCGCTCGTGGCCATCGATCGTCTGGACAACCTGTCGCGTGTCTTGATCTAGAATATGAATCGCTCCGGATTTGACCGCTACAGCAATCCATTTGGTGTCCGCTGAGAACGCCGCTCTCTCCACACCGTCGATCTCGAAACTGCCTCGGGAATCGACCGCGACCGGCCTGCCCTGTTTATCAGATGCGACCAACGGGTCGTCGGCAAATACGTAAAGAGAAGGGCCGCCTACTTGCAACGGGCCAGATAAAACCAAAAACCGGCCATCGTCGCTGAACCCCGCGAGGCCGTGTTTGACCCCATCCGCGTGCGGCAAATCGCATTTGTTTTCCAAGTTGGGGTTCAACAGCGCCAGGGATGCCGGTCCGCTCATCGCCAGCAGGCTTTCGCGAGGGCTCCAGACGAGATGATCGAAGCTGGCGTCAATCGGGGAAGCACAACGCTTTGTATCGGAGGCAATGTCTACAACATAGAATTCGGAGCGCGGCCTGCGATCGGAACCCTGGAGACTCACCGCCAGGCTCCGCCCATCCGGGCTCAAGGCCAGAGCCTGCACCTTCCACGGGGAGGTGGTCTGCAGCGTCTTGGTCTCCCCGGTGGAGCGGTGCTCTGGAGTCAGGTAGTGAAGCGTGACGATGCCCGGACCGGGACCGCCGACGGCCACCACCGTCCCGCTATGATTAACAGCAAATGATGTGCCTTTGAAGCGCATAGGCTCGGCGTCCGCGGCCTTGAAGAGAATGTTCTCCTGTGTGTCGATTGACGCAAGCCAACCCCGCTCGAGGACTGCGTCCTGGGTATCGCCGTTCTGCGCGATACTTTCGATTTCCTTTTCATCGAGCAGCTCGGTGATCCATGCGTTGCGGTCCGTCACGATCGCTAGCTTTGACCCCCCATTCAGTATCCCGATCTCTGCGTAGGCGGCTCCGGCAAGCGGGGAATAGAACTTCACCGCTCCCTTTTGCAGCACCTCCAGCTCAGCTGCCTCGCACGTCAACGTCGCGGTCGCCTTGGCAGGGTTGGTCGCGTTGAGCGTTTCCGGCACACATCCTCCGCCGAAAACGACTGCAACCAGGTCCTGCGAAACGGTAACAGATTGGTAGCGTTTCTCCGGTTGTGCACGAGAGGTCCAGGTCTCAGGGCGAAGGGAGCGGATCTCCATCGGATTCCAGACCAGCACACGTCCATCGCCGGTCGTGATTAATCTCGTTTGGTATTGGGGAACGCCGTCGACTTGGAACGATCTGGAACTTCCGGTCAGAACCGGACCCGCCTCCGCCTCATACAAAGAGAAACGTCTGTCTCTAGCTCGGCCGGGGATCTCCAACGCTAGATCTTTGTACCAACTGGGAGTGGTGGCTCTTCCTGCAAGGAGAATCAGGCGGCCTCGTGCGTCGCAGCCGATAGACAATTCGTCTGCCGGCGGCAGGGCCAACGGAAGTTTCCGCCGTGTGGCAAGGTCGATGAGAACGGTGCCGCCTTCGGGCCGAGGGTTACTGATCCCGATCAGCCGCTCGTCCAGCGAAAAGGCAACGGAAGTCGGCTCAAATGGCAGGGGCAGATTCACCGCGCTGTGCGTCAGCATGTCGTGGACTATCAGGTGCCCGTAGGTGAGTCTTGCGGCGTAGCGTCCCAAAGCGCTAATGATCGGGGGCGTTAGCGGCTCGTCCCTCGGTCCGCCTACCCGAAAGGGAGGTCCGGGTATCGAGGGGTCGTTGGGGTCAGGCTTGGTAACATCGTCCATCTTGGAAATCAGTTGGCCCGTTCGTGTGTCGAAAGTCCGCAGGCCCTGCGGAGCCCACGTGACAACGCGCTCGTTGCCTGCGTTGAACGTGAGCACCTCGACGTCTGCCGCATCCGCAATCGCTGTCAGCAGTTCGGAGGAGACGGCGTCGTAGATTTTCAGCCCGCCCGCTTTGCACACCACCGCCAGAAGACGCCCGTCGGCGCTCGCGGTGAGATGCGAGCCGGAGCCCTCGCACAGTTGCACCGCCGGCTTCGGTGCCATACTCAGGGCTTGACGAAGGGCCAACTCCGCTTCCCGCGATGGCAATCGCCGCATGCCCTCGACAGCCAATAGCAACGCGCGATCCGGCGCGAAGTCCGCAGCCGACATCGCCAAAGCGGGCAGCTGTCGTGCAAACGCTTCGTGGGTAGCTGTCGAAGCGCGCCGCGTGGCCACCACCGCGACCACGGCTGCCAGAGTTGCCACAATCGCGACACCCGCGGTAACCATGGAAAATCGGCGGAGGCGCGTAACTTCCCGTCTGGCTCGATCTTCCTCCGCTGCCTCCAGTTGATGCACAAGGGCCCACGCTGCTTCCCTGAAATGCCTCGCGTGCTCATTCGGGACGAGCTGGCCCGCGTCCAGGAGCGCGTCCGCTCGTTCCAGCCGCGCGCGCGGCCAGAGGTACTCCGCACCCGGCCGCGCGTGGTACTGCTCGGCCGCCGACTCAACCTCACCCAATACGATCAGCGCTTCCCGGGATTCTTCCACCCACTCCTTCAGGCGCGGCCACGCCTCGTACAAAGCTTCGTGAGCAGGTTCGATCTCCGGCCCGTCCACAACTAGGAGCCGGTGGGAGAGCAGCCGGTCAATCGGTCCTTGGCTTCCTTCGGGCAATGACGAACGCGCCACGCGCCGGCGTGTGATGCGCCCGTCGCGCGTGATGCGGACCATGCTCAGCAAAGCCCGGCGCAGCGGGGCGAGATCATCGGATGTCATCCCCGCGATCGCCGCGTCCGCTGTGCGGCGGATGGTGCGTTCCACCGGACTCCCGCTCGCAGAGGCCGGATCGGCCTCCTGAGCGTCATGCAGATATGCTTCGAGTGTGAGCGACTGGCCCGCTACACGCCGATTCCACAGCGTCTGCAGCGTAAAGGCGAGCAGCGGAAGCATATCTCTTTCCCGAACGTCATCGAGAATGCGTAGCGCGAGCGCATCATCGATAGCCGCGCCCGCGACTTGTGCGGGCATCGTGATTGCTCGGAGCAGTCGCTCCGGGGACAGCCGGCCCAATGAGAAATGTTGCGCCTTTGCCATCAACTCGGGCACGAGGCTTTCGACCTCGCCGAGATGATCGGAACGCAGCGTGGCGATACAAAGAAGCCGTGGCGAGGCGTTTGCTCCGGAAACCCACCACTCGATGAACCGCGCCCGTTCGGCTGCATCGGCAGTGGCAAGCTCTTCCAGTTGATCGACGCATAACAGGCGAATCACCTCCGGGTCGGAGCCCTCGGCTTGGCCTTGTTGCAGGAGCGCTTGTAACCGCGTGAAGGGCCGATCGAGAGGCCGCATGACCCCGAGCACGCGCGAGCGCGGGATCGCTTTGGAAAGTCGCGGGAGGAGGCCCGCTTGCAGGAACGAGGACTTGCCGCTCCCCGACGCTCCGACGATGAACAGCGCCGAGGCGCTCGCGAACATCGCGATGTCCGAGATTGCATCGAGTGCGCGATTCACTTCGCACTCGTGGCCAAAATACACGCCGCCGTCGTCCAGCTCGAAGGATGCTAGTCCTGGGTACGGGGGCCGCTTGCCACTCCAGTCAATCGCGTCATGGGGCCCCACACCCAGAGAATCGAGGCCCGCGACGATGCGGCTCAACGCTTGCGGATCATCGAGCCCTTGCAGCTGATAGCCGCGCAGCATCGCGGGAACCTCGCAGCTCTCGTGAACCACAGGAACAATGGGCCTGCTCAGTGCGCGCGCATGAGTCAGCTCTGCGAAGCACCAGTGCGAAGCAACGTAGTGGGGGCTCAGGATCGCGATGACAGCACGTGACGCTCGCAATCGTTCATACAGCAGCGGCTCCCATTCCTGCCCGGGGAGGAAATCATGATTGTCCAGAAAAACCGACGCGTACCCGATTGCCAGCAGTCGTTCTCGCAACTCCTCAGCAACGGCTTTGTCGCGAGAGCTGTGGGAGAGGAAAAGAATCGGCATTGGGGCTCAAGACCAATTCAGGACGGCGGTTGTCGCTCGCGATCCCACGATCGCCGCGCTACTTCTTGCCTTTGATTTTCTTGTACTCGTTGCGGATGATCTGTAGCTGGCGCGCGTGCGATTCGGCCCGGGCAGTACAGCATCGGCTCATCTTGGTCCTTCCGAGGCTGGATTTGCCCCGCTCCCTGCTGCTCCTCAGTCGAACTGATCATAACGCCGCCGCCCTCCGCTCCAACAGAATAGAATAGTACCGGCCGGCGTCATGCGAATCAACACGGGCGCGGCCCCGCTGGCGTAGCGCGACATGCGCTTCTTGGCTCAATGCGGTCAATTCACTTTGACGTACAGGGTTTCAGCCGGACTTCTTGGGACCTCTTTGTCGCGGCTGGATTCTCGCTCGGCGTGTTTTATCTAGTCGCGGCGGTATTAGCGTGGCAGCTAGAGGTGGCCTTCCGGCAGAGACTTTGGCGCTCATGCGAGTCACTGTGTGGGCTCTCGCTCTTTTGTTTTGGCGCCATCACGGTTGTGAGCTGGAGATACCTCTTTATCCTACCCATTGTTTTTTTCAATCGTGATTACAGTGTGTTTGACTGAGTCGAATAACCGACCGATCCCGCGGAGACTTCGAGGCGCTTTCTCGGATTCCTCCTCCCTGGTTGCCCAGCGTGGACCGATCCACCCGCCTCGCCCAACCCGGAGAAGGCGGTCCTCGAAACCGTCCGTTCACCTCGGCGAGCGCCGTTCTTGTTCGCTCGGAGCGGGCCCGTGCTTCACGCAGTTGCGCGTCGCAGGCTTGTTCTTTGACGTCGGCGATTTGTCACGCCAGTTCCCGAAAGCGTTCGTGTTCGGCGATCTGCTGCTGGGTCCGCTCAAGTGATGCGAGTGGGATGATTGTGGCGACCCTCTTGCCGTCCGCTTCCTCGAGGAAGTGAGTAGCTTGGGATGTAGCCACCGGGCGAAATCGGCCGGCAGCCTGGTGCTTCCGGGCGACACCCCGCCACCGCTGCAAGTTGGTGTCGCAATTCAAGGCCCTTCTTATCGCAGATTCCCCGATCTGCGCGACCAGGCTGTCGAGGGCCCCGTGAACCCGACGGTCGAGCGGCCGCGGTTCAGTACGGGATTCGGTCCTTCTTCCGGTTCCACGCCTCGAACGGGGCTTCGCCATCCACACCCGGCAAGTGAATCAGGGGAATCCGCCGGTGCCGCGGTGGGACTTTCATCTCCTGGTAGATCAGCGAATCGTCGAATCCCGCGGCGGCCGCTTCCTGATGCGTCGCGGCGTAATAGACCCGGTCCGGCCGCGCCCAGTAGATCGCGCCAAGGCACATCGGGCAGGGCTCGCAACTGGTGACGATCTCGCATCCCGCCAACTGGAAGTGGCCGAGCGCGCGGCAGGCTTCGCGAATCGCCACGACCTCGGCATGCGCGGTGGGGTCGTTGGTCGCGGTGACGCGATTGGCGCCCTCGGCGATCAGTTCCCCATCTCGAAGTACGAGCGCGGCGAAGGGGCCGCCGAGTCCCCGCTCGACATTGGCGACCGCCAGGTCCAACGCCCGGCGCATCCAGGATTGAACGTCCGGAGCGCTCACGGCTGGAGACTCGCATACCGCTCGAAGGCGGCGTCCCACCCGGTGGACGAACCCGGACGAATCGTGTGGACTTCGAACGACCGCCGCACCAGGGCACGCGCTTCTTCCAGGTCGCGCAGGGCCCCGGCGCCGATCGCCTGAATCAACACGTTGCCGATCGCCGTGGCTTCCGCCGGGCCGGCAATCACCGTCCGGCCGGTCGCGTCGGCCACGAACTGATTCAGTACGCCGTTCTTGGAGCCTCCGCCCACGATGTGGATGACCTCGATCCGATGTTCGACGAGCGACTCGATCATCTCGAGCACCTGGCGGTAGCGCAGGGCGAGACTTTCGAGGATGGTGCGCGCAAATTCTCCGGGCGTGGACGGACAAGCCTGGCCGGTGCGCCGGCAAAACGCCGCGATCTTGGCCGGCATCTCGCCGGGTTCGAGAAAGGCATCCG
>JBJXGR010000614.1:0-16424 GCA_046160045.1 Bryobacteraceae bacterium
GGAATATCCCAGGTCAGCACCAGCTTCCGGTCCTCGAAGTACTTTGACGGTACGGGCGTCTCCTGAATCTCGCCCATCCGGATCGGTACCGGCGCCCCCGTGACCCGCTCGCCGTCGATCCGCAGGAGCAGTTTGCCGTACCCGCTCGCTCGGACGACGTACGAGGCCTTCGCGTCCAGCCCTTCGTAGACCAACGCACGGGGCCACATCGTGGCTTGCCACGTCAACCGTGCCCGGCTCCGACCCTGGTCCCACCACCAGAACAGCGGCTCGACGCGGTCCTCTTCGGGCTCCACCGGATCGACGGCCGGGTTCACAAGATGCGGGGCCTTGGCCGGGTTTCCCACATGGTCGTAGAAGCTTCCAGGACCCGGAGTTTCCCAGGCGGCGATGGTGCGCAGCCGAGCGGCCTTCTCCTCCTCTGAGGCAAGCTGGCGAACGCGCGCAAACTCGTCCTCCAGCCACCAGCGATTGTTGAGCGGAAGATCCACGAAGTCGAGCACCGCCCCGCGTTCGGCGCCGCTCGAGTGGTATTTCGTCACGCTCGTCTGCAGGCCGATCGACCGGTACAGCCTCTCGCACAGGTCGGCGATGCGCGCGCGCAGATCGGCGCTGACGGGCTCGGACGCGGCGCGATCGAGGATCTTCGTGGCCTGGCTCATGGCCGCGTCGGCTCCCACCGCACCGGCGCTGGCCAGCACACCGTTGGCCTCTCGCTCGAGCGCTGAATCCTGCAGCAGGCGGCGTCGGACGTGAGCGTCGTAGTAGGCCCGCAGCAGCATCATCTGCCAGCGCCAGTTGCCGGCCAGTCGCGGGAATCGAGTCTCGAGCCGCCGCCACAGGAGCAGCGTCCCTTCGGCCGCGCCCTTGGCTTCGAGCGGGCCGTGCCAGTTCCCTTCCAACGCCAAAATGCCATCGGTCGCTTCGCCCGCGGCCTCCGGCCCGAAGTGGAACCGCGCATATTCGGTCAAAATGTCCCGAACGCGTCGCGACGGATCCCAGCTAAGCGCGCTCCAAACGTCCTTGTTGACGTCGTCGTGGGCGCCATCCGAATAAGAGATGAATCCGTCCGAATACGGCGCATACCAGTTGTGAATACGGGCGAACTCCACCGGACGTGGATTCACGGCCTCCCGGCCCAGCGTCAAGGCGATCGCCTGGTCCAACTCCGGCACCTGAAACTGGCAGATCTTGTTGTGGGTGAGGTCGGGGTAGAGGCGTAGTTTGTATTTGGCGGGCAGCCGCATGCGCGTCCCGGCCACTGGCGGACTGCTGGGTCCCGCCACCAGCCCCGCCAGCCAGTCCGGCGATTCCTTTTCCAGATACTGATAGACCCACTCCGCCTGTTTGGCGTCGAATCCCTGAAGTGAAAGCCAGATGTGAGCCTGCGGGTGCACGGACCGCAGGCGTTTGGCGAGTTGGGCGAGATAGGGCACGAGATCCTCGGGTGCGTTGTGGCCGGGATCGCCTCCCGGCACGAACACTCCCGTCAACAATGGAGTGTCTCGCAGGTATTGGTCGAACCACTCGAGCATTTGGCCGGCGCGTTTCCTGCCCGGATCCTTCAGATCGAACGTCACCGGTAGCCAGATCCAGTAGTCCAGTCCGTAGCGGCGGCAAAGCAGACTTATCGCGCGATTCATCTCGCTCCGCGAGACCGTCATCACCGGACTGGAGCGCTCGTCCTGCGCGGGGATGTTCTCGATCGCATTGGCGCCAAAAATCGCCAACTCCCGGACGTACTGCTCATACTGCGTGACCGTCCACGCATCGTAGGAGTTGGCCGTGGCGCGGTAGCCGAGTTGGTGACCGCGAATCGGATAGGCCGGGGAGGTGGTGACGTCGAGCGGGGTGGCGAGTTCCAGCCTTCCGGGGCCCCACTCCACAAGCCGCAGCAGATGGCCTGCGCCGTAAAGAGCGCCGCGAGCGTCGGCGCCTTCGATGTGGACCCGCCTCGGGTCCCCCGGTTCGATCCACAACCGGTACCCTTCCGCCCGGGCGCCGGTCACCGCGCTGCCCGAGGTGATGCTCACCGCCACTCCGCCCGCGGGCGGATTCGTGGCAATCGGCAGGCGGATGCCGCTGCGGCGTTCCAGTTCCTCGACCAGCATCGTCGCAGCCATCCGTTCGGCTTCCGGCCTCTCGCCCGTCCGGGTCACCACCACCGCCTGGCGCAAATCCACCTTCGCCGCGTTCGCGCCTGCCGCCAAGAGGATCCACACAAGGTATGGTTTACGCATGATCGTCACCGGGGACTGTGTTCAGAGTTGCGTTCCAAACCTGATTGTAGATGCTGGAATCGGCGATTTCCTCCCCTCGATTGCCACGGGCGTGGGTTGTGGCGGAGATGCTATGATGCCGAGCGCCGGCGTCCGGTATTGGCGGCGAGCCTGGGGGAAGAGCGGATGGCGCGCCGGTAGAGAGGGGTGATTTATCGATGTCCCGGTTTTGCCTGGCGCTGCTTCTCGTGCTCTTGCCCTCGACAGTTCGAGGGGCTCCGCGGAGGATCACGCTGAATGGCCTCGAGATCGGGCTCGATGAGAACACCGGCGGCATCCTTTCGCTCCGCTACCCGAAGGCAGGCAGTATGCTGGAGGCCGATTCCGCCTCCGCCGGCCTGATCGATCTGGCGTTTCCGTTGGCCGATTATGTCCCCATGAGGCTGGCGACACGCTTTTCGAGGGCGGTCTTCCAGGAAATCGACCACGGCATCACGATTACGTGGCCTGAACTGGCGCCCAGCCGCACGCACGTCAAGCTGCCTGGTGGGTCGGCCCGCGTCAGCGTGACCCTGACCGAGGCTCCGGATGGGCGCTCCATCGTGATGCGATGCCGGATCGAAAACCGGTTCCCGCAGCCAATCCCCCAGATCCTCTTTCCCGACTTTTCCGGGCTCCGCCCGATGGGCGCTCCCGAGGCGACTCGATTGACGATGGCCAGAGGTTCGGTCCGGCCGTTTACCCAGCGGAGCGAGAATCGGCACCACGCGGCGATGTGGATGGTCGACGGAAATTGGCGGGTCTATGAGGCGACGGCCTACTCCTACGGCCCCAATGTCATGAACTGGCTGGACTATGGAAGCCTGCAGGGCGGATTCAGCCTCTTTCAGAAAAAGTGGCGCGACCGGGACTACCGCCGCCCGGACTTCCTCACCTACGTCAGCGAGAGCCGGCCGGACCGATGCGGCTGGCAATCTGGCAGCCAGGCAAAATCGCGCCCGGGGAAACCTGGGAGAGCCCCGAGTCCTGGCTGACTCCGCACGAGGGCGGGTGGGCGAAGGGGATCGAAGCGTACCGCCAGTTCGTGCGCGAGGTGAACCCTCCGCGCGAGATTCCGAAGCACATCCGTGAGGGGCTCGGGTATCTCTCCATCTGGATGTCCGATCAGCACGAAACGGTCCCGGAACGGGCGGCCATCCGCTTCAAGGACCTGCCCGCGATCGCCCGGGACGCCAGGGATCATGGACTCGACGAGATGTCCGTCTGGCGCTGGTGCTTTCACCTGAGAATGCCGATTCCCCTTCGGGAAGTCCTGGGGTCGATGACGGAGTGGATTCAGGGAGTGCGCAAATCCGAGGAGATTGGCGTGAACATCGCGGCGGCTGTGGGCATCCACCTGTTGCATCACCGTGAGTTGCCCCGTTACGGAATTACGTACACCAGCCGCAACGCTTGGAACTTCCATCGCGACCTGATCCCCAATTTCAACCCGTCGTATCTGAAAGGGCTCCCGTTCGACCATGCCGGACAGACGGTTCCGCCGTCGAACCCCCTCTGGCAGAAAGACGCAGTCGCCTCGGTGTCGGAGTGGATCGACCGGGGAGTCACCTCGTTCACGTGGGACGTATTCGGCGGAGGCGGACCGGACGGCGCGCTGTCGTCCCGTTATGAGGACAACCTGGCGCTGGTGGATGTCGTCAAGCAGTTTCGCGCACGCGCCCGGAAGGCCAATCGCGAATCCTCGCTTGCGGCCGAGACGAACTCGATCGCCGGGCTGGAATGGGACGGCGAAGTGCTCGACTACACCTGGAACTGGCTCAGCAACCAGACCAAGGAGGGCCATCTCACCACGACGGAGTATGTCGAGTACGTGGAGGCCGCGCCGATTCACAATGTGCTTCGCGCCCCACGCGTGAATTGCAACGTCGAGCGGTCGCCGCTGGCTTTGAAAAAGTGCCTGGCGGACGGCACCTATATCAACTTCCTGCTCCGAAAACCGGATGGCGAGAACGGCAGCGCCATCCTGAGCGAGAAACCGGAATTGTCTCCATTGGTGAAACAGGCGGCGGCCCGGCGCAAACAGTTTCTGCCGTATTTCGCCGAGGGCACCCCGATCGGAGAGTGCATTCTCTCGGAGCCGAGTCCCCTGTTTGTCCGCGGTCATGTGCAAGGCGACAAGGTCCTGATCGTCATACTGAATGACCGGAACGCTCCGGTCAGAGCGGACCTTACCCTCAATCTCGCACTGTGGTTGACACCGGGAGACTACCGCCTTCACCGTTACCACGAAGGCGGAATGCGCACGGCAACGGCAGGAATCACTGTGTCCAAAGGCCTCGGTTCGACCTTACCGGGGATGGACTTGAAAGCGGGGGAGATGGAGTTCGTCACGATCGAACGCGTGAGATAAGGAGCCATGTGTTGACGAGAGGGTATGCCGGCTCGCCGTTTTGTGAGCCCGGAATGTGCAGGCCGGCGACCCGCACGGCTCTTTTGCCGAGAAGGCCCTCGAACTCCGCACGCGCACGGTCTATACTGTGCCTAGGACCTTCCGATCTTTCCCACTTCTCACCCAAAGGACAACCGAATGCGCATAGGCGTTCCCAAGGAAATCAAAGATCATGAAGCTCGCGTGGCTCTGGTGCCCCACGGGGTAAGCGCGCTCAAAGAGGCCGGACACGAAGTAATCGTCCAGACGCAGGCCGGAATGGGTTGTTCGCTGAGCGACGACGAATATTCGAGTGCCGGCGCGAAAATTGCGGAATCCGCGGAAGAAGTCTGGACGAAATCCGATCTGGTGGTCAAGGTAAAAGAACCCCAACTCGCCGAATACCGTTTTTTCAGAGACAATCTCACCCTGTTTACGTACCTGCACCTGGCGCCGCTGCCCGAGTTGACACAACAGATGCTGGACAGCGGCATCACCGGGATCGCCTACGAAACCATCGTGGAAGAAGATGGCTCCCTGCCCTTGCTCACGCCGATGAGCGAAGTGGCAGGGCGGATGGCGGTGCAGATCGGCGCACAATACCTGGAGGCGCCGAACGGAGGGCGCGGCATCCTGCTGGGGGGCGTGCCTGGAGTGTCACCGGCGAACGTCGCCATCATCGGCGGGGGTGTGGTTGGGACTAACGCGGCGAAGATCGCCCTGGGTATGGGCGCGCACGTGACCATCATCGACCGCGATCTGAACCGCCTGCGCCAACTCGACGATATCTTCAATTGCCACGTGGTGACGTTGGCGTCCAACCAGTGGACGATCCACGAGACGCTGAAATTCACGGACATGGTGGTGGGAGCGGTGCTGGTGCCAGGCGCGTCCGCGCCCAAACTGGTGCGGCGCGCGACGTTGGCGGACATGAAACGTGGATCGGTCATGGTAGATGTGGCCATCGACCAGGGCGGCTGTTTCGAGACGTCGCACGCCACTACCCACACCGACCCGGTCTATTACGTCGACAATGTGCTGCACTACTGCGTCTCGAACATGCCGGCGGCAGTGCCGCACACTTCGACGTTCGCGCTGACGAACGCGACCTTCCCATACCTGCTGCAACTGGCCAATCTTGGGATCGAACGCGCGGTTGAAACCAGCGCGGCGATCCGTGGAGGCGTCAATATCTGGCACGGTAACGTAACGCACCAAGGGGTTGCGGAATCTCAGGGAAGGCCGCTTCACCTTTTGTAGACGTCAGGATTCCGGCGTCAAGAGAACTTTCAGCACGCCCTTCTCGGCGGCGCGCTCAAAGGCGCGTGCCGCGCGGCGCAACTCAAACCGCTCGGTGATCATGTGGTCGACCCGCAGCTTTCGCGCCTTCAGTAAGGCTAACGCCGGCTCCATGCGTCCGCAGCGGGAGCCGATCAGCGTGATCTCGTTGACGATGATGGGAGCGGTGTCGACCGGGACGAGGCCGTGCATGGTCGATTTGAGAATCAGGGTCCCCCGGGGGCGTGTCATGGCAACGGCGGTGCGCAACCCTTCGGACGAACCTGTGGCATCGACGACCCAGTCAAAGGCGCTTACCGGCAGCTTACCCGTGGCCAGACGCGTGTCCGCTCCTGCGGATGCGGCAATCTGCAATTTGTCCCGGTGCCGCCCGAACTGAACGACATGGAGGCGCCGCGCCAGCAGCACCTGGCTGATCAGCAGGCCCAGTTTGCCATCGCCCAGAACGGCCACCGTCGCGCCTTTCGGGACCTTCACCTGATCGAGGATCTCGCAGGCCGCCGCCGCCGGTTCGGCGAACACCGCCTGCTCGTTGGTGACATTGTCGGGCACGACGTGCAAGTTGCGCTCGGGAAGCGTCAGGTACTCGCGGAAGGCGCCCGGATGATTGACGATGCCGAGCACAGTTCGATTCGGGCAGTGGCGCCCGAGATCGCGGGCGCACCAGTCGCACGCGCCACAGGAGAGGTTGATCTCGCCCACGACGCGCTTGCCGGTCAACTCGGGGTTTCCCGATTCGACCACTTCGCCGACAAACTCATGGCCGGGTGTTCCAACGAAGGAATAGTAACCGCGCTGGAGTTCGAGGTCGGTGTTGCAGATGCCTGCGCACAGCAGGCGGATGAGTGCGAAACCTTTCGGTCGTTTAGGAACCTGCGCGCGCCTGACATCGACGCGGCCGTGCTCGAGGTGGACGGATATCATTGCAGTTGTAGTTTACGAAGAGTACCACCAGCGGCGCTGTTCCGCGGGCAGAGCAGGGTCGCGTGCTTGGGCGATCGCGGCGGAGAACGCATCCTGGCAACGGAGTCGCCGGAATAAGCCAGTCCGAGGCCCGGCCGCCAGGGAGGGCTTCCGTTCCCCGCGCCGTTATCCGGGATGGGAGCGGCAGGAAACAGCGACTTGCGGGACCGCGTTGTTTCCATGAACTGAGTCTCAGCGCAGTGGGTAGCTCTCCGTTGCAGAACACTGTCATAGCGAAAACTCCTCTCCGGGCGGCGCGGCGAACGTCGTAGCGGAAGCCCTCCCTTGCGGTCGGGCCTCGGCCGTCGGGCCTCGGACGTCGAGCCCAGTATAATCAAGGCTTCATGCCCGCCGAATTAATTTGCTTCAATCCACAGTGCCGCACCCGCTATCCCGTGAAGCAGGTGATCTATAACTGCGAGCAGTGCGGCGGCCTTCTGGAGGCGACGTACAGTGGCCAGACGCTGCCGGGCGAGGCGTTGAAGACCCTCTGGCTGGGCCGGCGAACCAGCAATGCACCGCTCGATCAAAGCGGCGTCTGGCGCTTTCGTGAGGTCATTCCGTTTCTTGACGATCACAACACCGTCCGCACATTGAGGGAAGGCAACACGCCGCTTCTGCCCTCCCCACGCGCCGCCAACTATGGCGGTCTGGATGCACTGTCGTTCAAGCACCAGGGCTTTAACCCGACCGGCTCGTTCAAAGACAACGGCATGACCTGTGGCGTGGCCCAGGCGGTTCGTTTGGGGATGCGGCGCGTCGCGTGTGTTTCGACAGGCAACACCTCGGCCTCGATGGCGGCGTACGCTTCGGCCGCCGGGCTGGAGCCGATGATCTTCATCCCGCATGGGAATATTTCGTACGGGAAACTGGCCCAAGCGCTGGAATACGGCGCGAAGACGTTTCAGGTGGAGGCCAATTTCGATCAGATCCTGGCCCTGGTTCGAAGTCTGGCCGAGCGGTTGGGGATCTACCTGCTGAACTCGATCAACCCGTTCCGCATCGAAGGCCAGAAAACGATCATGGTCGAGATGCTCGAGCAGCGCGACTGGAATCCGCCGGATTGGGTGGTGCTTCCCGGCGGCAACCTGGGCAACGCGTCGGCCTTCGGCAAGGGGCTTCGTGAGATGCGCAACCTCGGCCTCATCGGTAGGCTGCCACGCCTGGCCGTGATTCAGGCTGACGGGTCGGCGCCGTTCTATGACCTGATGCAGAACCCCGAATTGCGGGCGCTTCGTCCGGTTGAGCATCCCGAGACGCTCGCCACGGCGATCAAGATCGGCGACCCGGTTTCCTGGCCAAAAGCGAAGCATGAGGTGGAAACGTCCGGCGGCATTGTCGAGCGCGTGAGCGAGCAGGAGATCGCGGACGCCAAGGCGCTGATCGGTCTCTGCGGCATCGGTTGCGAACCAGCGTCCGCGGCGACCCTGGCCGGGATCCGGAAGCTGACGCAAGCAGGAGCGATGCGGGCGGACGCCGATGTCGTGGCCATCCTCACCGGCAATGTTCTGAAGGATCCCGACTACATCTACCGCTACCACACGGGGCAACTCGACGCGCCCAACGGCAACCGTCTGCGCGCCAATTTCGGGAATGCACCTCTCGTGGTGCCCAACGATCCCGACCGGATCGCCGAGCTCATTTCTGAGCGGCGATGGCGATAGCGCGAGCTATGAACGACCGGGGCACGAACCGCGCGAACAACACGCTGGCGGTGTTCAGCGGGCCATCGATGTAGGTGAGAGAGCCGCCCTCAAACGCGTTCAGCGACCGCCGCACGCAGTCTTTGGCAGACGTCGTGAGCGACATCGGCACGCCGGACATTCCGGCCCGGGAGGCGAACTCTGATTCGGTCGCGCCGGGGCAGATGGTGAACACCCGCACACCGGAGCCGCTCACCTCGGCCGCCAGTGCTTCGCTGAAGCTCAGCACGTAGGCTTTTGTTGCGGCGTATACCGAGAAATACGGGGCGGGCTGATAGGCCACCGCGGATGCCACGTTCATGATTGCGCCAGCGCCGCGCTTCACCATCTTGCGGCCCAACTCCACACTCAGCGTCGTGAGCGCATCCATATTCAACCGCATCATGTGGCGATTCGTCTCGACCGGCGTGTCCACAGCGGCTCCATAATGGCCGCGGCCGGCGTTGTTGACGAGATAGTCCGGAAGGACGCCGGAACGATTGAGTTCTTTGAGAAGATGATCGACGCCCTTGTCGGCCGAAAGGTCGGCAACGATCGATACGGCTTTCCGGTTGTGCACGCCGCGAATCTTCTCGCACAACGAGTCCAGTCGATTGGCGCGGCGGGCGACCACAATCAGGTCACATCCGCGTTGTGCCAACTGCAGCGCGAACTCCTCTCCGAGACCCGACGAAGCGCCGGTGACGAGAGCGGTACCACGCCATTGCATGGATCTTATGATACCGTCACGGGGCTGCGGTCACACGAGGCGCACAGGCAAGGCAAACGAAAGGTACATCTTGAGGAAGCAGAGAATCGTGATGGCGATGGTGACCCAGGCGGCGCCGCGCCACAGTCTTTCCGCGGTGTTGGTGGCGAGGCGCGGCAATCCGGCCAGGTATGCGGCGCAAAAACCGGCGCCCAGGCCGCCCAGGTGGGCGGCGTTGTCGATGCGGAAGCCCGGCAGGAGCCCAAAGACCAGGCCGTAGACCGCCCAACGCAGGTACATGCCGCGGATCGCGTCACCGAGGGCTGAGCGGTGAGACACACCGAGCGCGATCATCGAGCCGATCAGACCGAACAACGCGGCCGAGGCGCCAATCGAAAGCGACGGCCGCCACAGGGCGCTCAACAGGAAACCGCCGATCGTCGAGACGATGTAGAACAGGATATACCGTGCGGTGCCGTAGACTTCCTCGACCTGCGTGCCCAGATCGAAAAGCACCCAGGTGTTCATCAACAGGTGCAGCAGGCCCCCATGCAGGAAACCGGCCGTAATCAGCCGCCACCACTCCCCCTCGACGATGGCGGGGGCGTATTTCGCGCCAAATCGATAGAGAGTGACACCATCGATGCCGACCCACGCCTGCTCGTTGCCGCTGCCGTAGCTGAACACCGCGGTCGCAATGTAAAGTCCGAAGTTGATCAGCATCAGGACCACGGTGGTGAATCGCGCGTGAGGGATCAGCCCGCCGATTATGTCCGGCGGGTTACGCAAATTCACAGCCTGCGCGGGCACCGTCTCGCCGCAGTACGGACAGACACGGTCGCGCGTGGTGATGAAGGCCCGGCAATGCGGGCACATGCGGCGGGTCTCCATGTCTTTTTATTGTACCGAAGCGTCGAGAAGAGAACCGTCAAAGCGCTTCTGGTACAATCAAGGATTCCGATGCACAAGACGGAACGAGAACACCGTCAGGACATAGTCGAAGTCGGTCGTCTCGTATACCAAAAAGGCTGGGTTGCCGCCAACGACGGTAACATTACGATTCGGCTCGACGAGGAGCGCATCCTGGCGACACCCACCGGGGTCAGCAAGGGGATGATGCACCCGGATGACCTGATCATTGTTGACATGCAGGGCAACAAGATTGCGGGGCGGAAGGAACGTACGTCGGAGATTGCCATGCACCTGACAGTCTACGGCCTGCGCCCCGACATTCGTGCCGTAGTGCACGCGCATCCGCCGGTGGCGACGGGATTCGCCACGGCGGGCAAGCCCCTCAACCTGGGGTTGCTTCCGGAAGTGATTATCGGACTAGGCTGCGTGCCGCTGGCTGCCTACGGCCTGCCGGGTACGCCGGCGCTGACCGAACCGATGCTGCCGCTCATCCCGAAATACGACGCGATCATGATGGGAAATCACGGCTCGGTTTGCTACGGCGGGGACGTCTGGCAGGCATTCTTCCGAATGGAAACCGTGGAGCATTTCGCGCGCATCACACTGGTCGCTGAGTTGCTGGGAGGCCCGAACGTCCTGCCGCGCGAAGAGGTCGACAAACTGTTTGATTCGCGCACACGGTATGGCGTCAAGGCGCGCGCGTCCGCTGAACCAGGTTGTCCGGTCGTGGCCGAGGACCTGGGAGCGGCCAGTTCCGGTCCAGCGGAAGAAGAACGATTCTGGGTAACCCGGCGGGAATTGATCTCGCTGGTCGAAGAAGCCGTCCGGGCGCGTGAAGCGCGCTGACGGAGTGGCACGAATTTAGTTTTGGAGGATTCATGGGTGAAGCATTAGGAATGATCGAGACCCGCGGATTGGTCGCGATGATCGAAGCGTCGGACGCGATGGTGAAAGCGGCGAACGTGACGGTGGTCGGTTGGGAGAAGATCGGATCCGGCTATGTGACCGCGCTGGTTCGCGGCGATGTTGCCGCCGTCCGGGCCGCCACCGATGCCGGGGCCGCCGCCGCCCGGCGGGTGGGCGAGTTGATCGCCGTGCACGTCATCCCGCGCCCGCATCCGAGCCTGGAAGACGTTCTGCCTATCGGCAAGAGCGGCAAGTAGAAGGCTCGAGATGATTCTGGCGCGTGTCGTAGGCTCGGTCGTTGCCACGCGCAAAGATCCGCGCCTGGAGGGCAAGAAACTCCTCATCCTCAAGCCTGTCACGCCCGATGGCAAGGACGAGGCGGGGTATGTGATCTCGGTCGATAGTGTCAGCGCGGGCTATCGCGAAACCGTCATCGCCGTGGCCGGTAGTTCGGCCCGCATGGCGGAAGGCTGCAAGGACATCCCCGTCGATTCCGTCATCGTTGGCATTGTCGACGACATTCAACTGGACAAATAGCCGTGCAATTAGGGCGCGTCGTCGGGAGAGTGTGGTCGACGGTAAAGGACTCGAATCTCGAGGGACAGCGGCTGCTGGTGGTCCAGCCGATCACACCCGATCTGAAGGAAGCCGGTAAGGCCCTGATTTGCACGGACTCGACAGGTGCGGGAGCGGGCGAGATCATCTACTGGTGCCGGGGCAGAGAGGCCAGTTTCCCCTTCCTCCCAACTGAAGTTCCCACCGACACGACGATCGTCGGCATCGTCGATTCGATCGATACCAGCCGGAGAAAGTGACATGCTCATCGCACGGGTGGTCGGCGAGTTGGTCGCCACTGAAAAGCACCCCAGCCACGAAGGCCGCAAACTCCTGCTGGTTCAGGCGCTGAACCTGGATGGCACCGAACGGGGCGCGCCGGTGGTGGCGCTCGACGCCGTCGATGCCGGTGTCGGCGACCGCGTGTTGCTGACCACAGAAGGGTTCAGCGCGATGACCAGCGTCGGCCGCCCAAATTCGCCGATTGACATGGCCGTCATCGGATTCATCGATCACATCAAACTGGACGGGCTTTGATCAACGCGGGGCCACGGCTTCCGCGACGTCAAACCCCACCGCGGCGGCGAAGGACCTTGGCCCGGCTGGCGTCAGCCAGACTTCGGCTGTGTATTTCCCGGCCTGTAGAGGGCGGCCGCCGGTCGCCTGAAGCGGAACAGTCACCACCCAGTTGTACTCACCGGGCGCGAACGTCTCATTTCGCACTAGCGCGGCGAAGAACTGTCCTCTCGACCATTGGTACACGGTCTCTCCCTGGCTGTTCTTCAAAACCAGATCATAGGTCTGGCTCGAGGGAAACGTCATCTGCAGCGGCGCGGGCTGCGAGTGACGCAAAGTAATCCGCGCGGTGATTGGCTGGCCCGTGTACACGGCGCGATCGAGGGTCAGTGAGAAGCTGATCTCGGGGCCGGAGAGGACCGTGACCCCGCCCAGACGGGCGTAGATCAGTTCATACGGGCGCGGGCCGGCGATGGTGATATTGCCGACATAGACCAACCCGATCCACGGCGCGTAGATCTCCCGCTCGAGGCCGGCATCCGCGCAGTTGGCGGAGGGGTAACGGACGATGACCACGCGATTGAACTCGCCTACCGGACCCGTGTGCTTCCCGTTCCTGGTGGTCATGATGCCCTGGCGATTGCAGGGATCGGCCACGGTCTCAAACGTGCCGCCCTCCGGGGTCGCAAACGCAACCCGGACGTCTTCCTTGCGGGCTTCCGGGTCGTACTGCCAGAGGGTTCCGTCGTCGGCCATGCGCAGCCACGCCTCGGCGGCAAACGTGGGCCGGTACAGGAAATACTCCCTGCCTCCGAATAACTCCGACCGAACAATCTCGGCCCTTGCGGTGCCGGTAGGCGTCTGGTAAATCCACTGGTTTCCCACCTGCAGCGGGACGTATTCGGATTGACCCCATGCACAGCCGGCTGCCAGCATCAGTGTGAAGAGAATTTTCGCGTTCATGCTCGTTCCTGACTGATCGAAAGAGGCTGTCCCGATTTTTGGACACGCCCCCGCCTGAGGCTCTGGACGTATCAAACGCGTAAGTGTTTCGCTCGCCGGGACGTCGTTTACGGTTGCCAACGGACTTTCGAAACCTGCTGGGCACGACAACAGGGGGCAAAGCCGGCGGCCTGCCCCCTGTTTCCTCCGAGTCTGTCCTCGCGACTACTTCTGCGTCTGGCGGTCGTGCTTTTCCCTATAGATTTGGCGGCTCAGGCGGTCCTGTTTATTTTCGATCTTCAACCGCTCCTTCGCCGTCAGGCCGCCCCCGTCTCTGCGATCCTTCCGGATCTCCTTGTGCATCTTGCGTTCTTTGTTTTCGAGCCTGGCAGTTTCCTTGGCGGTCAGTTCCCCGCTCTCGACGCCGCCGGCGATGCGCTTCTGCTGATTGCGCTGCCGCTGCGCCGGGCGGTCGGCAAGAGCTGTCATGGTCAGGACCGCGGACAGAATTGTCGCGATGGCAAAACGTTTCATTCGTCTCATTCCTCCTGTTCGGAACCGCTCTCGACCGAGCCGTCCCTCTTGTCTTCACAAACACGGGGGATTCAAAAAGTTGCGCGTGTCCGTCGGGAATTCCGGACTACCGCAGATTGAACTTCTTCATCTTGTAACGCAGGGTGTCGCGCGTGATGCGGAGTAGCCGTGCGGCCTGGGTCTGGTTGCCACCCGTCTTCTCGAGAGCTTGCGCCAGCAGCATCTTCTCATTCTCCTCAAGGGAGAGGCCTTCATCGGGAATCCGCAACACCGGCGCCGACGTAGCGGTGGGCGCGAATCCATCCTGGCGCGAGATCGCCATTGGCAGGCTGCCGGCCGTCAATCTTGAGGATTCCTCGAGGATCATCGCCCGTTCGATCGCGTTACGTAGCTCGCGCACGTTGCCGGGCCATTCATGGCTTTCCAACATCCGCGCCGACTCGGGGGTGATGCCTTCGATGTTGCGCTGGAACTTCCGGTTGTAGTGCTCGATGAAAAAATGCGTCAGCGGCTGGAGATCCTCCCGGCGTTCCCGCAGCGGGGGAATCGTGATCTGGATGACGTTCAGCCGGAAGTAGAGATCCTGGCGGAACGCGCCCTCCTTGACCGCCTCGCGGAGGTTCTTATTGGTGGCCGCGATGAATCGCAAATTCAGGTTGATGTCCTTGAGGCCGCCCAGACGCCGAAAGCACTGTTCTTCGAGCACACGCAACAGCTTGGCTTGCAGCACCAGCGGGATTTCGCCGATCTCGTCCAGGAACAGCGTCCCTTTGTCGGCCAACTCGAAGATGCCGCGTTTCTGCGCCCGCGCGTCGGTGAAGGCGCCTTTCTCGTAGCCGAACAGTTCACTTTCGAGCAGCGTTTCCGGAATGGCGGCACAATTGATGGCGATGAACGGTTCCGCCTGGCGCAAACTCTGGTGATGCAGCGTCTTGGCAATCAGGTCCTTGCCCGTGCCATTCTCCCCTTCCAGCAGAATGGTGGTGGCTTCCGTCGCCGCCACCTTGCGCACGAAGTTCATCACGGCGCGCATTTTCGGCGATTCAGCGACCACTTCGCGCTTGCTGGGGCTGGCCTGCTCGGTGATGTCCTTGATCGTCGCCACGACGCCGGTTAGTTTGCCGTGGTCGTCAAATAGTTGAGTTGTACGGATCAGAGCCAGCCGCTCCTGACCGGAGGCGGTATGCAACCGGACCGTGGCGGCGGGCACCTTGGGCGCTTGTCGGATCCCTACCAACACGCCGCATCCCGGCTCGCACATCCCGCAGCGGAACACTTCCTGGCAGGTCTTACCCACCATCTCCTCTGCCGACATACCAAACAACTCTTCGGCGGCGCGATTGACGCCGGCGATGTTGAGTTCGGGATCGTAGAGCACGAGTCCGTCGGACAGTTGGTCGAAGACGGCGGAGAGAACTTGCGCGTCTTGCCATCTGGGGATGAGCTTCGACATGGTGTGATAGTGCCTGTCTCATCGTATAACTAAAGTGCAAATTTGTCATAGCCGCCGGGCTCGCGCTGGTTGGCAACCACACGGGAGTCAGCGATTCAGAAGCGATTCACATGGGACCTTGACCGATCTACTCAGGGGTTGGTAACATCTAAGTGCGGGGTGGAGCAGTCTGGTAGCTCGTTGGGCTCATAACCCAAAGGTCGAAGGTTCAAATCCTTCCCCCGCAACCAACTGATGCAATGATAGCCAAGGCCCCGGCAGGCATCTGCCGGGGCCTTTGTGTTTTTGGAAAACGTGAAGTTTCTTGCCAGATTACCAATCGTCCTATACCCTCAATAAGATCAAGGAGTTAGAGCCTTGATACACTTATCCATATCTATACAGCGGATGGACACAACGCAGGATGCGCGGTTTAGGCTTACAACTCTGCATAATTGTTCTTTGGTGGGTGGCTGGGTGTGCCTACACGGTCCCGCTGACACCTGTCGAAGTTGAGAATATCTCCAATCACCGCGGCACCAAGATCCCCGGCCAGTTTTCCGCCAAAATAGCAACCGAAGATTGCTGCAAAAAAGAGGTGCGCTCGGAACTGCTCATGTGTCAGGCGCCCACGTATCATGTCAATGGTGATCGGACAGTCGAGGCATCCATTAAGGCGGCTTTACCCACCATCTTCGAAGACGTGGTCATCGGCCAGAGCGACCGCGCCAACGACCTTACCATCGCCATTAATCGGTTCGACGTGACGGTCCGGTTCGATCCTGTCGGAGTCTTGCCGACGGTCCAGGCAACAGCCGACGTCGGGTTGACCATCGAAGCCAAGCGAGGCGGGCAGTCTCTGATGATAGGCCATGCCTATGCGCAGCAGGCGAATGTCGGACGAGTCGTGCTGTTCTGTGCCGAAGCCTCTTCGACCATTGCGGATGCAGTCAATGCCGCCACGCGCGAAGCGTTGAACAAACTGACGGAGTTGATGGTCAATAGCGCCATGTTGCGTGACTTGGGGGGGCTGCCTTCGCAGAAACAGGCACAGGCGAAGTGATGCAGTATCGCCGACTGGGCAGGACGGGCTGGCAGGTTTCGGAGATCGGCTTCGGCGCCTGGGGCATCGGGCGCAGCTTCTGGGTCGGCGCGGAGGACAAGGAATCGCTGGCTTCGTTACACGCCGCGGTTGACGCTGGCGTGAATTTTATCGACACGGCGCTGGTCTACGGAGACGGCCATAGCGAAACGCTCGTCGGGCAAGTCGTCCGGGAGCGGGCGGAGCGGATTTATGTGGCGACCAAGGTCCCGCCGCTGAACGAAC
>JBJXGR010000615.1:0-7757 GCA_046160045.1 Bryobacteraceae bacterium
CTTGGGCGAGTCGCCACGTTCCAAAACTCGGCGACATTCTGGAGAGCGAAATAGACGGGTGTGCTGTCCGCAAGGAGGCGGAAGACCGCTCGGACGGCTACGTCGTGTTGGGGATGCAGCGGCTCGATGCTCCGCAGCAGGATATTGGTATCAATCAGGAAGCTCATCTATCCGCGTTTCGAATAGATGGTCTCGCGGCTGATTGCTTCGTCGGACAAAACAGGTGGCGTGCGAGGGTGGTTTTCGGCCCAGGCACGGAAAGCAGCAGCGCGTTCGGCGGGCGACAAGACGGAGCTTCGGGAGACAGCGATGGCCTGCAGAGCTTCGTTGAGCGCTTGCTCCACAGATTCGAAACGCCCCTGGCGCAGAGCCTCGTGCAGGATGCGCTCCTGTTCCGGCTTCAAATCAATGGTCATGGCATTCCCACTCTCCCGGCGCATCCGCCGTCCACTCCATGATCGCACGGGCAGGACAAGAACTTCCAAGGTTTGCATGCATCCGCGCGGCAGAGGCAAGGTGGAAGCAGCGCTTCCGGGTACCATGAGGGCCTGGGGACCGCGGCCGGGTCGCCAGTTGACTTGACCGGCGCGAGGCTGGATCGGAGCGGCAAACGCCCCTGCGGTTTCTGCTGTATCCTTCCGGTGTTGACCTTTTCACGCATCCTGGTTCGGGCCACCAACTGGGTCGGCGACGCGGTGATGTCCCTGCCCGCCATTCGCGAGATCCGCGGGGCGTTTCCCCGCGCCCACCTCGCCGTGCTGGCGCGGCCCTGGGTGGCCGATCTCTACAGGCGCGAATTGGCGATCGACCGCGTGATCCCGTACACCGCCGCCTCGGGGCCGCGTGATTGGACAACCAAGTGGAGAGCGGCGCGCGACCTCCGCCGCCAGCGGTTCGATTGCGCGATCCTCCTGCAGAACGCATTTGAAGCGGCCCTGGTCACTTGGCTCGCCCGCATCCCGGTGCGGATCGGATACGACCGCGATGCGCGCGGATGCCTGTTGACTCGGGCCGTGCCGGTGCCCAATCGCGGAGAGATCCCGGCCCATCAACGCCACTATTACTTCGAACTCCTGCGGAGGGCGGGCCTGATCGAAGGGATGCCGCACGTCGACTCGATTCGCCTGGAAGGGATCCCCGATGCCGTCGCGGCCGGACGAGCGCGGCTCCAGGCAGCGGGCGTCGCGCTGCCCCTGATCGGGGTCAGCCCCGGCGCCGCGTATGGCAACGCGAAGCGCTGGATCCCGGAGCACTTCGCCGAGGCCGCCGCGTACCTTGCCCGTACGCGGGGCGCCTCTGTCGCGCTGTTTGGCTCCACGCAGGAACGGCCGCTCTGCGAAACCATCGCCGCGATGATCCCGGGCACGCCGGTGCACGTCTTTGCCGGAACCACCAGTCTGGGCCAGTTCATCGAAATGGCCGCCGCCTGCGAGTTGTTCCTCACCAACGACTCCGGGGCGATGCATATCGCCTCGGCTCTTGCCGTCCCCACGGTCACGATCTTCGGCGCGACCGACGACGTCGCCACCGGGCCCACCGGTCCGCTGACCCGCATCGTGCGGCAACCTGTCGAGTGCAGCCCCTGCCTTCTCCGTGAATGCCCGATCCCCGGACACCCCTGCATGACCCGGGTCAAGCCGGATCGCGTCGCGGCGGTCGCCCTGGAACTGCTCGCCTCGAATCAGAACCTTCATCAATGACCCGGCGGCGGGCGGGCTTCAGTTTCGCCGCGTCAGCTTGCCCGCTCACGGCTCGCGCGTCAACTCCACCTGATTCCGCGCCCACCATGACTTCCAGAACGCGACGATGCGTGCTTCTTCCTGGGTGTCCTTGAACAAGCCGCTGTGGGAGTGCAGGCGAGTTTCTTCCGTTTCATACTTGGACGGCGTTTGCCGCCGGATCGACTCGCCCGACGCCACTCTCTCAGGCGTGGCGATGGGATAGTTGCCGACATAGAGCGTGAATCCCCTGACGGCTTGGCCGCGGTTCCGTTGACGTTTATCGTCAAGCATGGCAGCGAGGTAGGGCAGAGACTCTCTGGTGTGTACATCGGCGAGCATCAACACGGCAGACTCTCGATACCCGCAGCCCTCCTTCTCGTTGCATGCGCTCTCGAGTCCGATCCGGGCCATGGCGCGTACGACCTCCGGAGACGGATCACGCACCGTCATGACAGCCTCCGCCAACTGAAAGCTACTGCCCAGGGTCTTGATCTCGTTGGCAAGACGAGCAAGTGCATTCCAGTCCCGCAATCGAATGAGTCCCGCCAGCCCCGTCGCCCTCAGGTGCCGCTTCGGTGACTCAGCGAACCTCTGGTAAATCGCTCTGATCGCCGGTGAATCGTAGCCGCGCATGACCCGTGAGATCGCAAAATCAGTCATCGGCTCCCGATCTGACTGCTCCGCTGCCCACGCAAGCTCCAGGGCGACCTTGTCCAACACGGGCGCGCGCGCCGTGTACTGGTACGCGGGAGACGGCGCTGCCGCCGGGGTCGGGTAATAGGTCATCCCAAGCGGAATGGTCCCTTGGAAGACAGGGACCACGTCATAGGCGCCGTCGGAGCCAGCCCGAAGAAACCACACTCCTTCGGGTAAAGGGACGACGTTTCGTGGAGCGGTGGATTTCCACGAGCGCCACCTCGCCGCCAGAACGGCGCCGGGCGACACGTCTCCCTTCAACACGCGTTTGACCGACAACTGAAAGGAAACGACGTCCTTGTCTTGGAGGCCTCCCAAGACCGCTCCCACGACGATTGCGGTAGACCGCTTTTCGAACACGACCGCCGAGCAGGGGCCTGGGTTATTGGCTGTCAGAAGGGCCGGCCCGCACGCCAGGAGGCAGGCGATGTTGAGCGTACGATTCATGCATCCACCTCCCGCGCGCGGGCCTCGCTTTCACCTGGTTCCGGCTGCCCGCGCTACGGCTCGCGCGTCAACTCCACCTGATTGCGCGCCCACCACGACTTCCAGAATGCGACGATGCGCGACTCGTGCTGCGCGTCCTTGAATTCGCCGGCATGGTAGTGCAGGCGGGTTTCTTCCGTTTCATATTTGGATGGCGTTTGCCGGCGAATCGATTCGCCCGACGCCACCCGCTCCGGCGTGGCGATGGGGTAGTTGCCCACGAACAACGTGAAGCCGCGGACGGCTTGCCGTCGATGAAAAGGATCTTTGTCGTCGAGCATGGCCGCCAGAAACGGCAGGGTTTCCCGGCTGTGGACGTCGGCCATGAGCAGCAGCACGGTTCTCCGGTCTCCACAAGCCCTCTCGGTACCCGTGCAAGGACCTGCCAGTCCGATGCGGGCCATGGTGCGGATCACCTCCGGCGAGGGATCCCGGACGGTCATCAGGGCGTCTTCGATCTCGGGGAAATTGGGCGCCTGCCGCAGCGTCTGGATCTCATCCGCCACCTTGGCCAGGGCCGCCCAATCCTTAAAGCGAATCATACCCGCCAGCCCGGTGACGCGCAGACGGGGTACTTGCGACTGGCTGAATCGCCCGTAGATCGTGCGCAGCACGGGTGAGTCGTAGCCCCTCATGACTTTGGGCAATGCCATAACTTGCAGAGGGACTTGATCAAGATGCTCCGCGGCCCAGGCAAGCTCCATCGCGATCTTGTCGAGCACCGGCGTCTGAGAGGAATACTGGTACACAGGCGGGGGTGCCCCGGCCGGCACCAAATAGAAAACGGCGCCCAAAGGGATCATGCCACCCAAAACCGGCAGCACTGTAAAGCCTCCACCCTGAGCTGGCTGCAAGAACCAAAGTCCTTCGGGCAGCGGCCGGACCGGGCCCGGAGGGGAGGACCGGAACGAACGCCACTGCACGGCGAGCACGGATCCGGGGGCGATGTCACCCTTCAGAACACGGTTTACCGACACCTGGAGCGAGAGGGTTTCCCCGCCCCGCGTCCCGGAGAGAATCCGACCGACCACAACCGCCGCCGACTGCTTCTCGAACAATACAGCCGAGCAAGGTCCCGCGTTATCCGCCCAGAGGGAGTTCTGTCTGCCAAGCACCAGGAGCACGAGTATTGCGAGTCTATTCATCATGGGATGCGTTCCTTTCCGTGTCTATGCATTGCTCAGTGTGGATCGGTATCGGACCAGTTCTCGTATCGAATGTAATCCTGGTTGCGGACGATCACGCCCTCTTGGGATTGAGCAGAGCCAGCCCTATATGTCTGCGTCTGGCGGTCCACTTCGAGCGGGCTGAGCAGATCGCCCAGATTATAGAATCTTGGTGGAAACGCACAGTCCTCCTCCAGCGCGTCGCACGCCTCCACATACAACTCCGCCAAAGCAGGATCTTCTCCAGGGACGGCATTCAACTGTTGCCAGTCAAACACGCCTGATGGCCGCAGCCGCCACCACGACCCCGCGCCGATCATGCTGGGGTAGCGCCGGTAGTTGGAGAACTCCTCGTTTGCCGCAATGTCGTATATCTTCTCGTCGCACGAGTTCTACATGTCTAAGGTCACGTGGGTCGAATACCCGACGATATTCCCCACGACGAACCCTGAACGAACCAGGGCTGGGTATCGCCACTTTGCCGCGGCGGGAGAGTGAACGAAGATCGAGAACCAGTCCGAGCACAATCCGCTGACGCAGGCCCGGACCCAGACGTCGTACTGCGGCTGCGGGATGCCACCTGCCGTGGGACAACTCGGGCTTCCCGCCAGCGATTGAATGGTCGATTCCATGCAGTTCGTGCACGACAACTGCGCCTTGGGCGGGCTGGTCGAGGAAAGCTCTCAGGATGGGATTTCCGGGGCGCCCTTCCGGTCCACCCACATCGTGGCGGTCGACTTCAGTGTGATGCGAGTGGCGCTTTCCGTCACGCCTTCCCCCAGCCACCACAGGCTGTTCGAGGTGGTCACCACCGGCCTCTCGATCATCAGGGGCGCCCCGCCGGTCACGACATTGAAGCTGTCGTTTCGCCAGATTCCACTAACCCAGCAGCCGGCCGAGTACGAATGCTGAGTCACGGCTTTGTATTCGCCAACCCCACGCACCGAGGGAACGAACCACAAATCGGTCCAGGCCCAGGTGGACCCTTGGGACGTGGCTGTCATGGAGCCGCCGGGAATGGCGCCGTTATTCAGGTAGCCAATGCTCTGAGTGGTTGAGGTCCAGTAAGGGGCAAGCGGCCCGACAGCTCGTGAGCTCGCGTACGCCCACACACTGTTCCCCGAATACCGGATGATCTCGGTCGGCACTCGGCTCAAGTAGGTCGCGCCATCCGTACACCAAGCAGGCAGTGTCGTGTTTGGCGGGACGTACTTCCAGGCCAGATCGACAAAGTGACCTGCCTGGATGACCAGTGAGACCTGGCTGCCGGGGTAGTAGCTTTGCGGGGGATGATTCTGGCAGTCGAGGCAAATCGAATAGTACGCCGAGTAACCGGAGGGCACCGTGGTGCTGACCGTGTGCTGGTAGGCAGCGGGCAGGTTCGCGACCTGATAGGTGGCTTGCGCCGGGCCTGCAACGGGGCTGCCATTGACGGAAATCGTCGCGCCCGGGACGGTGAACAGCGAGTTGTTTACGTCGAGCTTGGTGCCCCGAATCGTCACTCCGCTGGCGGCGTAGGTGACTTCCACGGTCCGTTGAGCGAGTTGGCCGAAGAACTCCACCCCATCCTCCACCATACGCCAGTCGAACGCATAGTTTCCGGGCTCCGGAGGGGCGGTCGCGTTGATGGTGAAGGAGACTTCCTGTCCGGGGTTGACCACTGGTACGGGCATCTCCAGCCTGGAGAAACCCCACTTGGCGTTGTTGGCGGGGTCTTCCGAACCAAGGCGATGCGGGCGGTAGGGGTCATACACAGACGAGGTCCACGTAGTATTCCCGCTGTTCCGCACCGTTAGCGTTGCCGAGAAAGCCTGCCCTGGTCCCACGCTGGCGGGGGCGGACAGGTTGACCAACGAGGCGCCGTTCAGAGTGGGAGGCCGATACGGGAGTTCATTGAGAATGCCGCTGACAATGTAGAAGGAAGCTTCTCCGCGCGTGACGGCCGCATCCGGGCAAAACCAGGAGGAAGCGCAGCCATGATCGATGACTCCCTGGTCCCGAATCTTCTGGATGAACCGGAAGTAGGGATTGTTGGATGGCACATCGCTCGGAAACCAAGGGGTCCAGGAGTAGTTGGTGAAGTAGTTGTCGATGTACCCGATGTAGTTCGGGTGGCCCGGCTTGAGTTGCGACGCTCGTATCGTGAAGATGGCCGCCTGGTAGGCCGCGGTCGCGTCGTCAGGACAATACAAAGGTGGACATCCGCTGCATCCGGTGGTGATCCCGGCGTCCCGGATCTTTTGAATATACCGGAAGAAAACATGCTGGGGCCGGCCGAGCGGGTCGTTTGCTCCCGGCACATCGTCGAAGTAGGGCGTGGAGGAATAGGTAAAGCTGTCGCCGTAGATTGCCCTGACAATGAACACGGCCATCTGGCCGCGAGTTACGACGCTGCCGGGGCAATACTGGCCCGGCGCGCATCCCGTGGTAATGCCGAGCTGTCGCATCCGCTCCACGGTATTGACAAACGGCATCTCCCAGGTGACGTCGCTGAAATACTGAGCCGCCGCCGGCAAAGTAAACACGAGGTAGAGCAGCCATCGTCTCATTTGCGTACCTCCAGCGGCACTCTTTGAATCTTCGCTTTCAACTCGAGAAGGCGACGGCGAACCGCTTGCCGCCCTTCCGGCGACAGTCCCTTCTCCATGTCTCTTGCCCACTGAACAAGGGCGGCGTTTCTGCGCTCATGGATCCTAGTGAGAATCTGGACGTCTACACCGCGCCGCGCGGCATACGCCGCATCCCGGTGTGCGACCGCCTCCTGATCAAATACCTGAAGACCAGTGGCCACCTGCCTGGCCACCGGAGTAATTGCGTCGAAATCCGCGCTTCCCAATCCGAAGTACCGGAGCGCCGCGTCGCGGAACGCGATCATTGCAGCGGGATCGGCCCCGCGCTTCCTTTCAATCTCGGCTTGGACACGGTAGTGAAGATCGTAGAAGAACGAGAGAACCTCCGGATCTTCCATGACGTTGTATGCCGTCGCTTGGGCAGAACCGATCTGCCCGGCTGATCCAGCAAGAGTCAGAGTGATCATGACCACGGCGACAAGGATCTTGATCAAGACGTTCATAGTCTTCCTTTCAAGAATCCGTTGGCCATACTGATTACGGCCACGGGTGACAACAGCGAGTAGGACGGAAGAACGCAACGCACCCCGGGCGGCTGGGTTCATCGGCCCCTTATGGAAAGAGGTTGGGGTTGAACTGGGTGAATCGCGCGCGGAGGGCGCGGGTCAGAGCGTGTCGCAAAAGGGGGTACTATCGTTCGGTCCCGAAAGGGGGCCTTCGGTCAGGTTCCGTTGGTCGCGGCGGTCTCCTTTCTCAGTTCTGAACAGGTCAGTATGCGCCCCCCCCCCCCCCCGGCGTTGTCAATCCCCTCTTTTGCGGGTGGAGATCGTGCATTGTGAGGGTAGCCAAGCACAGCCCACGGGTTGGTTGCGCAGTCGACTTATCTGGGAACCATATGGGTGGCCGCAGCGGCGCTGGATCTGCTCGCCTCGAATCTGTTGAAATAGGAGGTTCGTGGATACACGCAAGAAAATCCTGGACGCGGCCTCGACCCGTGCGCTCGCGGTGCACGGGAACCTTCCACGCCCCGTGGCCGTCGCCGGTCCCTTTGATGTTCTGGTTGCCCCCTACCTCCGCCGGCTCAAGGAGATCCGCCGGCTGCATCCGGATGCGACTCT
>JBJXGR010000616.1:0-5970 GCA_046160045.1 Bryobacteraceae bacterium
TGCGCGGCAATTTCCCGGACGAATCGCCCTGCACCGCGAGGTACGACGTCACGGCAGACGGCCAGCGTTTTGTGTTTGTGCGAAAAGTCCTTCGCTAGGCCCTGAACGCGTCCTCCTCGACATCGCGCGTAGGAATCCACGCGCGAATCCAGGCGTGCCATTTCTCCGTCTCCAACCAGTCTCGCCATCCAGATCCAGAACGCCGGCCTTATGCCATTTCCGGATCAGACGCAGGGTTCGGGAATCGCGTTGGACGACCTGGTTCTGACGGAAACAACCTTTACGGTTCCACAATGAAACCAGGGACATGGGCGCCTGTATCCGCGTCGTTCGTTGTATGCAAATGGTTGACTGGATTTTGAACTGTTCGAGAAGATCTACGCGCCCCTTACCGCAGGACTACTGGCACCATTCCGCAACGATCGTCTTACTGCAGCATCTTACCGTCGCTCCATGGGCTCCGAACCCGCAGGCGGCAGCCCTCGGGCCGCCGGAAGCTGCACGTAGGGCCTCGCAATCGATTGGCGCGCCCACACGGACGTTTGAACCTGAGTAGGTGAAAACGCAGTTGCCGTGCCGCAACCCGCGGGCTTACGCCCGCGGTTCGGTGCGATCGCAGCGTGACAATAAGGTCGCCGGCTGGAATTTCAAACCTGCCCACCGAACAACTCTGAGCCCCAAGGGCCGAGCGCGTTGATTCGTTGGAACTATGTTGGCACGGACCGCACCCGCACCGGATTACCTGCCGGGATTTCAGCCAATTCTCAGAAGGTAGTAACTGTCGGGGGCCAGACGAAAGCCATTACATTCGCCTTAACGCTCGTCCTACTGACAGGCTCCGTTCACGGCCGTGCAGATGTTGATCTTGATCAAACACTTCGTTGTCCTACATAGGAGGATTGGCGCCGCATTCCCCTTAATGAACTCAGCCTTCTCGAAGCCCGCACCCACGTTTTGGCTCCATTTGTAGGGGTCGTTTCCAGGAAAGTTTCTCATTGGAACGTTGGTTCTCACGATCAGCCCCTTACCCTTTCTACCCGTCGAAATGATCATCTCCTTTTCACTTCCAAAGAATGTGTCCCACGTCACCACAACCTTGCACTTCGAGGGATTGCCAGTGAGGCAGTTGGCGCCGCTCACAGCTATAAAATCATTGTCAATCGTTTCTTCTTTCTTGAAGATCTGCTCCATGGATTTTGTGATGTGAGGATGAACGACACCATGTACATCGTCAGCCTTAGGATCGCCCGACATTTCGACAAAATCATCGAGCTTGACGTTAGTGTCATCCAACTTCAGAAGCATTGAGCCATCGCCGACAGTGATCGGCGAGTCGCTCGGGCTCATCGGACCTATACCCCGGGCTGGAACTGCGGTTGCCGCCTTCCCAGGCGTTTGAGGCTGCGTGTTACAGCCCAACATCACCAGAGCAGGGAGCAGAAAAGTCACCGCTGTCAGTGTGCGAATGTTCATCCAGTTCCTCCTGTGTCATCTCCGCAAGATCTAAAAAAGCCTTTTGACATCTGGCCGCCGAAAGAAAAGCACTGAATCCCGCGGCCCCATTGCCGACTCCAGTGCGGATTTTGCCCTAACGACACGCTCTTGAGCGTCCCGATCCTGCGGATCCGCTTTCGCCCCGATCGCCAGCGCTCGCCACTCGGAAACCCGTTGACTCCCCCGAGCCGCTCTCGCCGCGGCTTCCCGCGACCAACTCCGCGCCTGCTCCCATTGCTTCCCGAGCAAGGCGACCTCGGCGCATCCAAGTTCCACCCGGAGCACCAACCAGGCTCTTGGCTGGCCGCGGGCTCTGACAACGGTCTCCGCGCAGGAAGCGACCGCCTTCTCATTCCGGCTGTGCGCAAGCCGAAACGCCTGCACTCGGGCGCTTTCGATCCCCAGTTGCGTGTCGGCCGATCCTGCCAGCCGTACCGCCTCGTTCATCTTCCGCTCGGCCTCCGGATAGCGCCCCTCGATCAGGTCGAGTTCCGCCAGGTTCCGGCTCACCGCGGCCTCCAGTTTTTTGGATTGCCTGGATTTTGCCACGGCGAGCGCGCGAACGGCAAGCTGGCGCGCCTCGGCCAGGTCGCCGATTTCAAAATGGACGGTCGACCGGTTGATGAGCGCGAAGCCCGCCCGTATCTGGTCACCGCGAGATTCCGTTGTCCGCTGGTATGTCTCGAAGTGCGAATCTGCTTCACGGAATCGCTCCTGAACCAGCAGCGCTGAACCGATCCCTTCTTCGGCCAACGCAATCTGTTCATCGTCCCCGCCGACTTTTGCACGTGCGAGGAAATCCTCAAACACCTTGGCCGCCTCTTCGTACTCTCCCCGGTCGCGCCGGGCGCGGCCGATCAGCAATCGGGCCGTCTGGGAATTCCGCTCATGACGCATGCGCGTGTAGTAAGACAAGGCCTCGTCCAAGTCGGCCAGCGCTTCGTCCGGACGGCCCTGGTCGACGCGAAGGCTCCCCCGATTGATCAGCGCCAGCGCTTCGCTGCGCGGGTCGTGATTCCGCCGTGCTGCATCCAGCGCCTGGTCGTAGTAGCGCTCTGCCTCAGCCAGTTCGCCGCGTGTCAGGGCAACACTCCCAACTTCGATCAAACTGCGCGTAGCCAGGTTCTCGATGCCGTTCTCGCTGGCGAGAGCAACGGCTTCCTTTGCCGCCTGATCCGCGATCTTCAGGTCGCTTTGGCCGATGCGCAGGCGGCTGAGTTGAAGAAGAATCCTGATCTGCTGCTGAACGCTCTTGGCGAGCCGCGCCGAAGTGAGCGCCCGTTCGATCGCCGCCGCGGCCTCCGGCCGTTTCCCCGCTTGATTCGCGATCACCGCGCGCAGGTATTGGGCCTCGGTGATGCCCTCCAGGTTACTGGCCGCCTGATAGAGTCTCTCCGCCTGCTCGAGGGAAGTTCGTGCGTCCGCGGGCCGCTTCTGTTTATTGTGGAGATCGGCCATTCGCAGGTGGACCGCGGCGTTCTGGGAATCCAGTTGGAGCGCGCGGCGGTAGCTCTCCATCGCTCCCGGGACATCCTTATTCCGCTCCTGCGCGCGGCCGAGGTCGAATTGAGCCCAAGCCTGTTCGGACGGTGGAGCGGTTCGGGCAAGCTCGCGATAGCCCTCGACACTTTTCGAGTGGTTGCCTGTCACCATGTGATGAATGGCCTCGATTTCCAGGGCCTGGCGAGCCGGCAGACGCGAAGGATCAAAGTCGGGCGGCCTCGATCGCACCATCGCGTCCCTGGCGCGACTGGGGTCTTCCAATTCTGTCCAGGCCTCAGCGAGGCGCGCGTATGCCAGCACATTTCGAGGGTCCAGGGTGGTGGCCTGGTGAAACTTCTTGCTCGCCTTGAGGTAGGCGCCTTCCCGTAGGTCGCCGAGCCCCTGGGCGTACCAGCGCTGTGATTCCGGCGAAGGCTGGTAGGGCCGGTGCAAGATCTTCCAGGTCGCGAGCGACAGCAGCGAGACGACGACCAGAACCAGCGCGGCCCACAGACCCTTGCGGTCCCCTCGGTTCGTCAAAACCCACCAGGGCCCCCCACGCGCGGCGGTCGACGCAGCGACCTTTTCCGGCACATTCGCATTCCCAGCGCCATCGGCCAGAAGATTGAACAGGCGAACCTTGGCCCCATGTTTGACTTCGACCTCACCCAAGTCGTGGATTTGGCCAGCCCACTCAGTAAAGTTGCGGAGAACAGCCGCAACCGTTTCCGAGACCAGAATGTGGCCGCCTTCTCCGCAGTCCATGACGCGTGACGCAACGTTGATTCCGCCCCCGGCGACGTTTGCATTCAGGTTGATGTCGGCCACCCGGTAAACGGGCCCGCTGTGAATGCCCATCCGCAGGCCGATTGAGGTCTCCTGGTGCCACCGCTTCCAGATCTCAACCGCGCCTCTGACCGGTGCCAGAGGGTCGCCGAAAAATGCCAGGGCCATTCCGTCGCCGGTGGGCAGGATCGTCAAGCGGTCGCCGGCCAGACCCTTGCGATATTCGTCTGAACTCTGCACCACTCGCTGCAGCCTGCTCTGCACCTCTTTTTGTTGGTCCATGGGCAGCTTCGAATAGCCGACAATATCCATGAACAAAACGTGGGCGATCTCGAGGTCGTCGTTCCGGACGGCGGGGGTCAGGGCGCGAGCGAGTTCGTCGACGAAACGACGCGCATCGGCAGGCCGCCGTTCCTGGCTGAAGGCGAGCGCCTCGAGGATCAAGCGTGAGGCGGTCCCGGACAGATCGGGCCGAAGAGAACGAGGATGCTCGGGCACGCCCTTCCGCTGCGCGGCGTACAACAGCGCGGCATTCTCCGCGACAAACGGGCGCCGCCCCGTGAGCATTTCATATGCGACGACGCCAAGGGCGTACACATCGCTGCGCAAGGTTGGCGCCCCGGATAACTGCTCGGGGGCCATATACGGCAGGCTTCCCGCGATCAAGGTCAGCGTGGAGGTGGCGGCCTCCCCGGAATCCAAGAAAGTCGCAATGCCGAAGTCGATGAGCTTGACGTGCTCGTCTCCACCGGCCAACGTCTGCAGCAAAATGTTCTCCGGTTTGAGATCCCGATGAATGATACCCTTTTCGTGTGCCGCGCCGAGAGCTGAACCGATCTGCCGCAGAATCCCGGCGGCGCGATCGAGGGCCATCGGCGTTTTGGCCAGAGCCTGGCGCAACGTTTGCCCATCAACGTACTGCATGACGAGGAACAGAGTGCCATCCGCCAGTTCGCCCATATCCAGCGCGCCCACGACCCCAGGATGATCGATGCGGGCAAGCGCCTCGATTTCCTGGGCGAATTTCCTGTGAGCCCAGCCGCCGGGAGTCCGTCGGGCTTCCGTGAGTACTTTCACAACCACGGGTTTCTCTCGCAATTGCAGATCGCGCGCCAGATAAACCACGCCAAACCCACCGCGGCCAAGCTCGCGAACCACCTGATACCGTTCTTTCAGGGTGGCGCCCGCTTCGATTGCGTTGGTAAGGGGCATACTCTAGATGCGGAATTATACTATCGCGAATGAGAGGGTTAGCCAAGCAGATTTCCAAAACGGGTGCAAAACCGGAAAACCGGTCCAACCCACGGCTCCGTTTCTCTCGACAGATCTTAATTCCTCAGGCTGCTTGATTCTCTTCTTTCTCCAATCGCCGCAGGCACGCGATTGACCGCTTCGTACGCCTTCGCGGGGTGTTGCAGTACCGCCGGCAACGCCGCCGCTCGGCACGCTCTCCGCCAGCGCCTCGCGCCTCAGATGCAGCCGCGAATGCCGGCGTTGCGTCCATTCCACTGTTTGTCGAGCCGCGTGTACAAAACATACCTGCGGGTCCGCCTCAATCGCTTCCCGGTTCGGGCGCCGGCAAATCTCGCACCGTTCTCCTTGGTCGCTCACTCGTCTCGTGTCGTTCCCTTTCTGAGAACCCGTGAGAACCCGGGCCGTCCAACGCGTTTCCGCTTTCCGACAGCGACACTGGAATCCAATCAACCACTTGCACACGAGCAACGACGCCCACACAGTCGCAATGTCCCTGATTTCCATGTGGAGACCAACTGTAGTGCACTTTCCGGACTTGTCCACGGCCAGCACATACGCCACCAGTTGCGCGCCACCTCCAGCGTGGCGCGATCGGCATGCCCACGCTCGACTGCGATCGTCCAGGGCCTTGGAAACCAGGGACAGGGTCGCCAGTATCCGCGTTGTTCCTCGTGTGCAAGTGGTTGACTCGATTCACCTATCGATGACGGAAAGCGGGAAACGCGTTGGACGGCCGAGCGCCGGGATAAACCGGCATGTTGTCGGGGATGAAAGAGCCCCACAAGAAAGGAGTAGCGATCCATCTTGACCTCGAGTCTTGCGGCGGTCATCGCGAGGTGGCAGCCGAAGCGTAGATAGAGGCATCGGTGGGCCGGGTATTGAGCTGCGAAAAGAACTGTCCGGGATGCCGACCCTGTGGACGTTAGGGGAAGGCAACATCCGACGGCGCGCCAT
>JBJXGR010000617.1:0-4606 GCA_046160045.1 Bryobacteraceae bacterium
GAAAACGCCGAGGACGACGGCCAACTTCGTCCTGACCGGCCAACCCTTTCGCATCGAGCACGAGTGGAAAGAGCAGACGGTGACTCTGGCACCGGATCCCAAGCAATGGACGTGCATGGGCGGCCGCCAGTCGCGCAAGGACTACGGGTGCGACGATGTGGCAGTCGTTCTGAAAGACCTGAACATCGATATCATGCTGGTGCTGTTTCCCCTGAAGGTGGTCCCGGTTGGTGAGGTCAAGGAACCGCACAAACTCCGCGCGGGGCAGGACTATCTGCCGGCGGAGCCGAGTTATGAGGTTTGGCAGAAGTACCTGCCGAAGGGCCTGATCATGGTGGACTGGCTGCAGATCGAATACCCGGGCGAGTGACCGGCCACGCGGCCTGGGCGCCTTGGCTCGCCATAGGCGAAGAGTGAGGCAGCCGCTCGAACCGGCCGCAGATCGGCCGACGATCACTTCTCCGGACCGGACCACTTTTTGCGGTTCCCCTCGTCCAGCCGTCATGCAATGCATATACAATGGAGGTGCGGTGTTCGACTGGGCCAACAATCTGCGCAAGATTCGGGCGCACCGGATCAAGTCTGAAGAAGTGGAGAAGGCGCTGTCGAACGAACCGATCCCGATCTACGAGCAAGAAGTGGACGGGGAAGTACGCTACGTCTATTACGGCGAGACAGATTCGGGGCGGCTACTGGCTGGCTACTGGCCGTGGTACTGGTTGAGCGCGGCGAAATGATCCGAGTCGTTACCGCGTACGACCTGGATGCCGGGCAGAAGAAGGATTACGTCGCCCGGCGCTTGCGAGGGGAGTGAAGATGATGAAAAAGAAACCGATCGTCATGCCGAAGTTCGTCAACGAAGCACAGGAGGCGGACTGGTGGGCCAGCCGAGAAGGCCGAGAGTTCGTAAACCAGAAGTCGGCCGGGACCGGGAAGAAAGGAAGCGCGCCGAGGGGCTCGCGTCTTGTCGGTCAGTTGAACAAGATCGCCAGCATCCAGATTGCGTTGCGACTGCCCGAACCCGATGTAGCCAAGGCCCGAGAACTCGCAACGCGAAAGGGCATTGGATATCAGACCCTTCTCAAGATGCTGGTGCATGAAGGGCTTCGCCGCGAAGCGCACCGGGCGTGAAGGGTTCGCGACGGTCGGGCTAACCGGACGCAGAATCGGCCGACGATCTGTTCCCAGAATAGGACTCCCGGCTCGCGTGAACTGGCAGCACTTCTACGGTTTGGGCGTTTATCCGGCCAAGTGGCAGTCGCAGTGGGATTGCTGGATGTGGGGACTAATCCTCCCGAGCTCAACAAACTGAGACTGGCCTTTTGTGCTCGGCGACAATTAGAACCCGCGCCCAGTACTGGTGATTGCTTTTCTTGGGGGGGCTCAGTCGTCCTACGGGCTCCGCCCCCAAGAAAAACGCAATGATTAGTGCCTATTTCCGCTCACTCCAAAAACAACTTACACAAGAAACGTTACAGCACCGATTTGTTACTTGCCAATGTTGGCTTTCGCTTCCTCAGACTCATATTCGATCTGTTTACCGGTTCGCGTTTCGAGTACAAGCAGAGCCGGGCGGATCGCATCCTTGCCGAACTCGAACACCGCTGCTTCCGACTTGCTGTTTGCGCCCGCCCACATCACGGATACCATGTGCTTGCGCTTTTTCGACGCCAGTGCGAGTAATCCTAACGGCCCCGCAACAATCGTCCAGCCCACAGCCGCACCTATCCGGCGTCCGGCCTTTTGCCCGTATTCGATGGACTGCACTTTCTCGTACGGGATCACAACGGGAGAGTTCTTCACCTGAAATACGAGACTTGCCGGATAGGTCAAATCGACCTTCGCCTCAGTCCCAATCTTGATCGGCAGTGTTCCACCGCGATAGGCGGCCTTGTCGGAATCGATTCCTGCTGACATGTTTGTCGTAAACATCGCCAGGGACAGTACCAGCGCAACAGTCTGCTTAAACATCTTCGTTTGTTTCCTTTGCATGAAATAGCGGCAACTCCGCAATACTGCGGCGGGCTTGACCGCCGCACCGCATTAAGGCGAGCTTTGTGCCCGTCCCACTCTCGGATTCGATAGGCCGGACAAGAACCAACTCCGGCTCGTTTCCACAACGAGCAGGGAGAACGGAAATCACGCCGGGACCTCTGCTGTTTCATATCGGCCCGCAACGTTGGACTAGAGCGAAAGTCCACGACGCGCGCCGCAGTTGACTGAAGGGCGGGTCCTTCACTGTGTCCGTCGCCACGATTGGCACCAAGTTGACCAGCAGAACACTTGCGACTCTGCCTGGAATTGCTTTATATAGGCTCGTCGGATGCCAGCAGCGAGATCCGGGCTGAGCAGGCCGGAATCAGTGGCGTCGCAAGCGAGGCGATGGACGGCCGCGAGCCTGACGTTGATCGTGCCCGGCCCAAGCTGACGCGATTCCAAATGGTTCGATAGCGGATGACAACGGCTTTGTTGAAGGACAGCCTCGGTTCGGAGCAGTACCAGGCAATGAACTCGTCGATCCCGTGTCGGTATTCTCGTTGGGGTTCCTTCGAGGGCGGGCTATTGAGAACGGCCGATCTTGCTTGGTCGAGGTCAGGCAGATTCAAGCGCTGTTTCGGAGAAGACTTGCCGCCGCGGTCGCGTTTGGCACGTTTCATGAATGGGGGCCTCCATGTTCCCGCAGTCGAGTACGCGGCGATATCCCTGGCGAGCTACTGGCGTTAAACTAGGAACGAGAGAACTTGCTTATGGTCCTTAGCTCCAATGAAGAGTCGCTCATCAAGGTTGTGCGGATGCTTCCGCCGGACGAGGCCAGGAAGGTCCTGGTTTGGGCTCAGCAGCTCGCGGATCTTGGGGGCGGCCGGCGAGTTGAGTGGTCGGATTCCTGGTCCGACGACGATCTTCGGGAAGCCACACTCGCGTCTCTCGAGCGGTTTGAAAAGCAGGAGCGCGAAGGACGTTGAAGCCAGGTGATGTCGTAGTCGGCGCGTTTCCAGGCGCAGACACGACGAAGGTCCGGCCCGCCGTGGTGCTCTCGACCGAACTTTACCATCACTATCGGCCTGACGTAATCGTTGGTCTGATCACAACGCAGCCCCCCAAGGAATTGGCTCCGACGGATTGCGAATTGCGCGGCTGGCGACAGGCGGGACTTCATCAGCCGTCGTTCTTCAGATTGTTTCCGGTGACGTTGCTGCAGCGTGAAGTACGCCTTATTGGGCGGCTTTCTGAGTCCGATTGGAGTTCGGTTCGCGCGTGCTTCACAGCGGGTTTCGGCAGCGACTGAGCTGGCGCGGATTCGCTTTCGGTGCGCCACATGTCCGTGTTGTCGCCAGACTGCGGACCGGGGCCGCGCCGCACGGGAGATTGCCTTTCGGGCCGTTCGCGGATTCGTGCCCTCCGAGAAGGTCCGAGGAGAATGCTACCTGCGTTTCAGTGGTTCTGTCCGTCTGGCGATCGCCAGGAGCGCGCGTAATTCATCGTGGACCGACTTCGAATCGGGAAAGGCTTCGGCCACCTCTGGTTCGAGCAGAATCACGTTCACACCCCTGCTGTAGCTCTCGGCGTACTTGCCTCGAACACCCCCGGAGAAGTCGTACTCGGCGCGCATCTCCCCCCTGGTTCGCCTAGAGCGAGGTTTCTTCGTATTCGTGTCTTTCATGAGTTGTCGCTCTGCGGGCGCTGATCAAGCGAATTCGCGCTCCTCTTACAGTATGGATCTCAACCGGGACCGTTGCTCACCAGACATTCCAATGATCGCGAAGCGCTCTTCAGCAACCTTGAGGTCCGGGTCTGGGATCGTGATAGAGTGCGGATCGGCAAAGACGGTGCTCGCATCGCCAAAACCGATGGCGTGCTTGCGCCGGTTCGCGCCTCTTTCTTCAGATCCCACTCAAATGCAAGACCTTGCATCTCCGATCAAGCATAGCCAAGCCGCAGTCACGTTGCGCCATGCCGGTCGTGGGCATTTCGGCGAAGTGGCCAGAAACGGCATTGTCAGAAGATCCACGGCAACGGCGAGATACGTCACGCTCGCGATGACTACGGCCGACCGGACCTTGGTTTCCTGGGCGCCGACCAGGACGCCGACCACCACATCGCCAGGCTTCAACCCCGATCCTCTGATTCCTCTGCGCCGAAGCGGAGCAGGGATGCGGCCCTGAATCCATTCAGGTCTTCATCCGACCAGGAATCGGACCAGTCGATCCTTCCGTTAGGCGCGAGTTCTGCTAATCGCTCTGCGAGCGCGGATTATAGCTCTGTCGCCGTTTCTGGAGGCAGACGGCGGAAGGCGTCCACCAACGACGCTTCTCGCCCGTTGAGCTGCATTTCCATATCCCGTATTCAGTATCGCCGCCAAAACCGCCGGCCTGGACTTCCCCTTTGGACGGGTAGTCATCGCTGACATTAAGAGCCACCCAACTTTATTCACCCGTCTCAAACATAGACCGCGGCAATTCCGACTGTCTGACAATGCTTAACAGGGTGCCGCGCTTTACGGGATTATGAAGAGGAACAGGGATCGTGACCGTCGTGCTTTCTGTCCGTTTCTGCATGATTCGATGGCTGCCGCGCTGGCGGATTGCGACGAAGCCACTACGTTCCA
>JBJXGR010000618.1:0-20387 GCA_046160045.1 Bryobacteraceae bacterium
ACTTCGCAGGTAGCGGGCGATGACGAGCTTTATCTTCACGCCATCCCGTATATGCAGTTCCCGTTGTTGTTGGCCGGGCGGCCGTTCACGGGCGAGCGATCGGCAATCCCCGGAGTCGAGTACCGCCGGGAAGAACAGGACGGTCTGCTTCGGCGGTGGCGCCGGATCTGGCGGCATTACCAGGCTCATCCCGAAGGTCCTTACGTGTACGGGCCTTGGGATGCGTTTCCCCCTCGGTCCAAAGCCCGCACGGTTCACGCGAAGTGGCTCAGGCAATACCTTCCGCTGGTGGAAGAAGGGACATGGGCGTACCTGGAGATCACGGGCAGCACGTTTTTTCCGGGCCCCCTACCCGCCGATGTCGTCGCATCGGTGTTTGCGAACCTCGATACCTATCTGGTATTGGCGAACTATGGCCGCAGCGAGGCGATGATCGATACAGCCCACGCCTACATTCCTGTCACTTCGGAGGATCGAGGGGAGCCCGCTAACCGATGGAGGCTCGCTCCGCGTTCTCTGACGATCCTGGTGCGGGTCTGATTTCCTCAGATTCGGCAGATAGTCGGTCGGCGCGCCGGCACGGAGAGAATCGGCGACGAGACCAGCGACGTCCGGCCGGCGGAGAAACTGGGGCTCCTGTTGGCTTTGGTCCAACAGACGGTCCATGCAGACGAAGGCCTTTCCGGAGGTCAGGGATTCGGGTGGAAAGGCGCGTTCCTGGGGAAGGCTGCCATGGAGGCGGAAGGTCACCAATAGCGGCTGACCGGTCGACGAGAGATGAGGAAGATGGCGGCGGCGGATCTGCATCCACAAAGAGAGTGGGGGTAGGGAGCGGAAACTCTCGGTCTGGGGGAACGAAAAGTCCGGGCGAACGAAAAAGGGCGAGTTAAAGCTCGCAGCGGCCTGAATGGCCGCCCCACACATCGCGAGGGCGCTCGAACCGTGCCGACAGAATCGAGGCTTATGGCCCGTGGGATAATTCAACATGCCTCTTCCTTCCGACGAGAAACTGCTTTCCCTTAGCCGTGATCTGCTGGAGCAGTTCGATACGATCTTCGGCGCACACCCCGGTTTTCGCCCAGCGCACGCCAAGGGCCTGATGCTGAGCGGCACGTTTACTCCTTCCGGCGAGGCTGCCTCTCTCACGCGAGCTCCGCACGTCACGCGGGAGTCGACTCCTGTACTGGCTCGATTCTCCAACTCGACCGGGCTTCCACTCCTGCCCGACAATGCCCCGAACGCCAATCCTCGCGGACTCGCCATCCGCTTTGCTCTCGGCGAACACGTTCACACCGACATCATCAGTCACTCGGCGGACGGGTTCCCCACCAGGACCGGGCAGGAGTTCCTGGAGTTCCTGCGGGCGGTCGCCGCGAGCGGATCCTCCAAAGCACCGATCGAAGCGTTTCTCGGCACGCATCCGGCGGCGCTCGCCTTTGCGCAGACTCCGAAGCCAACGCCTTCCAGCTTCGCCAGGGAGCGGTATTTCGGCGTCACGGCAATGCGGTTCCTCAACGCCGGGGGCGCCCGCCGGTATGGCCGCTACCGGATCACTCCGGAAGCCGGGGTCGACCACCTGGAGGAAGCGGCCGCGGCCGGCCGGGATGCGAATTTCCTGTTCGATGAACTCTCCAGCCGCGTCGCGAATGGCCCGATCGGATTTCAGATCTCGGTCCAGGTGGCGCAGGAAGGAGATGTGGTCGACGATGCCACGATCCATTGGCCTGAGGACCGAAAGTTGATCCCGCTGGGCCGGATCCAACTCACCGGGATCGTCGGGAACAACGAGCGCGAACAGAACAAGATCATCTTCGATCCGATTCCGCGCGTGGACGGGATCGAACCGTCGGATGATCCTCTGCTCGAACTGCGCGCGGCGGTCTACCTGATCAGCGGCCGGCGGCGCCGGCAAGCACCGATCTCGCAGGCACAAACCGTCTAGGAAAGGCTCTGTCGACGAGCCGCGACCGGAAGGGAAGTCCCATGGGCCTGCGGCCTACCAAAGCGAATGAAAAACGACATACAGCCCCGAGCCTAAGCGACGGGGTCCGTGCCCGCAAAGAACCACGGCCCAAATACGGTTTTCAACGGACCTGATCTTTGCGGCGTTCTCAAGGCTTGGAGCCTGCAGGCCCGTTTTATCGAGATTCAGACTCGCGAACGGTACGGCCCTGGGGGCACCGGCGACGATCTGAGCCAGCGAGCGTCAACCCCTTGTGCGGTAGCCCCGCTGAAGTCCTGGCAGGATTGCTCTCGGTCCCGCTGGCGGCTTCAAACAGAACCGCGGCCGGGAGGCTGCGGACAGGGCGTTCGGGCAGGACGGTCGTTTCAAGAGGCTCCGGCGCAAACCGCGGAGTCGAGAGGCCCGGGGGAGCGGGCACAAATGCCGTTGGCAGGCCTCACCAGGAAACGAACCCGGCCAGTCCTGGGAACCCCACTGACGGACAAATTTCTCCTGACTGCCAACCATCCGGACAGTCGGCTGGGCGCCGCCTCAACAGAGTCAAGGCACGGCTCATCGTCGCGCACAAGCCGGGCGCCAAGTCGACACCAGCTTGAAAACCTGCGCCGTCGGTATAACAGGTATTTCTTTCCAACAACCGGATCGACCGGGTCGAAAGCGCCCGCCGCGTTAGTCTGGTGCAGGCGGTCAGGGCGCTTCCGGCAAAGACCTAACGTTTACGAAGCATTAGGCGGAATGATCTTGAGAGAGCTGTTGCGGGAAATTCAGCAGCTACCTGCGCAGCGACATAAGTCTGAGCGTGATGCGGAGGTTTGGATAACCGGTGTTATTCGTGCCGATTGCCACCCCCGTGACTTCACCCGTGGCACCGCTGAAAGCACCGATGCCGCCGACGACGGCGACAGTACCCGTCGGCCGACTGACCGGGCCGTCAACCACGATCGTTCCGCCTTTGTCGAACTGATAATGCGCTGTACCCATACCAAGTTGGGTGAATAAATCAACCACCCCAACCCTCCCTCTCCGCGCTTGGATCCACCGTGGCGGTGTGTCCACTGCTGGGAGACCACAACACGCCTCCAGCCCACTTCCTCGACTGACACCGCCATCGTAAGTGAGGGTCTGGCGGAATGTCCAGGTACCGACGCTGCCCGGGTCATCCGGGCTGTTGGATGCTGCTCCGGTTGGAAGAGTACCGGCTGGATAGATCGGACCGAAGATCACGGAGGTGTCGCCTCGTCCAGCCTCCTGATAAGTGATCCCGCGATTGAAACGCACCGTGCGCCCGTCCACCGCTACATCCACCGCGAATCGTCTCTCCCCGCTCGGACCACCAGCCTTCTCGTCCTCGGTGCCCGACGAGTGGCCGCCTGTGGCCTCTATCAGGCCTGGAACTACCAGACCTAAGGCAAATAGTGAAACTCCCGCTATTCTTATGGTTTTCCATGTTCTCGTCATCATATTTCTCCTTCTTTGAAGCTTGGGTGGCGTTAATTCCGCCGTTCTACCCCTTCACTCCAGACTGCGCAGCCGGAGGGACAGATTGATAGCGCGGGCATCAAAATCTTTGCGAAATGGTAGAATACTCCGCCAGAGGGAGATCAACATGGAGGCACTCCTGGGGCAGGTTACCGTGCTGCTCCGCCGCTGGAGCGGCGGGGACGCGCAAGCGCTGGAACAGCTTGTGCCCATCGTTTACAACGAACTGCAACGCTTGGCGCACTATTATCTTCGGCGTGAACGTGGGGGACACACCCTCCAAACCACGGCCTTGGTCCACGAAGTGTACCTGCGGCTTTGCAGCCAGGAAGAGCCGCAATACGAGAACCGCGCACACTTTTTCGCCATCGCGGCGCGCATGATGCGCCGCATCCTGGTGGATTATTCGCGACAGCATGACGCCGGTAAGCGAGGTGGCGGCGCAGTTCGCGCGCCCATCGAGGACGCGCTCACCGTCCCCATGCCGGAGCCTTTCGATCTTGTCGCGCTGGACAGCGCCCTCGACCACCTCGCTGCATTCGATGCGCGCAAGTGTCAGGTGGTTGAGATGCGCTTCTTCGCCGGAATGCATGCTCGGGAGATCGCCTCCGCTCTCAGCACCACGGAGGCGACCATACGCCGTGACTGGATCATCGCTAAGGGTTGGCTTTACCGTTATCTGGAGGGGAACGCGAGAGCGTAAGCGCCAGTATGGGCAGGCCGAGTTGGGAAGAGATCGAGCGCGCCGTGGCGGCGGTGCTGGAACTGTCGGAACAGGAACGAGGCGCCTGGTTGTCCGAGCAGTCCGCCGCCATCCGCGATGAGGTGGAATCCCTTCTGGCTGCCTACTGTCGTGCAGGAGATTTCCTGGGGCAAGAAACAGCCGGACAGACTGCCGCGCCGGATTTGACCGGCAGGATCGACGCAATAATGGCATGGTCCAAGGGCGCTGTCGCTGCTGCGGATTCGGCACCCTCTCAGGCCGGCAGTCCCATGGCCTTAGGCGCCGGCGCACAACTGGGGCCCTACCGCATTGAGTGCCTGCTGGGCAAGGGTGGCATGGGAGAGGTCTTCCGAGGTACCGACACCCGCCTCGGCCGTCCCGTTGCGATCAAGGTTTCCGCTCAAGAATTCAGCGAACGCTTCGAGCGCGAGGCGCGCACCATTTCCGCTCTGAACCACCCCCACATCTGTACTTTGTACGATGTCGGGACGTTACCTTCCGGCTCGCGCTACCTGGTGACGGAGTTGGTAGAGGGTGAGAGCCTCAGCGATTGGCTGAAGCGTTCGCCCGAGTCCAAGCAATGTGTCGCTATCGCAGAGCAGGTTCTGGAGGCACTTCGCGCGGCGCACGGTGCCGGCATCCTCCATCGCGACCTCAAGCCGGCCAACATCATGGTGCGAACCGATGGGTATGCAAAAGTGTTGGACTTCGGTCTGGCAAAGCGGATTCGAGCCCTGACTAGCGCGGACACGACGGCGAGCTTAAGCGTACCCGGTCAAATCGTGGGAACGATCCGCTACATGTCCCCGGAGCAGATCCGCGGTCTGGAACTCGATGTGCGCAGCGACCTGTTCGCCTTCGGGATCGTTTTCTACGAGATGCTCGCGGGCCGGCATCCGTGGCCTTGTGCGTCCGGCATCGATACGATGCATGCGATCATACACGACGACCCACCTCCGATTGATAGCCCTTGGGCCGAAGTCGCGTTCAAGCTTTTGTCGAAGAATCGTGAGGATCGTTATGCGTCGGCAGATGCGGTTCTTCAATCCCTTGCAAGTCCCACGCCTTTAGGGAGACGGCGTGCCCGCTCACTCACGCGCCTCATCGTCCTTCCCTTCCGCGTTCTGCGGCAACACGAGACCGCCGACTTCCTCTCCATCAGCCTGCCCGATGCGATCACCAGTTCGCTTGCCGCCCTCGACTCTCTCGTGGTCAGATCCACCATGGCTGCGACCCGCTTTGCTGAGTCGCCTGGCCTTGACATCAGAGCCGTTGCCGAACAAGCTCAGGTGGACGCGATTCTCACCGGCACGATTCTGTCCGATGGCGAGACGTTTCGCGTGAGCACCCAACTCATTGAGGCTCCGAGTGCGGCGGTTTTGTGGTCCGGCACGTCGCAGGTGTCTGTGCGCGACATATTTCAGCTTCAGGACGAGCTTGTCGATCGGATCGTCGATTCTCTGGCGCTTCCTTTGAGCACCGACGAACAACGCGCTCTGACGAACGATGTGCCCGCAAGTGCGACGGCCTATGAATGGTATCTCCGCGCCAATCAGATCGCCGGCGGCGGTATGGCGAACCTGATCAACGCACGGGACCTATACCTGCGCTGCGTAAATCTCGACCCCAACTATGCACCCGCCTGGGCACGGCTAGGACGAGCCTACCGGATCCTTGGAAAGTTCGATCCAGGTGACAGCGAGAACTTTACGCGCGCCGACGAGGCCTTCAAGAAGGCCTTTACACTCAACCCGGAGTTGGCGTTAGCGCATAATTTCTACACCGTACTGGAAAGCGATCTGGGAAGGTCGCTGGATTCGGTGGAGCGTCTCCTGAAGCGAGCTCGTACCCACCGGAACGATCCGAATCTGTTTGCAGGACTCGTGCAGTCCTGCCGCTATTGCGATCTGCTCCCGGCCTCTGTCGCGGCACACGAGCGGGCACACCAGCTCGATCCACTGGTTCCTACCAGCGTAGCCTGGACTTACCGGTCCCTTCAGGATTTTCAAGCGGTGCTTGACTCCTCAGGCGCCTGGGACGGGCTCGCTTGGGTATCAGCAATGGTTGGCCTCGGCCGTCGCACCGAGGCCATCGAACGACTTCGGGAACTGGAAATATCCAGCCCCCGGAAGGAAAAGGTTCCCTACGCCTTGATGTGGCGTGCTTATCTGGAAGGTGACTTGAAGAATGCTGTCGCAGCTCTTGAACGGGCCATGGAACTCGTGCCCTTTCATAAGCGCGACCCTGAGGCGCGCTTCATTCGAGCCGAAGATTTTGCGATGTTAAGGGAGCCGGACCGGGCTTTGGAACACCTATCCCTAGCGTTGGATGAAGGCTATCGCTGCCATTACGCTCTTGTCCATCATCGCGAGTGGGACTCCCTGCGTGAGCACCCTCAGTTCAAAATGCTCACAGACCGCGCGGTCGAAATGAGCCGGTACGCCCAAACCCTGTTCCTTGACAACGGCGGTAATCGGTTATTAGGCGTTCCACGGTCCACATCTTGAGTAGCAGCCGAGTGACATCCTCGGAAATCGTTCTCGGACGTTGCTCGGCATGCCCAGGGACTTCCTTCCGGTCGGCCGATCCTGCAGGAAGTAGTCCAGGACGCTCTTGGGAACCGGGGAACCGGGGCCGTCCGAGCGCCGGGATAAACCGGCATGTTGTCGGGGATGAAAGAGCCCTACAAGAAAGGAGTAGCGATCCATCTTGACCTCGAGCCTCGCGGCGGTCATCGCGAGGTGGCAGCCGAAGCATAGACAGAGGCATCGGTGGGCCGGATATCGAGCTCAAGAAAAGACCTCTCCGGGATGCCGACCCTGTGGACGTTAGGGGAAGGCCACATCCGACGGAGCGCCATCGCAAGTGCCGGCGGAATCCCGCGTAGTCTGAGACCCCGCGCACGCTGAGAAACAACATGCACGAGAACCGGGAGACCTCCGTCTCGCCTGTGCAGTCGGCAGGCCGGTCCGAGAAGGCGCAATGCCGTAATGCGGACATGCACGCGGCGGAGGAGTCGGACTGTAGCGTAGTACCTGTGAAGCGAGCCGAACAAAGAAGGGTAACCTTCGGCGGAGGTTGGGGAGGGAAGGCCGCAGAACGAGGAGAACCACGGCACGTCATAGACGCCACCGACACAGTGCGGGGAACGCGTGTTCCAGGGGCGGCCGGGGTGCGTCGAGCCGGTTCGGTTCGACGTTTGTATCCAAGGTAGGAGACGCCCTACAACGCGTTCTGCGACGTCGACAAGGGATTTCGCATCCCCCCACGCACCCACAAAATTGGCGAAGTCGACTTTCTTGCATCTTCTCACGCCGTGGGCTCCAGGCAAAATCGACTTGTTGAAAGGTTCTGCAATTCCCACTGGTGCCGGTGATCCTGACCGGGCCGATCCCAGGGTGCGATGGGAAAAGCGGGCTAACCGCGCAACCCGGCGAGCACGCCGCGCATGTAGGCAAACGACTGCAGCATACCCGGAAGCGGGTTGTCGGCGTGGATCTCATACTCCAGCATGACGCCGCCCTGATACTTCATCCGGATCAGTTGCTTGAAAATGGTGACGAAGGGGATGGCGCCTTCGCCCACCGCGCACTGGCTCTTGCTGTCGCGGAGATCTTTCAGGTCCTTCACATGCATGTCGAACAGACGCGAACCCGCCTGCCGGATGGACTCCACCACGTCGGCGCCCGTCCGTACGGTGTGGCCGACGTCGATGCATAGCCCGACGCGGGGGTCCATGCCCTTAATGGCGTCCAGCACGCTGCGCGGGCTGGGGAAGTGCTTGTCCTCCGGGCCGTGATTGTGGATGGCTACGCGAAGGTCGTACTGCTTGACGAATTTCTCGACGCGCGGCAGCGTCTGGTGGGTCGGCGCGATCACCAGCATCGGCATGCCGCAGGCCTTGGCATAGTCGAAGAAGAACCTGACGTCTTCGTCCGTGTCCTTCTGGATGCCGTTGTTGCCCCCGCTCAGAGTCGTCAGCCCCGCGTTCTCGAACTCGCGCCGGCCCTGGGCCCACTCCTCGGGTGTGCTCTTGTACGGCAGATGATACTCCTTGATGCTGACGTACGGCGTTCCCAGTTGTTTGACGGCATCAATGGCCTGAGGACGGGAAAGCTTCCGCAGAGAATAGGTGGCGACGCCAAGCTTCAACGGCAGGGCCGTCGCGGCCTCGGCCGCGCGCAAGGGAGAAAGCGCGAGCGCCGGAATGGCGCTCATCAGGGAGCGGCGGGTGACGGGATGCATGCGACCTCCAGAGGGTGAAGGTCCAATGTAGCATCCCCTACCATCCGCTGCGCCGCGCCAGTCCGGTGATGTGGGCCACGTGGTGCCGGCCGTGCCATGAATAGATCTGCAGGACCTGATCGAGCGTCATCACCCCGTTTTCCGGATGGATCACGGTGCGCGCGAAGGACGTCTCGTCGAGCGAGCGCATCAGCATCACCCAGCGGCGGTGAACCGACTCCACCAGTTGCAAGGACCAGTCGACCGGCGCGGTCCGGGCATCGGTCAGGTTGGCCCAGGCGGCCTCATCGTACGGTTTTACGGTCGGATGGTCCTCGGCCAATCCGAAACGGAAACGGGTGTAGCTGTGCATATGGCTGTCGGCCAGATGATGAACCACCTGGCGGGCGGTCCATCCCTCGGGGCGATAGGGCGTGTCGAGTTGTGCGTCCGTCCATCCGGCGACGGCGGCGCGAAGCTGGTCGGGCATGGCGGCGATCTGGTCGACGAGTTCTCTCCGCTCGGCGGCAGTCAGGTTTGGCTTGCGATCAGGGTGTCCGGCGGGATAGCGCAGTTCTTCCGACATCTGAGGCGTCATGTTCGCAGTGTACGCACAGAAGCGAGGGCGGGGCCAGAGACTTACGGTAAGAGGCGGGCTCGCCCGGCGACTCGCCGGCCGAAGACCGGTGGGAGAAACATGACTGCCCGCGGCGGGCCAAAACATAGTGGCGTAGACGCTCGGAGCCGTTCTTCGACCCGCAAAGCCGGGCTGCGCCCGGCGAAAGCTTCGAGACGAGTCTCGAAGCTGCAGACACGAGCGTCTGCGCCACGAATCGGCCGGCCGGAAACCCTTAAGTTAGCGCCTATGTGCGTAGGTCGGAGACCGGCGCCACGGAACACCCGAGGGGCGCGCTAAAGCGCGCATGGCGCGCTAAAGCGCGCAGGGGCGGGCTGAAGCCCGCCGCGGCCTGAAGGGCCGCCCCACAAAGTGCAGCCGCCCTGTTCAGGCCGCAAGCGAATCCTGCGACTCGCCTAACCTAACTGCCATGCCAACCGTCGCCGGCGGCGTCCTACCCGAAGAGCTCAGATATCTCCCCAGGGCTGAAGAAATCAGTTCCGGACTGAGGTTCGACGTACTCGAAGGCGCGTCCGGACGGCGTGCTGGCGATGGTCTTGGTCCAATCAATTCCCAGGGCCGAGTAAATGGTCGCGGCGACGTCCTCGAAATACACGGGCCGCTTCTTGTGCCAGCCAGGGTCCTTGATCTTGGCGCCGAGTTCATCGGTGACTCCGAGAACCCGGCCGCCCTGGACTCCCGCTCCGGCAAAAAGGCCGGAGAAGGCATCCTTGTGGTGATCCCGACCCTGGTTCACGGTGAGCTCGCCGGGCGTGCGCCCGAATTCACCGAGGCAGCAGACCAGCGTCTTTTCCAGCAGCTTGCTTTCTTCCAGATCGTTCAGCAGATTTGCAAAGGCGGCATCCAGTTCGCGCGCCAGTTTCCAGAGCCCGCCCGCGGGATCGTAGATCTTGCCGTGGTGATCCCAACCGTGGTGCGAGATCATGACGAAACGCGTTCCGGCGCGAGCCTGCACCAGGTTTCGCGCCAGCAGGCACGCGTCGCCCAGCTTTGTACCGCCGTACCGCTTCTGCTCACCCTCGTCGAGAGAGAGGGTCTTGCGGATGTCGGGAGACTGCATCATGGCGTGCGCGCCCCGGTAGTATGCCTGGAAATCCTCGGCCGATCGAACGCCTCCTCCGAGTTTCTCGAATTTGCCGAGAATGTCCCACCGGCGCTCGAAACGCGCCGTCTCATTCTTCGGGACCACAAAATCGAAGCCCGCCTCGGTTTCGAGCGTCAGCGGCGTATGCCTGCTGTCGAGACACCCTTCTCCGATGACCCGGAAGGCGCCCGAGGTGAAGTTCATCGCGACGAACGGCGGCAGATAATCACCCGGGCGGCGCTGCGACTCCAACTCATAGGCGACCACCGAGCCGAGCGACGGCATCTCCTTGAGCCTCGACGGGCTGGGCGCGTGCGCGACCTGAAGGTAATACTGGGCGCGAATATGCTCATTCTCCCAGGCCTGCATCGAGCGCACCAAGGCCAGTTGCCGCATGCGGGCGGAGAGCATCGGAAACAGACCGACCGGCATCCGGAGGCCAGGCTGGAGCGTTCGGACATCAAGGTTTGGGGGGAGCCAGCGTCCTTCTTTGATATCAAAGGTGTCCACGTGACTGGCGCCGCCGGCCAGGTTCAGGAAAATGCAGAACTCGGCGGATCCGCGGGGCTTCACCTTCTCCTTCGCCCAGACATTCACCGGGCGCATCATTGGCTCCAGAAAGAAACCGGAAACCGCCACCCCGCCGACCCGAAACACCTGTCTCCGGGTCAGTGTGGGCACGTTGGTCAGGGTACGTCGCGTCATCGGTCTCACCCTATCCATCCCAACCCCTAAATGTTTGCGAAGAACTCCAGACGGTTCAGTAGGCTCCAGAGAAGGTCTTCGGCTCCCTGGGTGTGATAATCCTCGAGCAACTTGATGGCGATCTTCTTTTCGGGCTCGCTCGGAAAACGGGAAAGCGTCGCCAGGAACAACTCTTCGACGATCCGGCCGTTGCCGACGGGTGGTTCGCGCTGCAGCAAGTCGGAGAGGCGGCTCCCCTTCTGGGCTTTGACCCGCTCTTTGATCAGCGGGTTGTTTAGCAGGGCCGCCGCCTGCACGATGGAACCTTTGGTGCCAGTGTCGTCTCCCACCGCGTAACGGTTGTTCAGCCCGAACGACGCCAGCAGGTCCGAGAGCGGCTTCATCCTGCTGGAGCCCAGGTCGTCCGGATCGAGCATCTCCAGCGCGTATTTGACCTTGCGGTCGCTCCGCATGATCGGGATCTCGAGAAACACGCCCGTGCTTTGGCCAATGGCGTCCCACAGTTGCAGTGCCGGAAGACGCCGCACGAAGTGGCGCGCGAAATAGCGCGCATAGTCCGGCTTCCACTCGCCTTGCACCTGGGAGGAGAGCTGATACGTGCTCGATTTGGCGATGAGCTTGATCAGATAGCGCAGGTCGTAGCGATGCGCCTCGAAATCCTTCGCCAGGGCTTCGAGCAACTCCGGATGCGACGCCTGCGTGTCCAGCGCGTCCAGGTCGAAGCCGAACGGCGGATCCACAATGCCCACGCCCATCAGTTCGGCCCAGATCAGGTTGACGGTGGCGCGGGCAAACTGGTGGTTCGAGGTCAGGAAGCGGGCGTAGGCCTCGCGGGGGTTCTCGCCGGGCTGCGGCTTCTCTCCGGTCAGCAGAAATGCCGGTGTCACATCCGCCTTATAGCGCTGGATCCGGGTGACGCTGGGCCGCTTTAAATCGTACCCCTTGCCGTCGTCGGTCAGGGCGAAGTTGCTGTAGTCGCCAAAGGGCCGCCACAACCGTGACCGGGCAAAAAAGGACGATTGCCTCCAGAATTCCTCCCGCGTCTTGCGGGACAGCCAAAGGTTGGTCTTCTCCAGGTGCCCCTTGCCGCCGTGGCAGGAGATGCACTCGACATTGATGCCCAGGAAGATCTTGTACGAGCTGATGACCCATTGATCGTACGTGTCCTCATTGTTGATGATGGAATCGTCCGTCTCGTTGATGTAATCCCGGGCCAGCATGTTGACCGGACCGTTGGTCCAGTTCGTCCGCGCGGTGGCCGTGAGCATCTCCCGAACCATCTGGTCGTACGGAAGGTTCTCCAGGAGGGCGCTGTAGATGTAGTCGTAAAAGACCTCGCGCCCGTTGGCAAGGTGCCCGTTGTTGCTGCGAAACAGGTCGCCGAACCAGTAGGTCCAGCGATGCAGGAAGGGGGTACTGAGCCTTCTGCGGAGCCCGGCCACAGGCGTCGCCGTCAGTGAGTCGATCAGCTTGTCACGCTTCCCGGGATCCGGATCGGCCGCGAACTTCCGGATGGCCTCCACTTCAGGCAAGCGGCCGGTCAGATCGAGGCTGACCCGGCGCAGGAACTCGGTGTCCGATGAAAGCGGCGCGCGGGGGACCTTGTTCTTCTCGATCCTGGCGAAGACGAGCTCATCGATGTAGTTCTTCGGAGAAGCCGAACCGCCGGTCCCGGTACGCAGGCGCGATTGCACGGCTTCGGTGATCTGATCGAGCTTCTTGCGCTGGCCAGCGGGTGGATCGGGATGAACGCGGTCACCCGTTTTCACCTCCTGGGCTGCCGCGCAACCGGCGAGCAGTTGAACCGCAATGACCAGGCGGAACATCACGGCGTGGTGTTTCCCCGAAGCCCGCGCGCGAGCCTGTTCCTGGTTCCCATGGCAAAGGCGTCAATAATTCAGCTTCAGGCTGAATTGAATGCTGCGAGACGAACGCGCGCTCAGGATCACGCCGAAGTCCTGGCTGGTCATGGAGGCTACCGGAAGACCGAAATTCGTCCTGTTCAACATATTGAAGAACTCGGCCCGGAATTGAAGGTTCCTGCTCTCGAGGAACGGAATGTTCTTGACCACCGCCGTGTCGAAGTTGATCAGCTTGGGACCGCGGAACAGGTTGCGGCCGGCGTTGCCGAACGTGAACTGCGCGGGGTTGGCGAAGGCCCCGGTATTGAACCACCGCAGGCGGGTCGGATCGCTGGAAATGGGGTTTCCCACCAGGTTGGGGCGCTGCGCGTTCGCGCGGCCGGTCGAGGCCTGATCGACCCCCAGGACGACGTTCACCGGTTGGCCGCCGTAGGCCCCCAGAATGCTCGACCACTGCCAGTTGCCGAGGATCCGGCTGGCGATGCCCGAGCTTACGTACTTCTTGTTCCGGCCGAAGGGAAGCTCGTACACGCCGCTGGCCAGAAACGCGTGCTTGACGTCGGCGGTGGAGGTGGCGTGGTCCGCCCTCCAGAAACGGGGGTCCTGTACGCCGCCGTTCGTGCCGCTGCGTTCGGTGGAGAAGACATCCAGGTTATGCGACCAGGTGTAGCTGCTTAGCCAGGAGAGGCCGCTCGAATAGCGCTTCTGCAATTTGAAGGACAGCCCGTTGTAGCTCGACGGCGGGCCGTTGTCGTCCCAGGTCAAAGCGGTGTACCTGGGCAGCGGCCGGCGCGGCTGGACGGGTCCGGGCCCGGGAATGGCCTGGTTCTCCGTGCGCGATTGCAGCAGTTTCACCGAGTTGGAGCCCACATAGCTGGCCTCCAGCAACACCTCGCTCGGCAGTTGCCGCTGGATGCTGAAGTTCCACTGAGAGCTATAGGGCGTCTTCATCCTCGGATTGATCGAGTAGCCTCCCTGGCCCTCCGGACTGGGCGGCAACCGCGCGCCCGGTGAGCTGGCGAACGGGTTGGTGAGGGCCGAGTCGACAAAGAAGTCGTTGAGCGGGCCTACCGACTCGGAAAAACCGAAGGGCCAGTTTCCGGCCGGATCCGCGAAGAACTGCGGATAGTCGGTGAACGAGTAGTAGATCCCGACCCCGGCGCGAATGGTCGTGCGCTGGTTGAGCAGGTACGCCAAGCCGATGCGAGGGGCGAAATTGTTCCAGTCTGGGTCAACCCACCGCTCGCGCAGGTTGGGAGCGGCGCCGGTCACCGGGTTCTTCACCGCGAGCAGGTAATTGCCCGTCAGAAAGTCAAGACCGCTAAAGGCGTTGCGTGCTTCCTTCATCGCCTGGACATAGCTGTAGCGAATGCCGGCGGTAATGGTGAGCTTGGAGTTCAGCCGCAATTCGTCCTGCAGAAAACCGTGATACTCGTGCTGGCTCAATTGCGCGGAGGTATCGCCCGCCGCGCGGCGGGAGTCGGTGGGCAAACCGAGCAGAAAAGTGGCCACGCCATAACCGCTGGCGGCCAAGTCGCGGAGGTTGGACGTCGGCCGCCGGCTGAAGCCGATGCTCGCCTGCGGGCTCGCCTGGAAGCTATCGAGGAAGCTGGTGGTGAAGCCGGCCTTGATGGAGTGCCTGCCGTGGATCCACGTGAGGTCCGCGATGCCCTGATAGAACGTGTGCGGCCCAATCGGCGTGAACGAGCCTCCGGAACCGGCGATGTCGGTAACCCCGAGGCTCAGGCGCAGCAGATCGGGCGGACCACTGGGAAACACCTTGTCCCATCCGGTCGCCTTCAGAATGTCGTCCGGCAGCGGGAGTCCGCTGCTGTTCGAGGTGTACCGGTTGAGCCCGAACTGGACGTGGGCGATCAGGTTGGGCCGGAGGATATGGTTGTCGCTCACGGTGGCGTTCCAGGCGGTGTTGGTGATCTTGTTGGACACGGCCGGGATCCCGCCGGGGTTGTTGATAAACCCGTCGTTGTACGAGATCCGCCCAAACAGGTTGTTCGTGCCGCTGATTCGATGATCGATGCGTCCGGAAAACTGATCGTTCTCCTGCCGGATCGGCGTGGTATTGATGTAGTTCCGCGTGATGCCCGGACCATTGGGAGCCGGATAGACCGTCTTCAGCAGGTTTTGCGCCAGCGAGTTGATTCGACTGGCCGGCAACTGGCGGTTAGCGAACAACTCACGCGAATAGCCGCCCGGCACGGAGGAGTCCGTTCTGGTCGTGGTGATGTCGTACAACGCGGGCAGGCTGGGGTTGGTGAAGTTGCCGTTCACCATGTCCTGAGTGGGCACGGTGGTGATGTTGTTCGCCGAGCGCACGTAGCGGAAGCCCTCGTAGTAGCCGAAGAAGAAGGTGCGGTCGCGGCCGTTGTATTTCGGCAGACGCACTGGTCCGCCCACCGTTCCGCCGAACTGGTTCTGCTTGAAGGCGGGACGCACGGGATCGAAGAAATTGCGGGCGTCGAGCTTGGTGTTGCGCAGAAACTCCCACAGCGCGCCGTGGAACTGATTGGTGCCCGAGCGCGTGACCACCACGACATCCGAGCCCATCGACCGGCCCTGCTCGGAAACCCCGCCGCGCGACTGGACGGAGAATTCCTGAATCGCGTCCACCGAGGGGTTCATGGCGTAGCTGTTGAACATCGGGTCGTTGTTCTCGACGCCATCGAGGGTGAAGTTGTTGTAGCGGCTGCGCTGTCCGTTGATCACCGGCGAGTACGACCCGGCGCCAAGCTGCACTTTGAACGTCGTCGATTGGCCGAGCGCGAAGGGCAGGGCGCCGGGAGTGAGCAGGATCAGTTGAGCGAACTGCCGGCCGTTGAGGGGCAGTTCGGTCACCTGTTTGGTCTCGACGACGGTGCCGATCTTGGCGTTGACGCTTTCGAGCAGCGGAGCCGCCGCCTGGATCTCGACGGTCTGGATCACGTCGCCGACTTCCAATGGAACATCGACCCGCAGTCCCTGATTCACCTGCAATTGGATCCCCTTGCGGACTGCCGCCTTGAATCCTCGGGCCGTGACGGTCACTTCATACAATGCCGGCCGAACATTCGTGAAGGCGTAATAGCCGGTGTCATTGGTCAGGGTCTCCAGCACACCGCCGGTCGCTTCGTTGAGCAGTTTGACGGATGCAGTCGGTACGACCGCGCCGGCGGCGTCGGTCACCAGGCCGCTGATGGTTCCGGCGCTGACTTGCGCGAAGGCTGGGACTGCGAGCAGAACCGCCAGCCCCAATGCAGGGAGACAAAAGTTGCTGTGGACACGCATCATGGGCCCCTCCAGACGATGATCGATCAAGGTTACTGCCCGGCGGGACCAGTTGTCAAGCAAACTTACACGGTGAATCAGGCGGGTATGATATGCTTGTGCTCGACGATCGATTATATGACATCACCCGCTGTGGGGCTCTTCGGGCCTCTCGTGAATAATACTCTACGCGGCAGGATTGCCGGGAAACTTCGGGACGCCATGCTCAGCGGCGCCCTCAAAGAAGGAGAGAGAATCGTCGAGCGGAGGCTCGCGGAGCAATTCGCCACCAGCCTCACGGCCGTGCGCGAGGCGCTGATCGAGCTGGAAACCGAAGGCCTGGTCTTCAAGAAACCCAACTCGGCCACGCATGTCCGAAAACTGACCCGCGAGGAGGGCGAGAAGATCTTCGCGGTCCGCGGTGTGCTGGAAGCGCTCGCGGCGGAAGAAGCGGCTCGCATGGCGGGCTTCGAGGAGGTGCAGGAGTTGGAGAGAATCTACCTGGAACTCCTGGACGCGGCCAGAGGGAAGAACCCCCGACAGTTCATCGAGACCGACTTCGCCCTGCACCAGAAGATCTGGCACACCTCCGGCAATGAATGTCTGGAGACCGCCTTGCGGCGCGTAACGCTTCCGGTCTTCGGCAACACCGCCGTCCGGATCCTGACGCGCAATCCCATCGACCTGGTCTACGACGCGCAACTGCACGTGCCCATCCTTGAAGCCATCAAAGCGGGCGATCCTGTGGCAGCGCGGACGGCGGTGACCTCCGCCATGAAACTGTGGTCGACGCAGGTCTGCTCAGCCATTTCCGTCGACTGAGTTTTCGCGAGGGCGATCCATGAGAATCACCAAGATCAATAGCTATGTGCTGCTGGATCCGGGCTTCGATTCGACTGCGTGCTCCTCGGCGCAGGACGACATCGTCGTGGTGGTCCACACCGACGAAGGCATCACCGGCATCGGGGAAACCGACACCAATCCGTGGGTGGCGCAGGCGATGATCCACGCCCGCGGTACGCATGTGCTCGGCCGTGGCCTGGAAGAAATGCTCCTCGGTGAGAACCCGCTCGACCCGGAGGCCCTGTGGGACAAGCTCTACACGGGGAGCTTTATGACGGGCCGGCGCGGGATGGGGATCTGCGCCATGGGCGCCCTCGATATGGCCCTGTGGGACATTCGCGGCAAGGCGCTCGGCCAACCGTGTTGGCGGCTGCTCGGAGGCGCGCGCAAGGCGAGCATCACGCCGTATGCTTCTTTACTGCCGACGGGCCGCACCGCCAGGGACTACCGCGAATCGCTGGTGGCCAAGGCCCGCCAGGCGAAGGAACTCGGGTTCCGCGCGGGCAAGATGGAAGTCTGCGTCAAAGGCCCGTACGCGCACAACGGTTTGCAGGAAGACGACGCGCTCATCGTGGACATTGTCGCGGCGTGCCGCGAGGCAGTGGGCCGTGATTTCGTGATGATGGTGGACGTGTGCTACTGCTGGACCAACGCCAAGGAAGCGTTGCGCGTGATGCGGGAACTGGAGCGCTACGATCTGTTCTTCCTGGAAACGCCGCTCCAGCTTGATGATCTCGACGGCTACGCCTTTTTGCACGACCACTCTCCGATCCGGATCGCGGCCGGCGAACTTCAGAATTCCCGCTTCGAATTCCTGGACCTGATGGACCGGGGCAAGGTGGATGTGGCGCAGCCGGATGTTGGCCGCGTGGGGGGCCTGACCGAGGCTCGCCGCGTGTGCGATCTGGCCGCCGACCGCGGCAGGCTGATCGTGCCGCACTGCTGGAAGACCGGGATCGGCATCGCCGCGTCGGCTCACCTGTGCGCGGCCACGGCCCACTGCCCCTACATCGAATTCCTGCCAGCGCCGCTGTCGGAAGCGCCCCTGCGCCGCGAACTGGTGATCGAGGAACTTCGCATGGTGGATGGGATGGTGCCTCTTCCCGAAAAACCGGGCCTGGGGATCGAGTTGAACTGGGACGTGGTGGAAAGATACTGTGTATCGGCCCGGAGCGACGCTGGCGGCAAGCAAACGGGTGTTGCGGCATCGAACGAATGAAGGGCAGCCCTCCCTTGCGGTCGGGCCTCGGATGCTCGCGGTCGCGCAGTTACAGGCTCGCCGCGGGCCGCTTGAGGCAGATCCCCTGGCGCTCGAACTCCGGGCGGTACTGCGGCATCTCGGGTTCGCTGAAAGACACCGACAGTGAGTGTTTTGCGGCGTCCAGATGAACCTCCGCCCACGCCCACAGCCCAATTCGCGGATTCGGGTGACCCGCTTTGCCGCTGAATCTCACGCGCCGCGCGCCGGCACCCACCTCGCAGAGATACCAACGCCACTGGCTCTCGTGAGGCAACATGTCCTTCCAGGCATTGCTCTTCGAGGCCACGAAGTAACCGACATGCCCGGCGGAATGGCTCTCCTCGACCTGCGCCGGCCGGCCGTCGACCGTCGCGCGGCAGTGGCCCGGCCGGAATTCTCTTCCCGGGAACTCCACCAGGAGCAGAACCATGGCCCGGTTCACTCCTGGTGGAATGGAGACTTCGCACTCGACTTCGAACGCCACCGCCGGAACGCTGCCCTCGGCCGTTTTCGACCGCTCGGCCTGCTCGAGTTTTCGGATCGTCTCCGAATTTGGCTCGGCGGGATAGTGGAACGGGAACACAGCGGAGCGCTTCGGCTCCGCCGGCAACCACTCGCCCTCCGGAAGCGGCCGCACCGTCGTGGAAATCAACTTCCCCCGAAGGTCGTGCCGATGGCGGGTTGGGACGCGGAGGTCCCGTTCCGCGCCTCCGGGTTCGATCACTTGCACGGCGCCGACATCTCCATCCGCAACCAGCGAGGCCGCGTGGCCGGGTTCCCGATACCAACGCGCCCCCATGACGACGGCCTCCCGGAGCCTCGAACGAGGCACGATCTCGAGGAATAGCAACTCCCACGGCGCAAGAGTCAGCCGAACCTGCGAGGTTCCTGACAGCCCGGCCGCGATCCCCCGCCGGTGCGGATATTGCGTGTAACAGACCGCGTCGGCCAGTTGTCGAGGCGCTCGTGCTTTCTTCAAATCCAGAACGTACTCCCGGCTGTCATTTGAGGGGTTGCGCAGAGCGAGGATTCCGCGTGTTCCGAGCCAGTGGGAATAGAAATACGGCTCGCCCAGTTCCACTCGCGAGGGCGCCACCACGGTATTGCGGAGGATGTCGCGATTCGATCGAGCCCAGCGCAGCATCCCGGAGTAGATGCGCCAGTCCTCCGCGCTCATCACCTTGGGATTCAGGTAGGTCGAGACGAAGAAACGCCCGCGTCCGAAGGCCATCGCGGCGTGGTTGGGAAACCCCTGTCCTGTGTCGGCATGGACAATGTCGAAGTAATGGAGGGCGTTTTGAGGCAGCCAGACTTCGTCGAGCGACGTGAAAATGTAATACTCCCGCGCGTTCGTTTGCGATTCGCGGTAGTCCGGCGCCGGACCGAGGCCCGGCGGGCAGTCGCCGCCGGAATTGGCCCAGACGGTGTCCGAGTGCTGGAGAATCCACGGGCTGATGTAGTTGGCATGCGAGTTCATGTAGGTCGGTTCGGTGACGAGAGCCGGGTTTTCTTCCTTCGATGCCTGGAGCAATTCGAGCGAATACCCGGCCAGCGGTTCCACCGAATCCTTGCCCGGCAGCAGGCCGTGATGAGGCCGGTCCTCTTCGGCCAGGAAGCCGTCGTACTTGATGTGGCCGAGGCGATTTTCGCGGATCAACTTCCGAAGGGCCGACTTCGTTTCAGCCCGATAGCGAGGGTCGGCCAGGGAGACGGCCGGCCGGCCCCTGCGGTTCGACCCTTCGGGCCGCAAGACGACGTACCCGTTCTTCTCCGCCCAATCGTAGTCGCAGACGGGCGGATACTGTTCGCTTGGCGACATCCAGAGGCCCAGCTTGCCCCCGGCAGGCTCGACGATGGCGCGAATGTCGTCGAACCCGGCGGGGAGGATTGAGCGATCGATCTCCCAGACGCTCCGCGGGTTGCTCCATCCCATGTCCGTGGTGATGATGTCGAAGAAGATTCCGTGGCGGTCAAACATCTCCGCCTTCAATTCACGAATCAACTCGATGTTGTCGCGCTGGACGACTACCTGAGGCAGCGTCCACCAGGAGTTGTAACAGGCCACCATGCGCGGCGGCGCCAGGCGGATGTCCTCGATATATTCGAGAAAAGACTCGCGCACGGCATTCGACGGCGCCACGCCGGTCACGGTCGAATGCAGCGGGACCCAGTCGCTGCCGATCAGCAGGCCGCCCGGACGGCTGCGCAGGACGAACCCATCGTTGGAGTACTCGTTGAAGGCGGCGACGAACTCGACGCCTGCCCACCACGTTTCGCAGTAAATGGGGTGGCTCCCGTATCGCAGGCGGTCTGCCGTCATCGATTTCCAGTTGCGCCGCACGCCTTGCCAGTTGTCGAGGTCCGC
>JBJXGR010000619.1:0-12941 GCA_046160045.1 Bryobacteraceae bacterium
AAAACGTCGCCCGGCGGCATGTTCGTTCAGAGAATTCTCTTTCCCATGGCCGACATGATCAGTTCCACGGCCAGGTCCGCCGTCCGGTTCGATTCGTCGATCACCGGATTGACCTCCACCACCTCCATCGACGCCATGCCGCCCGAATCGTTGATCATCTCCATCGCCAGGTGCGCTTCGCGATAGGTGCCTCCGCCCCGCACCGGAGTGCCGACTCCCGGCGCCTCGCTCGGGTCGACAAAATCCATGTCCAGCGAGAGGTGGAACCCCGCCGTCCCTTCGCTCGCGAAGCGGATTGCGTCCTCGATCACGGCGCGCATGCCACGCTCGTCGATCGCCCGCATGGTAAACACCCGCACACCCGACTCGTGGACGTGATGACGCTCCAGCGCATCCACGTCGCGAATGCCCACCAGGGCGACGTTCGCCGCCGTCACCTTGGGCGAATAGCCGAACAGCCCGGTCATCTCCTTGGGCCCCAGGCCGAGACAGCACGCCAGAGGCATGCCGTGGACGTTCCCGCTCGGGCTGGTCTCCGGTGTATTCATATCGGTGTGGGCGTCAATCCAGATCACGCCGATCTTCTGCTTCTGTTTTCGAAAGAACCGCGAGACGCCGGCGATGGTTCCCGCGGCCACCGAGTGATCGCCCCCTAACACCAGCGGCACCCGGTTGCCGCTCAAGGCCTTCTCGGTCATCAGCCCCAGCCGCCGGCACGCTTCCACGATCTGCGGCAGATAGCGCGCGTTGGACGGCCCTTCCGGCAGGCTCTCCCGCACTTCCACCGAGACGTTGCCCAGATCGTCCACGACATACCCCAGCGATTGAAGCCGTTTGTGCAGGTTGGCGACCCTCACGGCCGAGGGCCCCATGTCCACTCCGCGGCGGTCCTGGCCGAGGTCGAGCGGCGCTCCGATGATCGCGATGGTCGACTGGCGCATCGTCTAGTCCGGGTTTTCAGAAGTACAGCAACGTATCGGGCAGCGAGAAAGCCGGCCGGGGGGCCGGCTGCGGGCCAGGGGGCCCGCCCCACGAGAACCCAAAAGGGCGACCGTATTTGTGAAACTGCGCACTTAGAAAGCGGCGTTGCCGGGCGTGCGCGGAAAGGGAATCACGTCACGGATATTTTTCATTCCGGTCAGGTACATCATCATTCGTTCAAAGCCCAGCCCGAAGCCCGCATGCGGCGTCGAGCCGTACTTGCGCAGCTCCAGATACCACCAGTAATCCTGTTCCGGCAGGCCGGCCTTGCGGATCTTCTCCAGAAGAACGTCGTGCCGCTCCTCGCGCTGGCTTCCGCCGATGATCTCTCCGATCCGCGGCGCCAGTACGTCCATCGCCCGTACGGTTCTGCCGTCCTCGTTCATGCGCATGTAGAACGCTTTGATCTCCGCCGGGTAGTCCGTCACCACCACGGGCTTCTTGAAGGTCTCCTCGGTCAGGTAGCGTTCGTGCTCGCTCTGCAGATCCATGCCCCACCCGACGGGGAATTCGAACTGCCGCCCGCCGTCCCGAGCCTGTTCCAGAATCCGCACGGCCTCGGTGTAGGGGATGTGCTCGAACTGGCTGTTCATGACGTTGTCGAGCGTCGCGAGCACGGTCGTATCAATGCGCTTGTTGAAGAACTCCAGGTCCGGGCGGCACTGGTCGCACACGTAGCCGATGATCGACTTCAGGAATTCCTCGGCCAACTTGCGGTTGCCGTCCAGATCGCAGAACGCCATTTCCGGCTCGATCATCCAGAATTCGGCCAGGTGTCGCGGCGTGTTGGAGTTCTCGGCGCGGAACGTCGGACCGAACGTGTAGACGTTCGAAAACGACAGGGCGAAGATCTCCGCTTCCAGTTGGCCGCTGACGGCCAGAAAGGCTTTCCGGCCGAAGAAGTCCTGCGCGTAGTCCACCACCTCCCTACCGCCGCTCGGCAGGTTCATCAGGTCAAGTGTTGTCACCTGGAACATCGCACCCGCGCCCTCGGCATCGGACGCGCTGATCACCGGAGTGTGGACATAGATAAACCCGCGATCCTGGAAGAACCGGTGGATCGCAAATGCCAGCGCATTCCTCACCCGGAACACCGCGCCGAAGGTGTTGCTGCGGGTACGCAGGTGGGCGATGTCCCGCAAGAACTCCATCGTGTGGCCCTTTTTCTGCAACGGGTAGGTCACCGGGTCTGCCCCGCCGTAGACTTCGATTTCCCGCGCCTTCAACTCCACCGCCTGTCCGGCGCCTTGCGATGCGACCAGTTCGCCCGATGCACGAATGCAGGCGCCCGTCGTCACCAACCGCATCACTTCCTCGGGTACCATACCGGCGTCCACGACAATCTGCAGATCCTGGAAGCACGACCCGTCGTTGAGCTGCACGAAGTGCACACCTTTGCCGTCCCGCCGGGTCTTGACCCAGCCGCGCGCCTCCGCCACGCCCGGCACCGTCCTGCCGAACAGGTCGCGTATGTAATTACCCTTCTCGATCATCGTCCTCTTCCAGGTTTTCCAGCCGATCGAAGACCTCATTCACGGCGTCCAGCGGATTCGGCATTCCGTTGACCTCCCTCAACTCGAGCAACAGCGGGTATTGATCCGGCTGCGCTCGCAGAAGCTTCATCACCCGCCGCCATTGAATGGTGCCGCCTTCCGACAGGAGGGGAAACAGGTGCTGGTCGGTCTTGCCGTCGTTGTCGTGCACGTGCAGCGACCGGATTTTCTTCCGCATCGTCGAAAAAGCTGCCTCCACACCTTTTTGGAGGTTGGCATGCCCGGTGTCGAACACGAAGTCGAGATCGAGATGCGTGATGCCCAGGAAGTACATCAGCCGCTCGGCCGACGCAAGGCCGTTGGGAATATTCTCGAGCAGGATCCGGGCTCCGCGCTGCCTGGAGAATAGGCTCAACTCTTCGAGGACCGTAAACGCGGCCTCCACGGCGTGGTCGCTATATTCCTGCTCATTGACGCCCAGGTGCTGGATCGCGTACCGGCACGGAATGATCTCCGCCATTTCCAGGGCCCATTTGAGTTCATCCACGATGGGGACTCGTTTGGTCTTGATGCGCTCGGTGATGTCGAGCACCGAATCCGGCCCCGACCGCCCCCAATACTCATCCGAGTACATCGGCAGATGAATCGAGTGCAGCTTCAGGTCCGACTCGCGGAACCAGTGGCCCAACTCGGTCAACTGGCTTTTGTTGTGCCAATCCAGGTGCTGCCGCGCGAAAAAGATCTCCACGGCGGGAATGCCCGCATGCAGAATACGGTCGAGCATCGCCACCGTCAGGCGATGGTTTACGAAGAGGTGGGTGGAAAGAACTCGTTGCATATCAATAGCCGGCGGCCGTCGCTTCGGTCCGCCCGTCGGCGGCTCCCTGAAGCCAGCTTCCGTCCCAAAGGATGGCACATACCTCGCCCTGTTGCGCAACCTTGCGGATCTTGTGCCCACGGGCAGTCAGTAGATCGATCGTGTCGGGTGAAAAATCGCTCTCCACCCGGAGTTCATCCGGCATCCACTGGTGATGAAAGCGTGGGAACTCCACCGCCTTCTGAATGTTCATCCGGAAGTCGATGACGTTCAGGATCACCTCCAGGACCGTGTTGATGATGGTCGTGCCGCCGGGCGAGCCGACTACCATGCGCAACTCGCCTTCCCTCGTCACGATGGTCGGCGTCATCGACGAGAGCGGGTGTTTGCGCGGTTGAATCGCATTGGCTTCCCCCTGAATCGCGCCGTACAGGTTGGGCTGGCCGGGCTTCGCGGAAAAATCGTCCATCTCGTTGTTGAGCAGGAAGCCGAGTCCCTTGGCGGTAACGCCGTTCCCAAATCCGCCATTCAGCGTGTACGTGACCGCGACGGCGTTGCCTTCCTCATCGACCACGGAGTAATGGGTGGTTTCCGCGCTCTCGGAGAAGGATTCGGGCTTGCCGGGGTGAATCTCCGTGCTCGTCGATGCCCGGGCCGGATCGATGGTCTTACGGCGCTCGTCGATATAAGACTTGCTCAGGAGCTTCGAGACCGGTACCTGCACAAAGTCGGGATCCGCCAGGTACTGGCTACGGTCGGCATAGAATCTGCGCTGCGCCTCCGCTACCCAATGGATCGTTGCCGCGGAACCCGCGCCGGTCTGGTGGTAGCCGGTGGTTTCCAGCATGCCCATCATCTGCAGCAATCCGATTCCTCCGGAACTTGGCGGAGGGGCTGTCAGGATGTCGTGGCCGCGGTACGAACCCTTGAGGGGAGTTCGCTCCACCACGGTGTACTGGCGCAGGTCCTCTTCCGTGATCAGACCGCCGTTGGCTTTCATGTCTTCAGCCAGCAACCGCGCCGTCTTTCCTTCATAGAAGCCCTTCGCCCCGTACTTCTCGATCCGATCCAAGGTGCCCGCCAGATCGGTCTGGATCAGCCGATCGCCCGGATCGTAATACATCCCCCGGTTCAGGAAAATTCTCCTGGAGTCCGGGAACGGCTCGAACAGGTCACAGTGACTCCGCAACGATCGGGCCAGATCATAGCTAACCGGAAACCCTTCGCGTGCCAGGCGCACGGCGGGCGAGACCAAACCCGCCCACGGCATCCGGCCGAACCGGGCGTGCGCGGCCTCGAGCCCTTTGACGGTTCCCGGCACGCCCGCGGCGAGATAGCCGACGAGGCTCCAATCGCGGGCCTGCCCCTTCTCGTCGAGATACATGTCGCGCGTCGCGGCAAGCGGCGCCCGCTCGCGAAAATCGAGAAAGACCGATCTTCCGTCCGCCATTCGCACCAACATAAAACCGCCGCCGCCCAGGTTCCCGGCCGATGGATGCGTCACCGCCAATGCGAAGCCCACCGCCACAGCGGCATCCACGGCATTCCCGCCGCTCTTCAGCACGGCGACGCCCACGCCGGTAGCTATAGGTTCCCGCGTCACGACCATTGCATGGCGGGTACGCACCGGCTCCCGGGAAGCGCAGACGGGGTACACCGCGAGCAAGGCCAGAACCAGGGCCCTGATTTCTCGCATATCCCTTTATTGTATGTGGCGCCGCTCCGGAGTCCCCGGCTGCCCGGCTACCTCGGCGACCCCGTGGTATGATCCGAAACAGCCGAACTCCGAAAGGAGGCGGGGGAACCGGTCCCAAAGGGGCGCAGTCCTTCTGCCATGAGAAGACCGGGTACTTTCAAGCCCGAGCCCGTCAGCTAACCTCGTAGGCGAATTTGAAAGCAGTCCCGAAGCCGGGATGGGAAAGGAAATCCTGCCATGCCCGCTGAACCCCAGCGGCAGGCGCCAACAACCGTGGTCGTCGCCACCACGGTGGCGCTGTCCTTCATTTCTTTCTGGCGCGCTTCGGCCATTGTCCTCAGCGATCTGGCATCCTCGGCCTTCTACGCCGGAGGCATCGCCGAGCACGCCATCGGGAAAAGCGCGCCCTGGTTCATCCTGGGCGTCATGCTGTTCAGCTTCGCCGTCCGTTCGGTGTACCTGGAAAGCTGCAGCCTGTTCGTGCGCGGCGGCGTGTACGTTGTCGTTCGTGACGCGATGGGCCACTTCATGGCGCGCCTCTCGGTGTCGGCTCTGATTTTCGATTACATCCTCACCGGACCGATCAGCATCGTGACCGCGGGCCAATATCTGGGCCGGCTTCTCAACGAGATTGCCGAGATGACCCATTCGCCCATCCACATCAATCCGGCGTGGTTCGCGGCGGTGTTCGGCATCATCATCACCGTTTATTTCTGGTGGGCCAACACCAAAGGCATCCACGAATCCAGCGGCAAGGCACTCCGCATCATGCAGATCACCAGTGTGATGGTGGTTCTGTTCCTGATCTGGTGCCCCATCACGTTGCTGATCCGGGGTCCTTCGCAGATCCCGCCGCTCCCGACGCCCGAGGCCCTCACGTTCAGCGACGAAGGCCTTGGGTGGTTTAAGGGAACGTTCTGGCCGCAAATCCCGATCGTGGCCATCATCATCGCTTTCGGCCATTCGCTGCTGTCAATGAGCGGCTTTGAGACGCTCGCCCAGGTCTATCGGGAGATCGCCTCGCCCAAGCTCAAGAACCTCAAGATCACCGGCAATATGGTCTGCACCTACGCGGTCGTCTGCACCGGCGTGGTCACGCTGTTTGCCGGGATGATCATCCCGGACGCGGTCCGGAAGGACTACATCGACAACCTCCTCGGCGGCCTCGCCATGCATCTTGCCGGCCCGCCGCTGCTGCGGTTGGGCTTTCACGCGTTCGTCGTCGTGGTCGGCGTCCTCATCCTTTCCGGCGCGGTCAATACGTCCATCATCGGGGCCAACGGAGTGATGAACCGCGTCGCCGAGGACGGGGTTCTCGTCGACTGGTTCCGCAAACCCCACCGCCGCTTCGGAACGTCCTACCGCCTCATTAACCTCATCGTGGCTCTGCAGCTCATCACGATTGCCGCCAGCCGCGGCGACGTCTACCTGTTAGGCGAGGCCTACGCGTTCGGCGTTGTCTGGAGTTTCTTTCTCAAGTCGCTGGGCGTTCTGGTGCTACGGTTCCGCCGACACGACCAGGATTACAAGACTCCCCTCAATCTGCATTTCGGCGGCAGGGAGTGGCCCCTCGGACTTGCCCTCACGACCCTGGTTCTGTTTTTCGTGGCGATCGCCAACTTGTTCACCAAGCAGATCGCCACCATCTGGGGCATCTCGTTCACCGTTGCCCTGTTTATCGTGTTCACGGTTTCCGAGCACATCAACGCGCGCAAGAAGCACGACGAGCAACCGGGCCTGGAGCAATTCAACCTCGACCATCGCCCCGATATCACCGCCGAAGTCGTCCGGGCGCGCCCCGGCTGCGTTCTGGTCGCCGTGCGCGATTACCGCCACATGAACCACCTGCGCGCCGTGCTTCGGAAAACCAGTGTCCGCCGCCATGACATCGTCGTGATGACCGTGCGGACACTCTCGACGGGCGCCGCCGAATACGACTTGGCCGAGGGGCAACTGTTCGCGGAGTACGAAAAGGAACTCTTCACGCGCGTCGTCGCGCTGGCGGAAAAGGAGGGGAAGACGGTTGAACTGCTGGTTGTCCCGGGTATCGATCCGTTCGATGCGATGGTCCAGACGGCGCTGCGGCTGAAAGCGTCGAGGTTGGTCACGGGCGTCTCGGAGCGAATGCCGTCCGAAGAACTGGCGCGTCTCATCGGCTTGGCGTGGGAGCGCCAGCCCGAGCCTCGGCACGCGTTTTCCCTCGAGGTCCAGCGGCCCGATCGGGAGTCCATCTACGTGAACCTGGGTCCGCACCCCCCGAGGCTCTGGCCCGAGGATCTCGACCGCCTTCACGATATCTGGCTGCGCCTCTCGTCCGACCGGTTTGGCTCCAAACTGCATCATCGCGATGTCCTGGGAGTGGCGCTTCGGCGGCTGGAGAAGGACCTGGTCAGCGAGCGCCGCGACGAAGCGCTCGACGACCTGTCGCGCGAGTTGCGGTAGGCCACGCGTCAGGACGGCGTCCGACAAGTTCGTTCCGACACAGCAGACGGGGAGTTCTTTACACGCCCGCCCGCGCTGGCAGGCCCGCAACTGATTGACAAAGCAGCGCCGATCGTTTGGAAACCGGCTTGCAATCTGCAGCGTCGGAAGAAGGTGAGCATGCGCTGGTCCTCTCTCGTATTGTTGGTTCTGCTCCCGGCAGCGCTCGGCGCGGCGGAAGCCGACGCCCTTGCGATTTCAAAGACGATTCGCGAGCGCCACTTACCCCACGGAGTGATCGTCGATCCGATCTTCAAGGCCCCCGGCAGCGACGAAATCGCTCACTACACCCGCTGCGGCGACGCGGCCATCTGGACGGGGCATTATCTGGCCGCGGAGTCGTATCGCTACGCCGCCACGCGATCCCCCGAGGCTCTCGACAATGTTCTTGTGGCGCTGGCCGGGATTCGCTACCTCACCGACGTCACCGGCGAAGATCTGTTGGCGCGCTGCATGTTCCCGGTCAATTCGCCCTTTGCCCCCGCCTTTTCGCAGGAAGAACAGGGTCATGGCATCCACCTTGGGATCGTCGACGGCCAGCCGTTTATGTGGGTGGGCAACACGTCGCGCGATCAATACATCGGCGTCCTGTTCGGCCTGTCGGTGGCGCATGCCTTCGTGGACAATCCAGGCGTCAAGGAGGCCACGTCGTGGCTGGGCACGCGCATTGCCGGCCATCTGCTCGAGCGGGGGTGGCTGGTGATCATGCCCGGCGGCGGTATTTCCACGACCTTTCTGGGCCGCGCCGATCAGCAACTGGCGATCCTCAAGATCGGCCGCCAACTGAATCCGCGCCATTTCAACCGAGCCTATCATCTGACGTCCAACTTCCTCGCCGCCGGTGTCGAGGCTCCGATCGCCTACGAGACCCTGGATCCGAACGGGGCGTACTTCAAGTTCAATCTCGACGCTGTGAATCTCTTTAATCTCATCCGGATCGGCGGCAACTCGTTCGTCCAGTCCCGTTGCGAAAGCGCGTACGCCATCTTCCGCCGCACCGTGGACGGTCACGGCAACGCGCACTTCAACATGATTGACCGCGCCCTTCGCGGGCCGGACGCACGCCGCGACGCGGAGACCCGGCAGTTGCTGGAAGACTGGCTGAAGCGTCCCCGCCGCGATTTCGCGGTGGACCTGCGCGGCAAGTATCCGTCGTGCTTCGACGACAATCGCGCCTGCCAGCCGATTCCCGTCACGGAACGCGTCCCCACCGACTTTCTGTGGCAGCGCAGCCCGTTCCAGCTATCCGGCGGAGGCGACGGTTTCATCGAAGGCAGCGGCATCGATTACATCCTGCCCTACTGGATGGCCCGCTACTACGGCGTGGTGACCGAGTAGTGTTTTGAGGTAAAGTTGCAGATCGGATGATTCGCCTCTTTCCCTTTCTGCTTGCGGCGGCCGCCCTTGCGCAGCCGCCCAAACGAATCCTCTTAATCACCGACGCCGAGGGCGTGGCGGGCGTCTGCCGCCAGGATCAGACCGACCCCACCAACGTTGAGATGCGCGCGCTGCTGACCGGCGAGATCAACGCCGCGGTGAGGGGCTTCTATGACGGAGGCGCCGACGAAGTGGTCGTCTGGGATGGCCACGATGGCTCACAGACGCTGTCCGCGCTCACGATCCATCCACGAGCCAAGCTGTTGCAGGGTTCGCTCGGCTGGAACGGCACGCTCGATCGCGGCTACTCGGCGATCGGGTTTCTCGGACAGCATTCCATGGGCAACGTACGCAAAGGGATCATGGCTCATAGCTTCAGCTCGCTCGGCATTCAGAACATGAAGCTGAACGGAAAGCCGGTGGGCGAGATCGATGTGTGGGCCGGAATGGCGGGCGCCTTCAACACGCCCGTGATCCTGCTGACAGGAGATCAGGCGGCCGTCGACGAACTGAAAGCCATCGTGCCGGACGCGGAATTCGCAGCAGTGAAAGAAGGCCTGGCTCGCTACGCCTGCCTGTCCCTCTCGGCGGAGAGCGCGCGCTCGGTGATTCACGACGCCGCGATGCGCTCTGTGGCGAAGATCGGCAAGATCCGGCCCTATCGCATCGAAGGGCCCGTGACGCTCGAGATCGAATACACCACGCGGAATTCGCTGAACCCCGATCTCAGCGCCCTGCCGTGGGTGGAAGTGCTGGACGACCGCACCATTCGCTACAAAGGATCGAACCTGATGGAGGCGTGGAAGCGGTACCGGGTCCGGTGATGAGCCGGTCGATCATTGGCATCGACCTCGGCGGCACGCGCACCAAAGCCGGGGTAGTCACGCCGGACGGTGAACTGCTCGGTCACTTCTCCTCCCCGACGCCCGCCAGGGCGGGCCGGGAAGCCCTACTCGATCAACTCGTTCAGATGGCCCGCCAGGGGATCGAACTGTCGCGGCAAGCCGGAACGCCTGCCCGCGGCGTCGGCATCGCCACGGCCGGCTGGGTCGATCGCGCCACCGGGCGCGTGATCTACGCGACCGACAACCTGCTGGGCTGGACCGGAGCGCCCATCACCGCGACCGTCTCGGCCGCGGTCGGGCTCCCCGTCGCAGCCGAAAACGATGCCAACGCGTTCGCCATCGCCGAGAGACGCTTCGGCTTGGGCCGCGGGATCGACGATTTTGTCTGCCTCACGCTGGGCACCGGGCTCGGCGGCGGCTGCTACGTAGGCGGGCGCCTCAATCGGGGCGCCCATTCCCTTGCCAACAGCATTGGCCATATCTCCATCGAGCACGAAGGATTACCCTGCAACTGCGGAGGGCGGGGCTGTCTGGAGTGCTACGCCAACGCCGCCGCCCTGCTCCGATATGCCGGCGAGCCGGCGTTCTCCTCCGCCGAAGCCCTGATTGCCGCCGCCGCGTGCGAGCCTCGCGCCCGCGAAGCCATTCGAAAGTTCGCGGAACACCTGGCCACCGGAATCCTGACTCTGGTCCATCTGCTCGACTGCCGCCTGGTGATCGTCGCCGGCGGACTCGCCTCCGACAACCCGTTTCTCTTCGACGATCTCCGGGAGATTGCCGGCCGCCGGTTGATCGGGCGTGCGTACCGGAGTGTCGACATTCGCCCTTCGGAGTTGGGCTACTTCGCCGGGGTTCTGGGCGCCGCGGCGGTCGCCTTCGACGACCTACCGGAGATTTCCTGAGAGTTTCCGTGCGCCGCCGGCACTTCCATTTTGTCATGGCAAGAAGACCGGTCTCCGCTCGGAGGTTCGCCATCAACCAGGGCGTGACTCTCACGGTGGTCGGCGACCCGCCGATTTCCCTACCAGGACAGATCCGTCACCTCGGGGCTGCGGACTTCGACCTGTCGCTCGACCGGCCGTTGGATCTGGGAGCGATCCTCAAGATCCGTTGGAACCGGACCGTCCTTTTCGGCGAAGTGACATCCTGCGAATCGACTCGGGGGGATTACCGGCTTGCGCTGAAACTGTGGCACGTCCTGTTTGAGTCGCCCGATGTGGCTGAGGGCTGGAAACAGCTGTTTGACGGCCCGGAAGCGGGCAAAACAGCCAAGGCAGGCCAAGCGCTGGTGGCGGCGCGCGGACTCGAACCGCGGACCTAGGGATTATGAGACCCTCGCTCTACCGACTGAGCTACGCCGCCACGCCGGGTTCGCCTTTCAGTTTAACAAAGAAGCTGATCTCCAACCCCACGTAGTAGGATAAAGGCACTGGAGATCCCACATGAACCGACGCCGGTTTTTGACCGCCGCGACTTCCGGAGCCGTCTTCTTCAACTCCGACGCCGTGGACCGCGCCCGCGCCGCCTCCACGGACCGCCGTCCCCCGGAAGCGGCCGCTCAGGACGAGGATTACTGGCGGGAGATCCAGCAGGCGTTCACGGTCGACCGCAACCTGGTCAACTTCAACAACGGCGGCGTCTGTCCCTCGCCCCGCATCGTACAGGAAGCTATGCGGCGGTACCTCGAGTTCAGCAACATGTTGCCGGCCTACAATATGTGGCGCATCCTCGACCCGCAGGTGGAAAGTGTCCGTACCCGCCTGGCCGGGTTGCTGGGCGTCGACCGCGAGGAGGTCGCCATCACGCGCAATGCCAGCGAAGCACTGGAGATCGCCCAACTCGGGCTGGATCTGAAGAACGGGGACGAAGTCCTGATTACCGATCAGGACTACCCGCGCATGCTGACGACCTGGGAGCAGTGTCAACGCCGCAATGGCATCAGCGTCCGCAGGCTTCCGTTCAAAGTGCCGGTCAAATCCGAAGACGACCTGGTGCGGACGTTCGAGCAGGCGATTACCCCGAAAACGCGCGTCATCCATTTCTGCCACGTGACCAACCTGTCCGGTCAGATCTTCCCGGTGAAGAAGATCTGCCAGATGGCGCGGTCGCGGGGCATCGAGACGATCGTCGACGGTGCGCACACCTTCGCTCATTTTCCGGCCAAGTACGACGAACTACAGTGCGACTATTACGGCACCAGCCTGCACAAGTGGCTGCTCGCCCCACACGGAACGGGAATGTTGTTCGTGCGGCGGGAGAAGATTGCGAAGTTATGGCCGATGTTTGCCGCCTCGCCCAGCCAGGACAACGACATCCGCAAGTTCGAGCAGATCGGCACACACCCTTCGGCCAACTTTCTGGCGATCGGCGAGGCGATTACGTTCCACCAGACCATCGGCCCCGAGCGCAAGTTCGCCCGGCTGCGCTATCTCCGACAGTTGTGGACCTCACGCCTCATTTCTCGCCCGGGACTTGGTCTCGGGACGTTAACCCCGCCCGAGGCTGGAGGGCTTGGCCTGCTGACCCTCGATGGCCGGGATCCCGCAAAGTTCGGCGACAAGTTATTGACCGAACACCAGTTCCTCACCGTCCCAATCATCCGTGAAGACTACAGGGGATTGCGAATCACGCCGAATATCTACACGACCCTCGATGAGATTGACCGGTTCTGTTCGGCCGTGGAAAAGCTAGCCAAGGCTTGATAGCAATAGTACTATCAGAGCTGCTAGTCGTATGGCTCCAGGGCTGGGCGTTCAAGTTTTGTCTATGTCTCTGGACATAAAACGGGTATACTGCCTAGGTCCCGTAAAGGAGACTTGTATGAACTCGGCGATCCTCCCCCTCGTCGTAGTGAGCAGCGCGCTTTTGTTTGCGGCCGATCGGGCCACACTGCCAAACCAAGGCATCGAACCCAAGCCCAGCCGTGCAGAGTATGATGCCACCGGGTTTACGGAGTCGCTCGCTGTCGGCGCCACCCTGGTGGCTCCGCAGCGGGTTCGCACGCTGTTCGGCCCGCAGGTGGACCGGCAGTACGTGGTAGTGGAAGTGGGCTTCTACTCAAAGGACCGAAGTTCGTTCCCGGTCCGGCTTGGAGACTTCGCCCTGAAGGCCCCCAAGGGGCTGGAACGGATTGCCCCGGAGCCACCGGAACGTGTCGCCAGCAGTACCGGCGGCAATCCCACTGCCATCGTCGCCAAGACGCTGCCGCAGGTGTCGACTTCGCGGGCGGTGGCGGGATACCTCTTCTTCCC
>JBJXGR010000620.1:0-5647 GCA_046160045.1 Bryobacteraceae bacterium
TCTGCGGACTCTGTCCCGCCGGAGTGAGCATTCTGGGGCTACCTCCGAGCGCGGGGACCACGAAAATCCCCAACTCCTGGCCATGGCCCAACTGAAACGCGACTGTTCTGCCGTCCGCCGAAAGCGAAGGATAGGATTCTTGCGTGGATGCCGAGGTCAACCGAATCGCCTGGCTTCCGGAGACGTGTTGGATCCAAACATCAAGGTCCTTGCCCGTGGCGCGGTCTGATGCGTAGGCAACGAAATTGCCGTCGGCGGAGATGCCGGGCTGCCAGGTGAGACCGGAGTCCCTGGTGACCTGTGTCAGCTTGTAGTCAACCGGCACGGATGGCCGCGAGCGGAAGATCAAGAGCCCGGCGGCAAGAAGGGCGACGCCCGCTCCTCCGGCGGCGAGGCCGATCCACTTCCGGGAGGGCGTCTTCGGCGGCTGAGGAGGTGGCGACGGCGGGGGTTCGACGGGCGTAGGGGCGACGGGCTTGTCCACCGGAGCGATGAAACGATACCCACGCCGCGGGACGGTTTCCACAAACCGCGGGTTGGCCGCCGAGTCCCCGAGAGCCTCCCGGATCTTGTTGATGGCGGCGTTCAGCCCGTGGTCGAAATCGACGAAGGTGTCGGACTGCCAAACCGCTGCCCGCAGTTCCTCGCGCGTGACCACTTCGCCGGGCCGGGAAAGGAGATGCTCGAGCAACTGAAACGGCTGGCCGCCCAGCTTCAGTTTGATGCCGTCCCGGTAGAGCTCGCCCGAATCGAGATCGGCCTGGAAAGTACCGAACTGCACGATGCGAGACGCCATGGAGACCGCAGTATATCACGACGCAACACACTTAGTTTCAATTACTTGTGCGGCAGAGCAAACTTCGAAGACGCAAGCATGGAGGCAGTGAGGCGGCCCAGACTGGCTGCCTTGCGGTTCCTGTTTTTCCTGTTTTCCCTGGGCGCGGCGGAGCAGGTATTGAACGTCACGATCATCGACTACGCCGGTGTGGCGCGGCCGACACTGGCTGGGCGCGGGCCAGGTGTTCACCGAGCTTTATCGCAAGGCCGGGAGCGAGGTTGCCTGGACAATGCAGACGAGGGAGTGGCGGCCCGACGAGCCTACCAATCTCGCTGATGTCCGGGCGACATTGTGCTGCGCAGTTTGCTCGATCGATAGGGAACGGATCACGGTAGATCTCTATCGGCGTAACCGAAGTTGGCCGCGCTGGTGGCGGCGGCGCCCAATCTGGTGGCGGCGGCGCCCAATAATGTTACCGGGCGAATCGGAAGCGGCACTGCGGGGACGCAACCATACTGAGGGATAGTCCGGTGGGCTCATCGAGACGATGAACGGAACGCGGCGGCCTCGCTTCCGCGCTCTTCAAAGAGACCACATCGGATCGGTAGACCTTCATGCCTTGAAAATCCCCACCCGCAGGGCGGAATGCTCACTAGCGGAGAGCGCCGTTTCTCCATTTCAGGCTGAACCAGCACAACCCCTTCGGCTGCGAGGCCAGACATCAGGAGGACCAAAAGCTGCCGTGACAGGCGAGACGCGGGGACTTCCACAAGGCGTTTCTGCATTCTTTGGTGCGAACTTCCTTCGCGACTGCACTACTCACTTGAACGTTGCCGTATCGAGCGTGCGGGTGTAGATTATCAGCAGGACAGAAGGCGGGACTGGGCCATGATCGGCCACACAATCTCGCACTACCAAATCCTCGAGAAACTCGGGGAGGGCGGGATGGGGCTCGTCTACAAGGCTCGTGATACCCACCTCGACCGCCTAGTCGCCATCAAAGTCCTGCCCGCGGAGAAGGTTGCCGACCCCGAGCGGAAACGGCGTTTCATCCACGAGGCCAAGGCCGCCTCAGGTTTGAATCATCCCAACATTGTCGTTATCTACGACATTGATCGAGCCGATGACGTTGACTTCATCGCGATGGAGTACGTCGAGGGAACAACGATTGCGGCGCTGGTCCACGCGCAACGTCTCCCGCTAGACCAAGTGCTGGATTACGGCGAGCAGATTGCCGATGGCCTCGCCGCGGCGCACGCGGCGGGCATCGTCCACCGAGACATCAAACCGAGCAACCTCATGCTGACCGGCCAGGGCAGAGTGAAAGTGCTGGACTTCGGCTTGGCAAAGCTGTCGGAGCCCGGCGTGGGTGAGGACGCTGAAACCCGCACCCTCGAGCCGGGAGAAACGACGCTGACGAAAAAGGGCACCATTGTTGGCACGGTCGCCTACATGTCGCCCGAGCAAGTGGAAGGCAAGCCAGTCGATCCGCGCTCGGATGTCTTCAGCCTGGGAGATGTACTCTACGAAATGACGACCGGCCGCCGGGCCTTTGATGGCGATTCCGCCATATCGACCATGGCCGCGATTCTGCGCGACTCGCCGAAACCGGTGTCCACGCTTCGGCCAGAAGTCCCTCGCGAGGTCGAACGGATTCTGGGAAAGTGCCTCCAAAAGGACCCGGACGCTCGATACCGTTCGGCCTCCGACTTGCGCGCGGATCTGGCGGCCTGCCGGGCGCATCTGGCTACGCACCGCCGCCTCGGGTTCGCGCTTACGCGGTCGCGTGTTGCGGTGGCGGGCCTGGCGCTGGTGGCGATTGCCGCAGGCGCCTGGCTTTGGGTCCGTAGCGCTCCCACCCGATGGGCCCGAGACAAAGCCCTTCCGCAGATCTCGCGCCTGGCCGAGGAAGGCAACTACATGGCTGCCTTCCTTCTGGCCAGGCAGGCCAGGCAAGTCCTACCCGAGGACACCCGTCTCGCCAGGTTATGGGATGACGTGTCGACAAGAGTGAACATTCAGTCCACGCCACCCGGCGCCGACGTCCAAATCAAGGAGTACCTCGCACCTGATGATCAGTGGATATCCCTTGGCACGACGCCGCTGGAGAGGATCGCGGTCCCACGCTGCTACGTGTTGCGATTCAAGCTTACCAAATCGGGGTTCGGTTCCATTTCCACGGCCCGTACGCCGTCCAGCCAGATCGACTTCAGTCTCGGCCCAGAGGTCGAGGTACCTGAAGGCATGGTCAAAGTGCCCGACACCGTCGTGCGGGGCAATTGGGGACCGCTCGAAGCTGTGGAGCCGACGGCTCAACTCGGTGAGTTTTTCATTGATCGTTACGAGGTGACCAACCGCCAGTTTCAGCAGTTCATCGACGCGGGAGGCTATCAGAAACCGGAATACTGGAAGAACGAGTTCACCCTGGACGGGCGCGTCCTCGCATGGCAGGAAGCCATGCGTCACTTCCGCGACGCCACCGGCAGGCCAGGTCCTTCAACCTGGGACGGCGGAACCTATCCGGCGGGAAAGCAGGACTTCCCGGTCGCCGGAGTCAGTTGGTACGAGGCGACGGCCTACGCGGAGTTTGTCGGCAAGGGTCTGCCCACAGTGTTCCATTGGACCTGGGCTGCGGCGACGTGGGCCGCCAGCAGTTACGTCATACCGTTGAGCAATTTTGGCGGCGCTGGACCGGCTGCAGTGGGGAGCTACCGGGGAATCGGGCCCCATGGCACGTATGACATGGCGGGCAATGTCAAGGAGTGGTGCTGGAACCAGACTGATGGAAAGCGCTTTACCCTCGGTGGCGCCTGGAACGAGCCTACATACATGTCGACCAACATCGACGCCCGGCCACCGTTCGACCGTTCTCCGGTGAATGGTTTCCGCTGTGTCCGATACACGGTTCCGGTTGCCAGCCCGCTCGGCGCTCCCAGGCGAGTGCGCTCGCGTGATTTCAGTAAGGAGAAGCCCGTCTCCGATGAGGTATTCCAGGCCTACCGCGCTATGTACGCCTACGAACGAACGGACCTGAATGCCAAGCTGGAATCGTTGGACGATTCCGCGTACTGGAGAAGGGAGACCGTAACGTTCGACGCAGCCTACGGGGGCGAGCGCGTGATCGGTCATCTGTTTCTCCCGAAGGGGGTGAAACCGCCCTATCAGGCGATTATCTTCTTCCCCGGAAACGGCGCAAGGATGCGGCCTTCCAGCCGCCGCCTCGACGAGCTACTGGCGTTTGACTACATCATTAAGAGCGGTCGTGCATTCCTTTATCCGGTTTACAAAGGCACGTACGAGCGGCGTGCTCCGGAATGGCAGGGCGAGTGGTCACCAGTGCAGGCCAGAGATCACATCATCATGTGCTACAAGGACCTAGCCTGGCACAGGCACTCTCGTGACGTGCACTTTTTTCTTGACGGAACTACTCAGATGACTGACGCCCGCGGCTCGGAGCCGACCTGGCTGAAAGCGAGCGGCGGGGCCGCAGACTTACTCTACAGCCGGCGGCACCGCGGAGCGGCCTTGAAAGTCGGGGTGAAGGAATACCGCCATCGGCTCCCCTTGCTGCTCAACCACGTACCGGACCGCCCGGTTCACGGAGTCGCGATCCGGCAACCTGACCGCACTGCCCGAGCGCGCCCACCAGCGAGTCCGGCCAGGATCCTGATCGCACTCCCGGAGTCTGCGCGTGGCGTATGCCTTGAAATCGCGGAACGCCGCCTCGGGAGTTCCTTCGAGATCCACAATGAGGTGCACGTGTTTCGACCGGATGTGCGCGGCGATCAGCGGCCATCCCCGGAACGCGGCCACTTCCTGAAACGCTCCCAGGACGATCCTGCGTGCCGTGCCGTCCAACTCACAAGCAGGATCCCGCTGGAGCGAGCGCTCATACCGCTCCCAGGAGGGACTGGACGGCAGGTACGGGGTCCCTGGTAAGTGGTGATGGCGGTCAATGGAGCCACGCGAGTCTCCATGGAGCCACGTGCCGTAACAGGCGAAGGTGATGAGGTGCGTCACAACTTCGCATGACCACGGTAGCGTCGATCTTGCTCGAATTGCAACGCCCCCGAACCGCGGGCGTGAGCGGGTGGCAGTACCGCAAGTGCCCAAGGGATGCCACGCCGCCGATGCGCGTTGATGCCCGCACGCACCCGCGGGCTCACGCCCGCGGTTCGGAGCCGACTTGCCGGAAACGAGCGGGCATTGAACTGCCGGTCAGAGGGCAGTGGGCTGACGGTGCACCGGGAACGCCACCCACAGGCAGCATCGCACAACCCGCGGGCTCACGCCCGCGGTTCGGAGCCTGGCGCGGATCGAGGTGCCACGTCGAGCGGACGCCACCCGCCGGCTCAGGCACGCGGTTTTCCGTAGTCATCCCGGCTGCGGTTGTGGCAGAATTGGTTCTCGCCAAGAGGACGGCCATGTCTTCGCCACAGGATCCCGTTCCGCCGAACCAGCCACCCGTCGTGAACGGATCGCCGCCGTCTGGGCGGCTGGAAGGGTGGAAAGAGATCGCCGGCCATTTCCGCGTCAACCAGCGAACGGCACAACGTTGGGCCGAGGAGTTCCGTCTGCCGGTTCGTCACGAGGTGCGTGGAAAAAAGGCATTTGCCTACGCGTTCACCACGGAATTGGAGGCGTGGCGGGAAACACGGCGCCAAGGGGCGGAGCCGGAGACACCGCAGGAGTCCGAAACCCAGCCTGAATCCGAACCACCACCAGCAGCCGAGCCGCGAACGGAGGCGCCGCCCCAGCCGAAAACGTTGCGGAAATGGTTTGCCGCCGCAACCGCGGCTGCAGTTGTCCTGGGCGGCACACTGGCTTGGATCTTCAGGGCCGGGCCGGCGAAATCGGGGGGATCATCCG
>JBJXGR010000621.1:0-5492 GCA_046160045.1 Bryobacteraceae bacterium
GTTCCCGTCGGCTTATACGCCTTCGCCTCCACCCGGAACCCAAAACGTTGACTCATATAAAATCGAAACCCGCCTCCTGTGTTGACCGCAAAATCGGACTGGCCGGGAACTTGAAACGATGGGATCGTAAACACCCCGGCAGCGTCCTCCAAGGTCGCGCTCACGGTGCGACTGTTGTTGATGAGCGCCCCCAGGCCGAACACGAGATAGGGCACCACCGGGCTCTCCCGGATCGGCAGCCGTAGGTGTACGCCGCCGTGGAAATCCGAAAGGGGGACATCGTAGCTGCGCGTCCCGATCCGATTTGTGCCCGGAATCGCCACGCTCTCCGACCGTCGGATTCCGGGGAAGTAACTATACTCGACATACGGCAGAATCCATTTGTTGATCCCGTAAGTAAGGTTGCCGCCGCCCATCACGCGGAACTTGTCGATTCCGTAGCTGGCGCCCAAGAACGGGCCGACCTCAAAGCTCCCGGCGCGCACCACCGAGACCTGGGCATGGCAATTCAACGTAACCAGGAAGCAGAAGATCGCGAGTGTGAAGAATTGAGGGCCAACAGGCCCGCCCTTTGTGCTCCTCTGTCGGCGTAACCGGGAAGAGAATGATCTCCACAGCAAAAAGAGCGGCATCACGGCCTCCTATGGCGAACAGATTTCACATCCCGAGCCGCCGATTCTACAACCGGCGGCTGCGTTTTGCAAAGGCTAAAACGCGATCAGAAGTCAGACACCAAGTCGCCAATCCTGCTTACGGCGCGGCAAGGCCCAAACGTCTTCGCGTCTCTGGAGTGTCATCCAGAACACACCGCATCCCGATATTGTTCCAAGGCTTGTGGAACCCTTTGCGCAAGGAGATGCGGAGGTGCTTCCAGGGATCGCTGTCAAACGATCCACCCCGAACCACGTGTTCCTTTCCCGCGCGCGGCCCCATGGGATCGACTTGCTGAGATTGATCATATTGATCATAATAGGAGGCATCGTACCAGTCATTCACCCACTCCCATACATTTCCGGCCATGTCAAATAAACCGAAAGAATTTGGATCAAAACTCCGCACAGGCGAACTGTATTCGAACTGATCGTTGCCTGTCTTTCCGTAGAAGTTGGCCTTCTCGCGGCTGTTCTCATTGTTCAACGGATAGATCTCGTCGGCCGCGCCGGCGCGGGCGGCGTACTCCCATTCGGCTTCTGCCGGGAGCCGGCCCCCAGCCCAACGGCAGTAGTCGCGTGCGTCTTCCCAGGTCACGTTGACCATCGGATGAGTAGCCAGCCCCCATTTGCGATTCTCAAAGGGCGGCGCGGGCATCTTGCGGGTTCTCGGCGAATCGTTCACATAACGCCTGTAAGCGGTTACGTCTACCTCGGTGCGGCCCAGCCAGCATGCCTCGCTGATGATAACATCGTGTTGCGGCTTTTCTTCCAGTTCGCAACGCGTATCGGCGGGGACACATCCCATCTTGAACTTGCCCTTCGGGATCCAGACGTAGTCTTGCCGGTCAATCAAGTTTGTCGCCGGAAAACCAGGGCGAAGGCCGCCGGGCGTCGATTTCTGAATGCCTTCAAGTCGGGCCAGTTCCAACTGCCTTAGCCTTTCGCGCGCCTGCGCGACCGTGGGGCCGCAGAAGCCCTGTCCAATGTGAGCGACCAGTACCGCCGGCTCGTCACTGCTTCGGATGCGATCCCACTCCACCTTCTCCCGGCGAATCAGGGCGATCCGCGCCTCGGCTTGGCTTCGGAAAGTCACGAAGTCCTGCCGGCTCAGATAATCGATGAAGCGCTTTACCTCGCATTCGTTCCGGATCGCCTCCCAAGCATTCTGCTCGTCGGAAAGCAGTTGCTGCTCCCGTCGCGCCTGTTCCTGTTTGAGTGAGTCCTCCAACTGCCGTGCACGGTTTCTCGCGTCATCCGCAAACGCCCCGTCTGGATACTCTCTTGCGTAGGCCAAGAAGTCATTGGGGTCCTTGGTGTTCTGCATGCGCTCCCAAGCCCGAATCGAAGCGAGGCGTTGCTTGGCCTTCTCGACCGACTCCCCACAGTACCCTGCGTTGATGTGCTGTTCGAACAACGCGGGGTCCTTCGCCAACCGGATCGCTTCCCAACTCGTTTTCTCTCGCTCAATCTGGCTCAGCGCGTTTTCAGCCTCGGCGCGGTGGATCCCCAGCGGCGCTCGCATCAGATATCCACGCAAGCTGTCCTGAGCGCACGTCTGGCGAACCGTGTTCCACAACCGCTCGTCCTCTTCTGTCTGCCAGCGCAGGTTTTCGAGCCTTTGCCGGGCGAGATCGTACGTGCTTCCGCAAAAGCCCGCCGCGAGGTGCTTTTCCAGCGCTCCGAGATCCGTGATCTCCCGAATCGCCTGCCAGGATTGTTGCTCCTCCCGGATCCGCGCCAGCCGCTGCTCCGCCTCCGCCCGGTGAAGCGGTTCCGCTCGCTTTAGGTACTCCTCAAATGGCTTCGCGTCGCAGCCGGTCTTGATGCCGTCCCAACCCTTCTCGTCTTCTTCGCTGTGGGCCTTCTGCTGTTCGTCCCGCAGCCGGTTCTCGCGCTGTTCGATCTCCTTTTGCTGCCGCTGCCTTTGCAGTTCCTCCTGCGCGCGAACCAGCCGCTCATGCGCCACAGGTACAAACGCTCCCTGCGGATACTTCTCTATGTACAGCTTCAAATCCCTTGGATCCTGGCTGGTCTTGATCCGTTCCCACGCGCCTATAGACCGCATGAGCGGGTCTGCCAGGTGTGCATAAGGACTGTTAGGGTGCTTCTGGAGGAAAGCCTTGATCGGCTCGATGGTTCTGCTGCCCTTCGCCTTATCCCAGTCCGGCTTATCCGCCACGTGGAACACGAAATCGTCATCGCTCGATGTGGTAGCAGGAGCCTGGGTCCCATTGGACTCCCGCCGGACGCGCCTCTTGACGTCCTGGAATACGCGTGCCAGATCCCAGCCCGGTTGCTTCAAGGCCTCAATCAGGGCCTCGGTAAACACACTGTTGGGACGGCCCGGCGTATCGTCCGCCAACTGCCCGGGATTCGTGGCATAAGCGATTGCATACCGGCTGGTTGGGCTAACGTTGATATTGGCCAATCCTTGGTCGGGCCCGCGGCTCCACACCCGGAACGGGTTCTTGCGGCAGGCGTCCAGGATGACTATGTCCAGGTGTGTCCCACGCTCTTCTATTCGCTCGAACACAACGGACGCGGAGTAGGCGCGCCGCTTCGCAGTGGCGCGGTCGTTCGCGTCGAAATCGACCGGGATCAGGTAGCTTTCCCCATCGATCTGAATTCCATGTCCCGCGTAGTAAAACAAGGCCACGTCGCCCTTCACGAGCCGTGCGACGAACCGGTCGATGGCCTCTTCCATTTGCCGGTAGCTCGCATCCAGCAACAGCGGCGCCACCACGAATCCAAGGTCGCTGACACGGGTGTGCACTGCCCTGGCATCGTTTGCCGGGTTCGTCAGGTCATTGCGTGACCCGATGTAGTCGCTGTTGCCAATCACCAGAGCCATGCGGCGAGGCGCGTTCGACTCCTGCCTTAGATCCCTGTCTCTAAGTTGTTGAGACCGGCCGGATGGGCCTGTACTGGACAGCAGCATCGCAAGGCATGCGAGGAACCTTCCACCGGAAACCAGCGATCCGAATACGCGAATCATCGTGGATCTCCTGACCAGCCTCATTGTTGCGAGCGAATCGGAAACGTTGCCGTCGTCACGCCTCGCCATTTGTCCATCCCACTGAAACCCGGCGGCTCAGTGGAAAGCCTTAGTCTACCGGCCGTCTGCCCACCCGTCAAGCCAAAACACCAGCCAAAACACCAGCGGACCAGCGCCCAGGCAAACTTTGCACTCCTTCGCGGAATAGCCACCCTTCCTTTTGCCCGCACCGACACCCGATATAGAATCAAACATCTGGTGCCCGATTGCGGACCCTCCGGGCAACCTGCCTATGATCTTGCGGCAAGACACGGACTTCTTCAACCGAGAAACCTGAGAAATGGCTGAGAATACCCTGAATTCCGCCGATGATGCCTACTGCTTTGACATCTTTCAGGTTAAAGTACGGGAGCGGGTGCTCCTGCGTGGCGCCAAGGAGGTTCCGCTGGCTCCCAAGGCGTTTGATCTGCTGGTCCTCCTGATCGAAAACAGGAACCGTGTGGTTCCTAAACCGGAACTCAAACAGCTGCTTTGGCAGGGCACTCCTTTCGTTGACGACAACAACCTGAATCAGCTTGTCACCGCCATCCGGAAGGCCCTCGGCAACCGCAGGTACATTCAGAACCGGCCCAGGGTGGGCTACCGTTTTGTGGCCATACTCAAGAACTTCGCCACGCCCGAGGCCGAAATCGCGCCGGCCGGGATTCAGTCCGCTCCCCCTGGCACCGGCGAGCCGAAACAAACAGACCGCCTCCCCTCTGAACCTTCGACTGTGGCTGGCAAGCCGGATTCGCCTGCGTCCACCCAGCCGCTGGGGCGGCCCGCGTTCCCCCAGGATCGCGAAACGGCTCCGCCCACGGACGCGCCAATGCCGATCGTTCCACCGCCCACCGGAAACACGCATCAGGCTCATTGGTGGAGGAACGTCTGTTTATGGATCACGCTGGCGATGCTGATACTCTTCCTGATCGCGACCGCCAGCGCCGCTTTCGGTCTCGCCGTCCTGGCTTCTTTTCTTTGCGCGGTCACTGCGGTAATCGCCAGCTTCAGAGCCAAAGACACACCCTACACGCGGGCCTCTGCTGCAATCCTGCTGACCGCCGTGATGTCATTCATTCCCACCGCGGCGACTCTGGCGCCGCTGATGAGCACGGAGACGGTGGTCAACATCTCTGCTCTCCCACCGGCCCCCGCGTATCTATTCGTCACCGGCTTGAAGTTCATTCCCCTTTTGGTGCTTGTCCTCGCCTTTTGGTCGATGCACGCTCCCCAGGGCATTACCGGCTTCCAAACCAGTCCCGGCTCGCGAAATGCGTACGCCGCCCTGGCCTTTTGCTCCCTGTTCCTGACCTGTTATTCGCTGGCGGCCACTTCAGGTGACTCCCGCTTTTGGTTGAATACCTCGCCCGGCCGCCAGGTGCTGTCTGCGTATGCGCTTGTTCTGGCTTTGAACCTCATTGCCGGGATCGTCGCTTACCGGGTTTTCAACGGTGCGTCCGCTTCCAGCCGTCGCGAGGTTCTTTCTCAATGCGTGATCTTCTATTTTGCCGTTGCGCCAGTGGCGGTTTTCATCGACCACCAATTGAATCAGGTGAACCGGTATCATCTCGACAAGCGGCATCCTGAAGCGTATGTCGCCGCAAACCCCAATGCAGTTGACGGTTTTCGAAGGCATTCAGGGAACCGTCCGAACCATGAAGTTGGCCGTGACCTCGAACAGCGACTAGACGATCCCAACTTCGTCCAGGCACTCCGGACCCAGAAGTTCTACAGGCAGAGCTTCGACGAGCCATTCCAGTTCCTGCGCCACGCGGTCATGTACGGATACAAGGTCCAGCCTCCAG
>JBJXGR010000622.1:0-23960 GCA_046160045.1 Bryobacteraceae bacterium
CATGAACTTGGCGGTCCGGCCATTCACAATGGCTCAGACGAGCAGCAGCGCTCCTTCGACTCCACCTGCCGCAAGCTCCATAGGTTCCTCGCCTCCTGACCCACAGATTCCTCGGACGAGCCCGAAATGTTGGAGAAATTGTCTGGATGGATCTCACCGTTGAGAATGCGGAGGAGGTCCGCTCGTTCTATCAGAAAGTGACCGGTTGGACATTCACGGAGGTCGGCATGGGCGGCTACTCGGACTATTCCATGAATACCCCCGAGAGCGGCAAGACCGTCGCCGGCGTCTGTCATGCCCGAGGGACGAATGCCGCCCTTCCGCCGGTCTGGCTGATCTATATTGCCGTTCGAAACCTGGACGAGAGCATGAAAGCGTGCGCGGAGTCCGGAGGCAGGGTGGTGGATGGGCCACGAAATATGGGCCAGTCCCGCTACTGCCTGATCCAGGATCCCGCGGGGGCGTATTCGATGATCTTTGAGCAGGGCCCGGAGTGAGGGCTACTTCGCCTCGCTCTCGACCGGCTTCATCGTGTAGATGAGCAGGGATTCCGCGGTGCCTCGTCCGCGCGGCTGTGTGGCAATTCCGGTGATTTCGACAAGCTTGCCGGCAAGGCCGACCTCCGTGACCGGCACGGCGTTGAAGAAGACGTCCGTTCCTTCGAGTTCGAAGTACAACGCGCCCTTGTCGCCGCGGCGGATACGTCCTCGAGCCCGGACGTTTGCGACTTCGGGTGTATATCCCAAACCCTTCAGCGCATCGCGCACCTGGTCGAGGGTCACGGTGTTCTTTTCCGCCAGCCGGATGTCGGCGGCGGCGTCTTTTTCATTGAATGCAGCGGTTTCCACCCCTTTGATCTTCTTCAACGCTTTCGGTATGGAGAGCGAACAGGAAGCGCACTCGATGCCGCCGAGTTTGATGGAAACCTCGTGCAACTGGGCGAAAGCAGGCAGAGAAAGCGCGAGGATGTAAGCGAACCGCGTCATTCGTTTCAGGCTAACAGGTTCTCGGACGGGGCATCCTCGCCTCGAACCAGGGGGTCTGGGCGCCCGGGCTACAATCTGGGTATGGGCGCTCGCTGGTGGCTTCCTGTGCTTCTCTGTTCGGTTTCGCTCGCCGCGAATATCAAGCTCTACCTGAAAGACGGCAGCCATCACGTCGTCCGCGAGTATCAGGTAGTGACTGACCGCGTGCGCTATTACAGTGTCGAACGGAGCGATTGGGAAGAGATCCCTCTCGAACTGGTGGACATCAAGCGGACCGAGCGCGACATTCGCGCGCGCCAGGAAGCCCTGGACGAGGAATCGAAAGTGATCGCGGCGGAGGAGAAAGCCGAACGAGAGGACCGGCGGCGCGTCGCCCGCATCCCCGTGGAGGCCGGCGTCTACTACGAGGTGGGAGGCAAACTGACGCCCCTGAAGCTAGCGGAATCGAAGGTGAGAAGCAACAAGAAGAGAAGCGTCCTGAAGGTGCTGTCTCCAATCCCGATTATGGGCAAGAGCTTCGTCGAGTTGGACGGTGAGCAGTCCCAAACCCGGCTGAACCTGGCGCGTCCGGAGTTCTACATGCGCCTGTCTGCCGATCAGCGCTTCGGCATGATCCGGCTCAAACCGGTCAAGGGCGTTCGCCAGGTAGAGACCGTGGAAACGGAACCCGTCACCAAGACGATCATGGAGGAACAGGATCCCGTCCCCGTTTTCCGCCAGCAACTGGCGGAGGGTCTGTACAAGATCTGGCCAGAGCAGGATCTGACTCCGGGCGAGTATGCGATGGTGGAATACACGGAAGGCAAGTTGAACATCCAGATATGGGATTTTGGTTACGACCCCGCGGCAAAATAGCTTCCGTGCGACATGTACTGTTGGCGGTATCGGCAGTAACCTGCCTTTGGGCGCAAGCGCCGGTTGACCCTGGCCTTCGCAAGCTGAACGACTCCCTGATGGGCCTGGCGCGAACCCTGTCGCCGCCGGTGGTGCTGGTGGTGAGCAACGCGTACGGGCCGGCGGGTGAGGACAGCAACGAGGTTGCCGCCGTGACGCTGCAACAATCCGTGGGCTCCGGCGTCATCCTGTCGGCCGACGGTTACGTCCTGACAAACCGGCATGTGGTGGCGGGAGCGACCCGAGTGCGGGTTCGGTTGCCCAATTCTAACCGCCCGGGACGTAGCGCGGTCAGGCCGAGCGGCCGACTGGCTCCGGCGAGTATCGTCGGCATGGACGAAGAAACCGATCTGGCGCTCCTCAAGGTGCAGGCGGACAACCTGCCGTTTCTGAAGCTCGCGGACTCGGATACCGTCCGGCAGGGACAATTGGTGTTTGCGCTGGGGAGTCCGCACGGTCTGGAGGATTCGATCACCATGGGCGTGGTCAGTGCCGTCGCGCGTCAACTGCAGCCGGACGATCGTGTGATTTACCTTCAGACGGACGCCGCGATCAACCCCGGTAATAGCGGGGGCCCCCTGATCGACATCGACGGCAACGTGATCGGGATCAACACGTTCATCATTTCCCAGTCCAAGGGGAGCGAAGGTCTGGGCTTCGCGCTGCCGAGTAATATCGTGAAGTATGTGGTGGATGAACTCCGGCAGCACAAGGCAGTCTCGCGGGGCGACATCGGTGCGGAAGCGCAGACAATCGGTCCGGGGCTGGCACAGGCCCTGAAACTGCCGGTGGATACCGGCGTCATTCTGGCGGACGTGACACCGCGTGGTCCGGCCGATACCGCGGAACTGCAAGCGGGGGACATTGTCGTGAGCCTGGACGGGAAGCCGATGGAGAATGCCCGGCAGTTTCACGTGAACGTGTATCAGCATCACACGGGAAGCGTCGTGAAGCTCGAAGTGCTGCGCGGCGCTGAACGCCTGGAAAAGAGCGTGGTCGTGCTGGAACGGGAAGACAATCCGGATCGTTACTCGGGTATGGTGAGCGAGCGCATTCACCTGGTGCCGAAGTTGGGGATCTTGGCCCTGTCGATCGAGAGCGAACTGTTGGCAAAACTACCGCCGCTGCGACGGCCGTACGGCATTCTGGTGGCGCGAATCGCCCAGATGTCGCAGCCTTCGTTCGGGAAGTTGCTTCCAGGCGATGTGATCTTCACCCTGAACATGCAGCCAATGTCGACCCTGAAGGAGCTTCGCGATCAACTGGACGCGATCAAGGCAGGGGAACCCGTGGTCCTCCAGATCCAACGATCGGGAAAGATGCGCTACGTTGAGCTGACGATCGATTGACTATTCGAACAGCCGGCGCAGGTCGGCCACTTGTTCCTTAAGGAGACGGACCTCTTCTTCGAGGCGCGCAACCCGGGCGGCCAGAGGTTCGGACGCAGGCTGAGCGGTTGCGGCAGGGGTAGTCTCGTCGACCTCGCCGCAGAACAGGTGAGCCCACCGCGGTTCACGCGTTCCCGGCACTCTCGCCAGTTGCCTGACGAACGGAGCGGGTTCCCGTTCCGCGAGCTTGTGCAAGGTGGTCTCGACGGACTCGAGATCATCGAAAGCGTAGAGCCGCTCTGTCCGCTGCTTCAGTTCTCCGACGGTCTGCGGGCCGCGCAACATCAGGACGCAGAGCACCGCCAGTTCCCGATTACCGGCATCCAGGGTCTCCGAGGCCCGGTGCGAGTATTTCGGCACCCTCATATCCCGTCCCGAGATGGACCACGCCAGTTGTTTCTCACGCAGGCTTTCCAGCGTCCGGCCGACGAAGTCTTCGTCGTATTGAACCACTGGTTCCCGATTGGTTTTCTGATTGCACGCCGCGGTCAGGGCGTTCAGCGAGAGAGGGTAGTATTCCGGCGTCGTCATATCCTTCTCGATCAGCGAACCGAGGACGCGGGCTTCCACTTCGGTGAGTTGGATCACTCTGCCTATCTTACATAGGGCGTGAAAGTAAGAAACAGGCCAGCAGACGCCGTTCCCTCAAGTGATCGGAGCCGCGCGCGTGCCGGCGAGCGGGCATCAGAACCGCGACCGGAAGGGAGCGGACATCTTGGTCTTTTTTGCGGGATACACGAAACGCACCCCACGCTCAGGGCTGGGCCGCGAGGAGCGACGGAAGCAACTCACCGGACCTGCCGCGAAACGAGGCATCGCACAGAGCCGACATCGGAGTCTCATCGAGGTTCACTTCGATCACGCGGGCGCCGGCGGACTTGGCGAGCGGGACCAGGCCAGCCGCGGGATAGACCACAGCGGAAGTTCCGACGAGCAGGAAGACATCGCAGGACCGGGTGGCCTGCTCGGCCGCCTGCCATACATCGGCCGGCAGGGACTCCCCGAACCAGACGACACCGGGACGGGCCATCGCTCCGCAGGAACATCTTGGCGGCAATTCGTTGAGAGGGGCATCGAGATCGCTCCAGACCTTCCGGCAGCCGGTACAGCGAAGAAGCCAGATGTCGCCGTGAACCTTCAGTACATGACGGCTGCCCGCGCGGTCGTGCAAACCGTCGACATTCTGAGTAATCAGGGTGAACCGCTCTTTCCGCCTTTCGAGGTCGGCGAGGGCAAAGTGGCCGGGATTCGGGGCGACCGCGGCGATCTTCTGCCTTCGCCAGTCATACCATTCCCAAACCAGCATAGGATCGCGGGCGAACGCCTCGGGAGTCGCCAGATCTTCCGGGCGGAACTGACGCCACAACCCTTCCGCTCCACGAAACGTAGGCACCCCGCTCTCGGCGGAGATTCCCGCGCCGGTGAGCACGGCTACCGAACGTGCGTTGCGAATCCATTCCCCGGCCTGGTGCACGAAAGTATTGTCGCGCAGGCTGCCGGCATCGAAAAGCCAGATCGCGGTAACAACCTTTCTGGCATCGCTAGCGATAAACGGGTAGGAGGGCTTTCGTGAGAATCAACAACAGCAGTCTGTCAGCGGCTTACCGTGTGGGCGCCAACAATGCCGGACAGGAGCGGGGCATTATTATCGTCGGCGGCAAGCCGCAGAAGCAGGCCGCGAACCCAGGGGAGAAGCAAGGGATCATCATTGTCGGTGGCAAGAAACAGGCTGCGGCCCTCAAAATCCAGCCGCCGGACGCCAGCGAACGGGGCATCATCATCGTCGGAGGCAAACAGGGTTTATCCCAACAGGCGAGCCTGGCACAGCGAGGGATCATCATCGTCGGCGGCCGGAGCATGATCCGATAGACACCGCTCGACAGATGAGCGTGATCCGGGCGACAAACAACGTCTCCCGGCTCCACTTTGCCTAGAAAACCGCGGTCGGGTTGACGGGCGATCCGGTGCCGCCTTCCACCGGCAAGGGCGAGACGGTGAGCAGGAACTCCCATCGATTGCGCGAGGCGGCCTCCACGGCCGCTGCTTCCAGGTCGAGGTTATCGAGAATGGGGACGCCCATGCCGACGATCAGCACCAGATGAACAGGCAGGACGATGCCTTCCACCTGGGACGGCATGACGTCGGTGGCGAGATCGCTGCCGACGACTGAGACATCCCGCTGCTTGAGCCATTTGAGACAGGAGGCATGCAGGCCGGCTGAGTTCTTCATGATCGGCCACGGGCCCTCGGCCGCGCGCCGCGCCCATCGGCCCGTGCGGAACAGGACGGCGTCTCCCGGCTGCACCGTGGTCTTGAACTTCTTCTCCCACGCATCCAGGTCTTCGGGTGTGATGGCACGCGTGCCCTCGAGATACTTCCGGCCCGCCAGCCGAGGCAAGTCGATCAACACCCCGCGCGTGAAGATGCCGTCGCGGAAGCGGTTGACCCCGAGCCTGGCTGCCCCCTTCGCCGTGACTTCCGCCTGAGGATACCCGTTGTACATCTGCCCCTTCCAGAACATGTGGCAGAGAGCGTCCATGTGCGTCGCGGTGAAGCCGTGGTACTGGACTGCGATCTTGTCCGACGCGCCGCCGGAACCGGCGCGCCCCGTCTCGAGCATGGTGTGTTCAAAGGGCGGAGAATCGTCGGCGCGCTCTTTGATGACGTCATGCGCAAGGGACACGGGCCGGCCCTCGCGGACCAGCGCGGCAGCCTGTTTGCGCTTTTGCGGAGTAATGAGGTTCAGCGCGCCGAGTTGGTCAGCCTTGCCCCAGCGTCCCCAATTGGACAGGCTGCGCAACAGGCCTTCCACATCGGCCTGGGTCAATTTGGGTGCGCCGGCGAGAAGGGCTGCGCACGACAACACCACGGTGATGGGCCGAAGCAACGTCATAGTTATGCTAGCAGTCGCGAGGCGAGATTGCTGTCGCCGGCCACGTCGGTGAGACGGAAATCGCGCCCGTTGAAGAAGTAGGTCAGCTTCTTGTGGTCGAGGCCCAGCAGGGCGAGCATGGCTCCGTGGAGGTCGTGGACGTGGCATTTGTCTTCGACCGCGCGGAATCCGAAATCGTCGGTGACGCCGATGGCCTTGCCGCCGCGAATGCCGCCTCCGGCCAGCCAGGAGGAAAACCCGTAGGGATGATGATCGCGGCCGTCTTTGCCCTGCATCACGGGGGTGCGGCCGAATTCGCCGACCCATACGAGCAGGGTCTGCTCGAACAATCCCCGCTGCTTCAGGTCGGCAATCAGGCCCGCGATGGGCTTGTCGATCTTGCGGGCGTTCTCGGTGTGATTCCTATCGCACTCGCCGTGGCCATCCCAGTCGGTGGAGATCAACTGGATGAAGCGCACCCCGCGCTCCACCATGCGGCGAGCGAGCAGGCACAGGCGGCCGAATCTCTCCGTCGGCTTCTGGTCAAGTCCGTAGAGGCGGCGAACACTCTCGGGTTCCGCCGAGATGTCGACCAGGCCGGGTGCCGCTGTTTGCATCCGGAAGGCAAGTTCGTAGTTCGCAATCTGGGCCTCGAGTCGGGAATCGTCCTCGCGGCCTTCCAGGTACTGTCGATTCCAGCGGCCCACCTGATCGAGCAAGGCGCGCTGGTCGTCAGGGGAAAACTCCGGGGGAGGTGAGAGGTTGACCAGCGGAGCGCCCTCGGCGCGAAGAACGGTTCCCTGGTGGATGGCCGGAAGGAAGCCAGAGGAGTACGACGTGCGGCTTCGCCCGCCGATCGTGCCGTCGGTCATCACCATGAAGGCCGGGAGATTGTCGCACTCACTGCCGAGACCGTACAGCACCCAGGATCCGACGCTGGGGAAGCCGACCCGCGCGGACCCGGTGTAGAGAAGGTTGAGGGCCGGCCCGTGAATGAACGAATCGTGGTAGACAGAGCGGATCACGGCCAGGTCGTCGGCATGCGTGGCAAGGTTGTCAAACAGGTTGGAGATCTCCAGCCCGGATTTTCCCCGGCGGCTGAACGTACGCCGCGATCCCATCAGGGTCGCCTCGGACACCTTGAGGTTCTGCAGGCTCAACCCCTCCGACTGGAAACTTTCGGGGACGCGTTTGCCGTCATACCTGGAGAGTTCCGGCTTCGGATCGAAAGTGTCCACGTGGCTGGGGCCTCCCTGCATGAACAGGTAGATGACGCTCTTGGCCTTGGCAGGGAAGTGGGGGACCTTGGGGGCGAGCGGGTTGGAGGCCGCCCGCAACTGCGCCAGCGCCAGTCCGCCGAAACCAAATGCATGCCGGGACAGGAACTCGCGGCGGGAATGGACGACCTCGTGGCGGCTGCATCTCATTGCTTGCCTCAATCGACGAAGGAGAATTCGTTCAGGTTGTAGACCGACAGACAGAACTTTTCAAGCGAGAGTTTGGCAATCAACGCTTCAGCGTCCGTCGATTCGCGCGCGGTGGGGGAGCGGCCGAGAGCCAGTCGCCAGGCCAGATCAATCCACGCCTGGGGCGTAGCAGCGGCTTCCCTGCGCAACCTTCCCGCGAAACGCTGGGCCTGATTGAACGCGGCACGGTTGTTGAGAAACCAGAGGGCCTGCGGCGCCACCGAACTCACGTCGCGTTGAGGGCAACTGACGGCGTTGCCGGGTCCGTCGAACGCCTCGAACATGGGATACGGGAAATTTCTGCGGACCAGGAGATAGACGCCGCGCCGGTGGTGCTCTTCGGGATCGCCGCTGACTGGCCATTGCCAGGCCGTGCTGATGCCGCTCAACTCATCTTCGGCCAAAGGCGGCGCGGCGGGTTTGCCGCCCATCCTGAGGGTCAGGGTTCCCGCAGCGGAGAGCATGGCATCCCATAGCGCCTCGCTCTCCAGACGGCGGCGATTCATGCGCCAAAGATAGCGGTTGTCCGGGTCCTTGCGGAGGTTGGCCTCATGGCGAAAGACGCTGGTCCGTTGGTAGGCGTCGGAGGTCATGATCAGCCGGTGCATGGCCTTGACACTCCATCCTTGCGACACAAACTCTGCGGCGAGCCAATCCAGCATCTCCGGGAAGACGGGGGCCTGACCCTGGCGGCCGAAATCGTTGGGCGTCGCGACGATGCCGCGGCTGAAGTGGCCCTGCCAGATGCGGTTGACCATGACACGCGCGGTGAGCGGGTGGTCCTGCTGGGTCAGCCAGAGCGCGAGTTGCTTTCGGGCGAGGGGAATGCACCGGCCGACGCAATCGTCGGCGGCGAGATCCCCCCCGCCCAGGAAAGACGGCAGCCCGGCGGGGACCTTTTCCTTTCGGAGCGTTAGTTCACCGCGGGAGAGCGTGAAGGTGTCGGGCACGAGTTCAGGCTCGCGATGGCCGAGCACACTGGCCGACGGAACTTCAAACAAGCCATCCCAGGGCACTCCCTGCGCGTCCTGGCCAGGCACGGCCAGCACTGCTTTTCCAATCGCTTCGAGCAGCGCCTTCGACTGCCCGGCCTCCTCCGCCGTCATCTCCTGGTCGGGCTTGATCGTACGAATCGCCTCGGCGACCGGCGCGGCCAGTTTCTGCTCGCCCGGCGTACGCTGGTCCTCCTTCTTGTCGTAGGCGGCGATCGATTCGGGGGGGAACTTCTTCCTGCGATCGGAGGTCAGGCGGCGGCGGATCTTCTCTTCATGCAGGCGGTAGGCGGTCCTGGCCTCGGCCACGGCCACGACGCGAGGATAATGCTGGCCGTGATCGCGGATTGCCATGCGATGCGAGATGGGAATCTCCACCTCGGTGCTGTACGCGAAGACGGCGGCGAGGCGGTAATAGTCGCGCTGGGACACCGGGTCGAACTTGTGGTCGTGACAGCGGGCGCAGCCGACCGTCAGGCCCAGAAACGCGGAACTGGTGGTGTCGACCCAATCGGTGAGCTTCTCGTAAAGCAACTTCGGCGCGTCCATGTTGGACTCGTGGACTTCGGGTCCCAGGGTATAGAGCCCGGTGCCGATGCGAGCTTCCAGGTGCCGTAACTTCTCCTTTGCGATGGTGTAGTTGCCGCCCAGGTCGAGATCGTCCGGCCAGAACTCGTCGCCGGCGATTTGTTCCTTTACAAACTGGTCATACGGCTTGTCTTCATTGAACGACTTGATGACGTAGTCGCGATAACGCCAGGCATTCTTGAAGTAGATGTCGGTTTCGTAGCCGCCGCTGTCGGCATAGCGAACCACGTCGAGCCAGTGGCGTCCCCACCGTTCTCCGTATTGTGGGGACGCGAGAAGTTCGTCCACCAGGCGGGCCCATCGATCGGGGGACTCGTCCTGGACGAAACGCTCCACCCTTTCCGGAGGAGGCGGCAGACCGATCAGGTCGAAATAGGCGCGGCGTATCAAGGTACGGCGTCCGGCGGCGGGAGCGGGCGTTAGGGCCTGTTGCCGGAGCGTTCGCGCGATGAATGCATCGAGCGGGTTGCGGACCTCTTTTTCCATCGGTACGCCGGGACGTCTCAGACGGCGGAACGACCACCAGGAGGGTTCCGTCGCCTGTTTGGCTCCTGCTGGCCATTCCGCCCCAGCCGCAATCCAGGTCCGAAGCGCTGCGACCTCTTCCGGAGGTAAGGGGTCTTTTCCCGGCGGCATCCTGGTTTCCGATTTGCCGGAGACCATCTGGAAGAGCAGACTGTCGGCGGGCTTCCCGGGGACAACGGCCGGGCCGCGCTTGCCGCCGCGAAGCATGGTATCCCTCTGGCGAAGATCGAGATCCGACATGCGAGCCGCGCCGTGACACGCCAGGCAGCGCTTTTCGAGAACGCCGGGCGCCGTCACTTCACCGGCCCGCACTCCGCCCACGACGGCGAGGCCGGCGGCACACAGCAAGTGGAGTCGGAATCGCATGGCGACGTGCCGACAATTATGAAGCAAATCCAGGCGGGGGTCAATTTCGCCATTGTTTAGCGATAAACCTGTCTTGACCCTCATTGCGCGCAGTGAGTACAATCGGGGGCACCGTGAAGGCCGCCTTAATGCGCGAGGTGCGAGCGCCGCTTTCGCTCGAACACATTCCGGTGCCTCGGATCGCCCCGGACGAGGTGCTGGTGGAGACGCGAACAAGCGGCATCTGCGGAACGGATCTTCACATTCTGGAAGGCCACGGTTATGTACCCGTATTGCCGCATGTGCTGGGTCACGAACCGGCGGGCGTGGTCGTCGAGGTTGGCTCCGATGTGGAAACGCTGCGCCTGGGCGACCGCGTGGTGCCGCATCTGTTCATCACCTGCGACCGGTGCTACTACTGCCGGGCCGGCAGGCAGCAGCAGTGTTCCGACCTGCGAGGCATCATCGGTGTTCTGTCGGATGGCGCGTTCGCCGAGTACTTCAAGGCCCCGGCCCGCAACTTCTACCGGTTGCCGGACGAGGTTCCGTTCGACGAGGGCGGCCTGATCTCCGACGCCGTGGTGACGGCCGTGCATGCCAGCCGTCGCGCGGAGCTGGGCCTGGGAGATTCGGCGCTGGTCGTCGGCGCGGGCGGCGTGGGACAGGTCCTGATTCAGATCCTGCGGGCCAGTGGAGTGCGGGTCGCCGCGGCGGACATCAGCCCTGAAAAATTGCGGCTGGCCGGGTCCCTGGGCGCCGCCCATACCGTGGATGCGCGCGCGCCGGACGCGGTGAAGTCGGTCCTGGACTTCTCGGGCACAAGCGGCGTCGAGTGCGTGTTCAACTGCGTCGGCACCAGCGCGAGCATGCGCTTCAGCTCGGATGCGGTGATGCGCTGCGGGCGTATTGTCGTCATCGGCGAAGAGCCGCAGGACCCGCGCATCGACACCATCGAGATCGCACAGAAAGAGTTAGAGATCATCGGCTCCCGCAACGGCACACGCCAGGATATGATCGATGCCATCCGATGGGTGGCTTCGGGCGCTGTGAGGCCGCAAATCGCTGTGAGGCTGCCGCTCGAAGACATCAACCACGCGTTCGACACGATGCGCAATGGCGCGCTCGGCCGCGTGGTGGTGGTCGTCAAAGAAACCTGATTCCGCAAAAAGAGGCTGACATGGACAAACTCATCATTACGGTGACCTGCGATTCCACGATGTCGTATCCGAGAAACCCCTACAATCCGCAGGGTGTGGACGCACTGGCCGACGAATATGTGCGCGGGATCGGCGCGGGCGCGGCCATCTGCCATTTGCATGGGCCATACACCTTGGACGAGAAGATGCGCGACGACAACACCAAGCTGTCCGATCTCGATCTGGACGGCTGGCAGCGGCTGAAGGACGGCATCACGTCGCGCGCAACGTCGATCATCCAGTACGGCATCGCGAATGGAAGATTCCCGCAGCGGGTGGAGCTGATGAAGCAGCGGCCGGACATGATGTCGATCTGCTTCAACGCGCACGACGAGAGCTTCCAACCCGACCCCGATTATCCGCCGGTGGAACTGTACGGCATCCACGACCGCGGCGAACTGGAAGCGTATTGCCGCTACACGGCACAATACGGGGTCAAACCGGAAGTAGAGGCGTTCCATTACGGCGGCATCTGGAACGCGCAGAGGCTGGTGAAGATGGGGCTGCTGGCGACGCCAGTCTGGACGACGTTCTTTCTCGGCTGGCCCGGCGGATGCTGGACGCCGCCGACGGTGGAGGCGATGCAGTTCATGCACTCGCACAAGCCGGCGGACTTCAGCTACAGCGTGAGCGTGATGGATCCGCCGACGCAGTGGACCGTGTTGACGCAGGCGATCCTCCTCGGCGGACACGTCCGCGTCGGGATGGAAGACAACCCCTATCTGGACCTGAAAGGCACGCTCGCGCGGAGCAACGCCGAGTTGGTCGACAAGATCGTACGCATCTCGCGAGAACTGGGACGCGACATCGCCTCGGCGGAAGAGGCGCGCCGCATCACGGGATTGCCGATGGCGGCGGCGGCCTGAACCCATGCAAACGAATCCAGCAAAAGCGAGGCTCCAGGCCGGGGAGTGCGTCTACGGGACCTCCGTCGAGTATTGCCTGGACCCGGAGATTTCGGTCGTGCTCGCGAAAGCAGGACTGGACCTGTTCTTCATCGACACCGAGCACCAGGCGGCGAACTACCACGACATCAGGGCGATCTGCCGGACGGCGCGCGACTTCGGAATCCCGGCGCTGGTGCGTGTGACGCAGAACGAGCCGGCCCTGATCACGCGGACGCTCGATTGCGGGGCCATGGGCATCATCGTCCCGCGCGTGCATTCGGCGCAGGAGGCGATGGACGCGGTTCGAGCCATGAAGTACCTGCCGGAAGGCATCCGAGGGTTCGGCATGCACAGCATCATGACGAATCTCGAGTGGGGCGACCCCGTGAAGATGATGGCCGAAACCAATCGCGAGACGATGGCGGTCCTTCAGATCGAGAGCCGGGAAGGACTGGATGCCGTGGAAGCGATCGCGGCCACACCGGGTCTGGACGTCCTGTTCATCGGGCCGTACGATCTTTCAATATCGATGGGGATCGCCGAGCAATTCCGTTCGGAGGAGTTCTGGAGGGCGGTGGACCGGGTGGCCGCGGCCTGCGGCGCGAACGGGATTTCGGCCGGGATCCAGACTGCCGATGTGTGGATCCTGAAAGAGGCGCGCCGGCACGGAGTGCGGTTTCTTCTGTATTCGGGAGACTTCTCGGTGCTCTTTGCCGCATACAAGGAAAAGCTGGCGGCGATCAAGGAGGACTGACCAATGCGGACCGGGCTGCCTCCGGCGCTGGTTCCGTCGCGCCGGCTGCCCTGGCCGAAGCGGGTCGACGTCGCGCTGCTTTGCTTTGTCGCGCTGGTGATTGCGTACTGCGATCGCGTCAATCTCTCCGTGGCCGCGCCCACCCTGCTGCGCGAATACGGCTGGGACACAGCTCAATTGGGCTGGGCGTTCACCGGATTCTTCATCGGCTACACCGGGTTCATGATCCCGGTCGGCCGCCTGACGGACCGCCTGGGGCCGAGACGGATGTTCGCGATCAGCATCCTGTGGTGGAGCCTGTTTACTGCGCTGACGCCCCTTCCGACATCGCTCGCGGCGATGGTGGCGGTGCGGATTCTGATGGGCCTCGGTGAGAGTGGCGTGTTCCCGGCGATGAACAGCGTGCTGGTGCGATGGTTCCCGCAGCAGGAATACTCGCGGGTGACGGGATTCTGCTGGAGCGGAGGCTATGCGGGCTCGATCGTGGCGTTTCCGGTAGCCTCGGCCATTCTGAGCGTGTGGGGGTGGCGCGCCATCTTCTATGTCTTCGCGTTCCTCGGCCTGGTGTGGTTGCCATTCTGGTGGTTGGGCGCGCGCGACCGGCCGGAAGAGTCCGCCGCGGTTGGCCGGGACGAGATGGCTTACATCGTGGCGTCGCGTCCGTCGCTGCCGAAGGTGGAGACGGTGCCCTGGGGCCGGCTGCTAGGCCTTGCGCCTTTGTGGGCCGTGTGGATTCTGCATTTCTCGTCCAACTGGTTTGCCTACGTCATGATCACCTGGCTGCCGACGTATCTGGCCAACGAGCGGGGGTTCTCCCTGACGAATATGGCCTTTGGCTCGGCTGCGCCGTTCGTCTGCGCGCTGGCGGGCACGAACCTGTTCGGCTCCCTGATGGACCGTCTGACCAAGGGTCACAATCGCACGGCGGTGCGGAAGGCCTTTCTCGTACCCTACGCCTTGTCGGCGGCGGTCCTGCTGGCGGTGCCGCTGGCTCCCGGACCGGCGACCACCGTGGCTGCGCTGTGCATCGCCATGTTCCTGCTCACGGCAGTGACCCCGGTTTATGCCAGCAGTTCGCTCGATATCGCACCTCGATATGCGGGGACAGTGGTTGGCCTTCAAAGCGCAATTGCCAACGTGGCCGGAATCCTGGCTCCGGTGGTGATCGGCTACCTGGTGAAGGGTTTCGGCTGGCCTTCGGCGTTCTGGCTGACGGCGGCCGTGAGCGCGGCGGGGATCGTGGTGTTCCTCGCGTTCGGCAATGCCGAGAGGCTGGTCGACTGACTCAGCTCGGCCGTTCCCGGCGCGCGACACCGGCCGATTCCCGCGAGACCATGCGGACCGGCAGCACCACGTTTTGGAGCTCGGTGAACCGGCCCGCCATCGGGCCCGCAAGCAATTCAAAGGCGCTCCGGTCGATCTCGAATAGGGGCGTAGAGATCGTCGTCAGGCTGGGGTGAGTGAATTCGGAGCCGGCGATGCCGTCGAAGCTGATGAGGGAGACGTCTTCCGGCACGCGGACTTTCTCATCGAACAGGAACCCCAGAACGCCCATGGCCACTCGAGCCGTCCGGTATGATAGTGACAAGGGAGAGTGCGGAGGCAGTCCGATGCCCGCTCTCTTACAGTCGGGCTTTGAGGGCTAAGTGTCTCATGGCGTGAGTGTAAGGGCGGCCGGTTTCCATAAAGACACCGCGCTCGAATCAACTCGGCATGGCAGACGCGAAAGTCGATATCAACAGTTGGCTGGAAGACGAACTGTATCAGCGGTACTTGCACGACCGCCGCGCGGTGGACGATAGCTGGAAGGAAGTATTCGAGAGCGGCGCGCCGGCCCAGCCAAAAACGCCCGAACCGGTCAAGGCGACGGCGGCTCCCCTGGCGCAGCCGGCGGCTTCGGTGACCAAGGCGTCGGCCCTGGCCGTCAAGCTGAATCCGGATGAACAACTGGTTCCGCTGCGGGGGATCGCCGCGAAGATCGCCGCGAACATGGATCTCAGCCTGGCGTTGCCCATCGCAACGTCCCAGCGTACGATCCCGGTGAAGATCGTCGATGAGAATCGCCTCATCATCAACCAGCGCCGCGTGCAGGTCGGCCTCGCCAAGGTCTCCTACACGCACCTGATCGGTTGGGCGATCGTCAAGGCTCTCGAGACCAACGCCAATATCAACAGCGCGTTTGTCGAACACGACGGCGAGTTGTGCCGCGTGATCCGGCCTCACGTGAACCTGGGGATTGCGGTCGATGTCGAGGCGAAGGACGGCACACGGAACCTCGTGGTGCCCAATATGAAGAGGGCCGACACGATGGACTTCCGCCAGTACGTACTGGCGTTCGACGACCTGATTGCCCGCGCGCGCAAGGGCCGGCTGATGCCGGACGACTTCGTGGGGACGACCATTTCCCTGACCAACCCGGGTACGGTTGGGACGATGGGTTCGATCCCGCGGCTGATGCCGGGCCAGGGCGCCATCATCGCCGTGGGCGCGATCGACTATCCGCCGGAGTTCCAGGGCGTTGCGCCGGAAATGCGGGCGGCGCTGGGAATCAGCAAGGTCATGACGATGACCTGTACCTACGATCACCGCATCATTCAAGGGGCGGAATCGGGGATGTTCCTCGGCAAGGTTCAGGATCTTCTGGAGGGCAAGGATCAGTTTTACGAGAAAGTATTCGCCGACCTGAAGATGCCGCATCGCCCCGTGAGTTGGGCGCCGGACCGCGGCGCCAGCCTGTCGGGCGGCGGGCTGATGTCGCGCCACGAGGAGCATGCCAAGGAAGCCGCGGTGGTGCAGTTGATCAACGCCTACCGCGTGCGGGGTCACGTGATCGCCGACATCGACCCCCTCGGCTCCGAACCCGGGTATCATCCGGATCTCGATCCGGCCACCTACGGTCTGTCGATCTGGGATCTGGACCGCGAGTTCTACACGCAATCGCTGTCGGAAGCCCTGGGACACGACCGGCCGGTAGCCACTTTGCGCGAGATCCTGGAGCGGTTGCGGCAGACCTATTGCGGCAAGATCGGCATTGTCTACATGCACATCGCCAGCCCGGAAGAGAAGCGCTGGCTGCAACACCGAATGGAGCCACAGGCCAACCACTGGCCGCTCGACCGCGACCACCGGGTCCGGATTCTCAAGAAGCTAATCGAGGGCGAGGAGTTCGAGCACTTCCTCCACGCGCGGTTCGTCGGGCAGAAGCGCTTCGCGGTGGAGGGCGGGGAGTCGTCGGTCGTGATCCTGGAAGAACTGATCGACCGGGCCGCCAATCAGGGGGTGCACGAGGTCGTGATGGGCATGGCGCATCGCGGCCGGTTGAACGTCCTTGCCAACATTGTCGGCAAGCCGCTCACGCAGATCTTCTCGGAGTTCGAAGGCAACATCGATCCGGCCAGCACGCAGGGCACCGGCGACGTCAAATATCACCTGGGCGCGAGCGCCACTCGCATGTCGACCGAGGGGCGCGAGGTGGTGGTTTCGCTCGCTCCCAACCCGAGCCACCTGGAAGCCGTGGATCCGGTGGTGGAAGGGATTGTGCGTCCCAAGCAGGACCGGTTGGGTGACATGAAGCGGGAACGGGTGATCCCGCTGTTGGTGCACGGAGACGCGGCGTTTGCGGGACAGGGCGTCGTGGCCGAGACGCTGCAGTTATCGCAACTGCCGGGCTACCGTACCGGTGGCACGCTCCACGTCGTCATCAACAACCAGATCGGATTCACGACCCTGCCGGGCGAAGCGCGCTCGACGACCTATTCGACCGACGTGGCGCGGATGGTGCAGGCGCCGATTTTCCACGTGAACGGCGATGACCCCGAAGCCGCGGTCCGCGCGGCGCAGATCGCCTATGACTTCCGCCAGCAGTTCAAGAAGGACGTCGTCATCGACATGTGCTGCTACCGGCGCCACGGCCATAACGAAGGCGACGATCCGAGCTACACGCAGCCGATCCTGTACCGCAAGATCAAAGAGCATCCGTCGGTCGTGGTGCTGTATGCGGAGCGCTTGATGCGCGAAGGAGTCCTCACCAAGGACGAAGTCGCCGACATGCGGAAGCGCGCCGCGAAAGGGTTCTCGGACGCGTTTGAATCGGCCCAGAAGCGGGCGGATCGGTTCCAGACGCAGGAACTCACCGCGGTCCCCCCGCAGGAATGGGGCGGCTTCTGCCCGCGTACTGCGATTTCGAAGGATCTGCTGTCGAATGTGTTGGACGGCATCACCCGGTTCCCTTCCGATTTCCGGCTGCACCCGAAACTGGTGAGCTTCGTCGAGAAGCGGCGCGAGGTGATTCGCTCCGGCGGGACGGTGGATTGGGCTCTGGGAGAGGCGCTGGCCTTCGGTTCGCTGGCGGTGGAAGGCACTCCGGTGCGGCTGAGCGGCCAGGATTCCGGGCGCGGCACGTTCAGCCAACGCCACCTCATTTTCTACGATTACGAAACGGCCAAACGCTATATCCCTCTACGCCACATCGACGAGAGCCAGGCGCGGTTCCAGGTGTACGACTCGAATCTGAGCGAGTACGCCGTGGTCGGCTTCGAGTTCGGCTACTCGGTGGGCGATCCGCTGACCCTGGTGTTGTGGGAGGCGCAGTTCGGCGATTTCGTCAACGGCTCCCAGATCATGCTGGACCAGTTCATCTGCTGTTCGGAGCAGAAATGGGACCAGCCCACCGGGTTGGTCCTGCTGCTGCCGCACGGCTTTGAAGGGCAAGGGCCGGAACACTCGAGCGCCCGCATTGAACGCTTCCTGCAGTTGTGCGCGCAGAACAACATGCAGGTGGTCAACTGCACGACGGCGGCTCAGTACTTCCACGTGCTCCGGCGGCAGATGTACGGCGGCGCGGACCGGCGCGGCGTGCGCAAGCCGCTGGTGATCTTTACGCCGAAGTCGCTGCTGCGGCACCCGCAGGTGTCGTCGCCGATCGATCAGTTTGTGTCGGGCAGTTTCCGCGAAGTGATGGGCGAGACCGGAGCCATCGAACCGCAGCGGGTGACCCGGCTGGTTCTCAGCTCGGGGAAGGTCTACTACGACCTGCTCGCGGGACGGACCGAGAAGGGGTTGGATCATGTGGCATTGATTCGCCTGGAGCAGTTGTATCCGTTCCCGTCGGGCGAATTGAATGATGTGATGCTGCGGTACCCGGTGACAGCTGACGTGGTGTGGGCTCAGGAAGAGCCGAAGAACATGGGACCGTGGCGCTTCGTCAAGGAATCGGTGCAGCCGCTGCTCGACGCGACGGGGCGGGAGCTCAAGTATGTCGGACGGGCCGAGAGCGCGAGCCCGGCGACGGGTTCGTACAAGCGTCACCAGCAGGAGCAGGCGGCGATCGTCGAGGAGTCGCTGTTAGGGGATCTGGATATCCGGCGCAGCCGGGTGCGGTTGTTGGCGAGCCGGAAGAAGTAGGAGGCCGCGACCATCCGCGACTTCAGAGCCGCGACCGTTAGGGAGCGGTGGCGGATGGGTGTGATCGTGCGATCCTGCTCGCCACCGCTCCCTGACGGTCGCGGCTCTGTTGGGGACGGCCGCGGCTCAGAAGTCCGTGGCAACCCAGAGGGCAAAGGAGGCACCTTGCTCTTCAACAACATATCGAATCGCCGACGAGATGTCGTCACGGGTCCACAGATACCGCGTGCGCCCATGCCTCAACCAGCGGCGGGTCTCGCGAGACTCTTCGAAACTGATGTTCAGACGGCGGCTGGCATACGACTTCAACGTATTCATGACTATCTCAGGAGCGGCTTCTGCCTCGACCACGGTGTGGACGTGAGTGGTGCGTGCGTGGGCGGCCAACAGGTTCCATCCCCGAAACGAACAGGTTTCGAGAATGGCGTCGACGACTGCGTGGGCGCGTACGAGGTCAAGCAGATATCGGGTTTGCGCCATGCGTTGACGGTCTTTGATCCTCCAGCCACGGTCAGGTTCGAGCCCTGGATGGCCATGGATGTTATGACGGCGGTCGACCGAGCCCTGTTCGCTTCCGTGGAGGTGGGTTCCGTAGCAGGAGAACGTGATCAGGTAGGTCACCTGAAAGGAGAGTGGGGGTTGGGGCAGGAAGTTCTCAAAGAGCCTACTGAGCCGCGAGCGTTAGCGAGCGGTGGCAGGCCTCCGTCGACGCTCCCGCACGAGCCACCGCTCCCTCACGGTCGCGGCTCCGTTTGGGGGTGCCGCTCAGTGATTTCGTCTTTTTGCCACACGACGGCGTCTTATTCCCAGGAGCCGGAACGTTGATCTTCCGAGCGGTGGAGGATACTGACCTCATCGCCAGGTCACGCAAAGGGGACGTCGAGGCCTTCAACCTGCTGGTGTCCCGGTGGGAGAAGCGCGTCTACAATTACCTGCTGCGAATCCTGGGCCACCGCGAGGATGCACTGGACCTGACACAGGACGTGTTTCTGAAGGCCTACCAGAATCTTCGCAAGCTGGACGACCCGGCACGGTTTACCGCCTGGTTGTTCCGGATTGCTCATAATGAGGCGTATTCGCTGTTCCGCAAGCGGCGGCCGGAATCGGACGATGAAGTCCCGGAGCGTTCGGATTCGGCCATCACCGTGGGCGGTACCGGGGTCTTCCCCATCGAGTTGTCGCTGGCAGTGGCCACGGCGCTCGGCCGCCTCTCGCCCGACCAGCGGGAGACCGTCCTGTTGAAGGTCTACCAGGGGTTCAAGTTCGAGGAGATTTCCGAGATCGTGGGCGCGCCGGTCTCGACGGTGAAGTCGAGACTGTATGCCGCGCTGGAATTGTTGAAGGCGGATCTCGCTCCGGCCCAGACGCGAGGAATGGCATGAGCTGCGCACCGTTTGATTTGCGGGACTATTTCTTTGGCGAACTGAAAGAGGCCGACCGGGCCTTGACCGAGTCGCATGTGAGGGGTTGCACGGGTTGCCGCGAGGAACTCACCAGCCTACAGGCGACCCGCGAGACCCTGCTGGCGCTACGGGATGAGGAGATCCCGCAGCGAGTGGCGTTCGTTTCGGACCGGGTGTATGAGCCCTCGGCGTGGAAGCGTCATTGGATGGCGTTTTGGTCGTCCGGGCCCCGGCTGGGGTTTGCTTCGGCGGCGCTGTTGTCGGTCGCGCTGCTGGCCCACGCGTACCGGCCCGCGGCGCCGGTGGCCGTAGCGCCGGCGGTGGATGTCAGCGCGTTGCGGGCGGAGTTGGCTCGCGACGTGCAAACGGCAGTGGTCAAGGCGGTGGCCGCCGCGGACGAGCGGCACAAGCAGGAAACCAGCCGGATCGTGAAGGCGGTCGAGCAACGGTTCGAGGCGCAGCGCCTGCGCGACGTCAAGGCGATGGAGGACGAACTGGCCTTTATGACGCGACGGTTGACCTCGGTCTATCGCGCCAGCTACCTCTTGGGAGATCGACCATGAAGCGTGTGTTGCTGGTCTTGCTGGTGGTGGCGGCTGGTTTGATTGCACAGGCTCAGCCACCGAAGCAGCGGGTGAAACGGGCGGCGATCGAGGCCCTGCCCCTCCCCGGCGCCGCCTCGATGATGCCGCCCATCAAGCAGCGGGTGAAGCGGGCGGCGATCGAGGCCATGGAGAAGAACTTCGACCAGAAGATCGCCACCATGGCCGACGATCCGATGCTGTTGCTCGGTCAGACCCGGGGTCTGTACCTGGAAAGGTATGGCGCGGTGTTCACGGCGGAAGTGGCCCTGGCCACCGGGCCATCGATCAACCCGTTCAAGCAATCGATCAGCAAGGAGGAGATCGCTCAGGTCTATCAGCGCAAGAAAGAGCGGCTGCCGTTACTGAGGGACCGGATGCGGCAGATGATGCTGGCCTCGGCGGCGTCGCTCGACGAAGTACCGTCGCAGGAGCAGATCGTCCTCGGCGTGCGCCTGCTGTATCGTTCGTATGAGAACACGAGCGGTCTGCCTTCCCAGATTCTGATGCAGGCGGAGCGCGGCAAGCTGCTGGATGTCCAGTTGCATCGAGCGCCGCTCGAGCAGGTTTTGAAGATTCAAGAATTCTGACGAAGTGGCGCCCGGAGATACGGAGCCGCGAGCGTCAGCGAGGGGTGGCTTGCCGTCGGCTTGTTCACAGACCCGTCAGCGAGTGGTGGCTCTGGGCACCGGGCGCCAGATAAGGCAGGCGCCACCGCTCCCTTACGGTCGCGGCTCAGAAGGTCGCGGCTGTTCTTGATGCGGAACGCGCCGGGCGACGACGTCGCCTGGCGGCACATTGATATGCGACTGGGCGAAATTCTCATCGAACGCAGGCAACTCCAACCAGAGGACCTGGACCGAGGGCTGGAACTTCAGAAGGAGCGCGGCGACAAGCTCGGCAAGATCCTGATCGATCTTGGCTTCATCGCCCAGCGCGACCTCCTGGCCGCATTGTCTTCCCAATTGGATCTGCCCTTGGCTTCACTGGATCAGCCTCCGCCGGTGACGCCCGAGACGGAGCGGTTGGCGCCGCGGTTCCTCCGCCAGAGCCGGATCTTTCCTCTGTCGGTGGACGAAGGCGTGCTCTGCCTGGCCATGGCCGACCCGCTCGATTTCGAGACCCTTTCGGCGGTTCGTGCGTGCACCGGCCTGACGGTCCGCCCGTTTCTCTCGTCCGAACTGGAAATCCATGACGCGCTGGAAAAATACTACGAGGAAGCGGAGAAGCCCGCTGAATCCCTGATCGAGGGCGGGCCCGACCAGGAGGACCTGGAACATCTGCGCGACATGGCTAGTGAAGCGCCGGTGATCCGCCTGGTGAACACGATGATCGCCCAGGCGGTGGAGAAGCGCGCCAGCGACATCCACATCGAGCCGTTCGAGAAAGAGTTCCGCATCCGGTTTCGCATCGACGGTGTTCTGTTCAACCAGGACATGCCGCCTCGCGACATGAAGGCGGCCATCACGTCGAGGTTGAAACTGATGGCCAAATTGAACATCGCCGAACGCCGCCTTCCTCAGGACGGCCGCATCAAGGTCAAGACCCTGGGCCGCGAGGTCGACCTCCGGGTTTCGACCTTGCCTACCCTTTATGGCGAAAGCGTGGTCATGCGTCTGCTCGATCGCTCCGCAGGCGACTTCTACGACCTGCGGCGCCTGGGATTCGACGAGCACATGCTGTCTCGCATGGAGCACTTCACGTCGCTTCCGCACGGCATCTTCATGGTCACGGGTCCTACCGGCAGCGGCAAGTCGACCACGCTCTATTCCGCGCTGAAGCGCATCAACATTCCCGACCGCAAGATCATCACCATCGAAGATCCCGTGGAATACCAGATGGACGGAATCAACCAGATTCACGTCAATCCACAGATCGGGCTGACATTCGCCTCCGGCCTGCGCCACATCGTGCGCCAGGACCCGGACGTGATCATGGTGGGCGAGATTCGCGACGTCGAGACGGCGCGCGTGGCCATTCAGGCCGCGCTCACCGGGCACCTGGTGCTTTCGACGCTGCACACGAACAGCGCCCCCGGCGCGTTCACGCGCCTGATGAACATGGGGGCCGAGCCGTACCTGCTGGCCACGGCGATAAACGGCGTGGTCGCCCAGCGACTGGCGCGCAAGATTTGCCCGCATTGCCGCACGTCGTACTTTCCGTCCGAGTCGGCGCTGTCCGACGCCGGCTGGGTCGGCGACTCGTCGCGCGTGTTTTTCAAGGGCGAAGGCTGCGGGCGCTGCCACGACAGCGGCTTTCTCGGGCGCGCGGGCATCTACGAGATTCTCGAGGTCACCGACCCCGTGCGCGAGGCGCTGCAGCGCGGCGTCGACGAGGAGGCCATCCGGCGACTGGCGCGGCGCGACGGCTGGCGCCCGCTGCGCGAGGAGGGCCTGCGGATGGTGCAGGCCGGCTTCTCGACGCTCGAAGAGGTGCTGCGTGTGACGCACGCCGAGTCCGAGGGTCGGACGCGCGCCGAGCGGCAGGATGAGCCGGTCGCCGTGGGCGCGGGAGCGTAAGCGATGGAATTCACGTTCCGAGCCATGCGCGACAGCGGCGACCTGGTGTCGGATCGCATCGAAGCGCTCACGAGCAGTGAGGCTCTCGATGCGCTGCGACAGCGCGGGCTGACGGTGCTGCGCCTCGCGCCGCACGTCGGCGGCGGCGTGCGCGCGCCGCTCACGACCCTGATGGCGCGCTGGCGGCAGCCGCGCGTAACCGACGTCCTGATCTTCACGCGCCAGATGAAAATGATGCTCGAATCGGGGGCGCCGCTCGTGACGGCGCTGGAGGCGGCGGAGGCGCAGTGCAGCGCGCCGTCGTTTCGGCGCGTCGTGCACGACATTCGCGGGCAGATCGAGCAGGGATCGACGCTGGTCTCCTCGCTCGAGGCACACGCCCAGCTGTTTCCGTCTGTGTTTCGCAGCCTCGTGTCCGCCGGCGAAGCCTCGGCCAGCCTGCCGATGGCCTTTGCGCGCTTGAGCGAGCTGGGCAAGCAGCAGCAGCAAGTGCGCCGCACGCTGATCGCCGCGCTGACGTATCCGGCAATACTGACGCTGATGACGGTCGGCACGGTGCTCGTCATGGTGCTGTTCGTCGTGCCGCGCTTCCGCGTGCTGTTCACGCAGCTCGGCGCAAAGCTGCCGCTGATGACCGAAATCGTGTTGACCGCCGCGGACCTCGCGCTGCAATTCTGGCCGGCCATCGTCGTCATCGCGCTGGCGCCGCTCGCGCTCGTGATCGCAATCTGGCGCGTGCCCGCCTTGCGCCGCAAGGTCGACCTGACGCTGCTGCGCATGCCGCTCATCGGGCGCTTCATCGCGCGCCTGACAATGGCCCGCATCCTGCGCGTCTGGTCATCGCTGCTGCGCTCGCATGTGCCGCTGCTTGAAAGCATCGAGCATGCGCGGGCCGTCGCGCGCAACGCCGTCTTCACGCGCCTGATTGACGACGTGCGCGAGGCCGTCTCGGGCGGCGGACGCGTCGGGCGCACGCTCGCGAATTCGTCGCTGGTCGAGCCGATCGTGGCGACCGCGATCGCGACCGGCGAAGAGCACGGGCGCCTGGCCGAGTCGGTCGAATTTGTGGCCGACTGGCTCGACGAAGACAACGCACACGTGATCGCGACCGGCATGCGGCTGATCGAGCCCGTCTTCCTCGGAATCATGGGACTCGTGGTC
>JBJXGR010000623.1:0-26766 GCA_046160045.1 Bryobacteraceae bacterium
AGATGTTAGAATTCCCGCACCTTCACTGGCCGGCTGGCGGTCGGGCGACGCTCAAAAGGAGAGTCACGTGCAAACAAAAGGAATACTACAAGCGGCGGCGGTCATCGCAGTCGCCCTTTCGATCGGACAGCCGGTCAGCGCGCAAGGCAACCTGGGAGCGATTTCGGGAACTACGGTCGATGCCTCGGGAGCGGTTGTCCCTGACGTGCGGATCGTTATCACGGACTTGCGACGTGGCTTAAGGCAATCCGCCACGCCCACCTCTGCCGGGGCTTATCGCTTCGGCAATTTGACCCCGGGTGTGTATCGCCTGGAAGCGGAAAAACAAGGCTTCAAGAAGTTTGTTGGAGACTCGGTTACCGTGCTGACAGGCTCCACGACTACCGTGACTATCCTGATGGAGGTCGGCGCCGTTACGGAATCGGTAACGGTTTCCGGCCAGATCGGTCTGCTCAACACGACGAGCGCGGAGGTGAGCACGCCGCTGACCGAAAAGCTCTACCTTGATCTACCACTGTCGATCACCTCGCGTTCGGTGTCCGGGACCGGACGGCGTCAAATCGAACAGTTTCTCAGCCTGACGCCAGGAACCGGAGCGGCGGATCCGGACAATCTCTGGGGCAAGCGGTTCAACGGGGCTCCATCGCTGATGAATGAAGTGCTGATCGACGGGGGTGCCGCCACGGGCGCCATCAACGGCGGTGTGATCGAGACCAATGCGCCGCCCTACGAATCCATGGAAGAGTTCAAGGTGCAGACGGTGATTCCCGCACCCGAGTATGGCAACGGCATGGCGGTGCAGAACTTTACGATGCGATCCGGCACCAACGAGTTTCACGCCAAGGCGTACGAATTCATGAGAAACGACGCGCTCGATTCGAGGAACTTCTTCAAGGGTTTGAAGGCGAAGCAGCGGATGAATGAGTTCGGCTTCGCCGGCGGTGGGCCGCTGATCATTCCCAGGGTTTACAACGGACGGAATCGCACCTTCTTCTACGGAGTGTTCGAGCGCTACATCTTCAAGGGAGCCGCCCCCACTTCGCCGACGTACACGGTGCCGACCGCGGACATGAAGCGCGGCGATTTCTCGATACTGATGCGGCCGGACGTAGGTCCAATCCCTATCTATGATCCGGCCACCGCCGCTGCCGATCCCGCCACTGGGCGCGAAACCAGGCAGCCTTTTGCGGGCAATGTGATTCCGGAGGCGCGGATCGTGCCTCAGGCGCGCTTCTGGCTGCCGTACATCGCGGCGCCGAACCGGCAGGGCATCACTTTTTTTCAGAATTACGCCGCCAACACCGAGGGGCCTAAGGACGAGAAGAACTGGAGCGCGAAAGGAGATCACAACCTCAACGACCACCAGCGGTTCTCGTTCAGCTACTGGTGGATGCGGAGTTCGAACACGGGCTCGGAAGATACCGGCCAAGTCTATGGCGGCAAGGCGCCCCAGAGCGTAAACGTGCGAAGCGGCGGCGGTATTCGAGCCCGCCACACCTGGACGATGGGCGCGCACCTGATCAACGAGGGAATCTTCGCCTATACGAAGCTCGGCCAGGCGTCCACGTGCGGCCCGAATGGCGAGGACCTTGGCGGCGTGTCGAATCCGATGGGCATTCCCAACCTCGATCAGTATTGGCCGCGCGGCAGCCCCACCTTCCGCACCATCGGACCGGGACAGAATTATTGGCGTTCGGGTGGAGCCCTTTTCGGCTGCCAGCGGTGGGGCGAAGGGATTAACCGCGGTCAGAACCAATGGATGTATCAGTTTGGCGACAACCTATCGTACCTGCGCGGCAAACACACATTGAAGTTCGGCTTCGACGCGCGCAAGGATTACATCCTGGATCGATTTGCATCGTCCGGCTTCTTCACGTTTTCGAGCACGCAGACGTCTCTGAATCTGGCGCCTAGAACCGGCGATCCGTTCGCGAGCATGCTGCTTGGCCTGGCGGACCGGGTGGAGTTGAACGGGCCGCAAAACAAGGTGGGGTATCTTCGGACCGCGGTGGCCCTGTATGCCCAGGATGAATGGAAGATCACCCCAAAGCTGACAATGAACTACGGCGTTCGCTATAACTTGCCCTTCCCGACAGTTGAGGAGGACGACCTGCTATCGGGCTTCGATCCCAGCCTGCCCAATCCGGGCGCCGCGGGGCGGCCCGGAGCGCTGCTGTTTCTGGGCAACGGTCCGGGACGCAACGGGCAGCGGAGCTTTCCGGGAGTGACGGGCAATCGCTTCCAGTTCGCACCGCGGGTGGGATTCGCCTATTCGCTCAATCCTAAAACGGTGCTTCGTCTCGGCTATGGGATTACGTTCGCCTTCGGCAACTCGACGGCGATGGGCGGCAATGTGGGCGGCGAACCGTTCCAGATCGGGTTGGCTGGTTTGGGCATCAATCTCTTCTCGCCGGATAACGGCCTCAGCCCAGCGGCATCACTCGTGACAGGGCTACCGAGGGAATCGCGGAAGTTGCCGATCACCGATCCCACCCAACTGCTCAATGCAGGCATCAACTACTGGGATCCGAACTCCGGCGCGGAGCCGTATATGGGGCAGTGGACGTTCAGCATACAGCGCCAGTTGCCCTCGAAATTCTTCCTGGATATGGCCTATGTTGGCCAGAAGGGGACGCGGCTGCCGGCCAACCTGGACAACATCAACCAGTTGCCCACCAGCGTCCTTTCCCTCGGCTCGCTGCTGACCCAGCCGTTTGATTCTCCCGCGGCGGTGGCGGCGGGCATCCGCGCACCGTATGCGGGTTTTCGAGGAACGGTGGGACAGGCGTTGCGGCCGTTCCCGCAGTACCTGGATGTCACCACCAGATTCGCCTCGGCAGGCATGTCGAAATACCATGCGCTGCAGGCAAAGCTGAACCGCACGGCTGGGCCGCTTCACCTGCTCACCAGCTACACGCTCTCGAAGAACCTGAGCAACATCGGGGGCAGCGGATTCGGGAGCGGCTCGTCCGCCGACATCGCCAATCTCGAACTGGAGAAGGCGATCGAGCCAGGGGACGCCCTGCACCTGCTCACGATGGCCTGGGTGTATGAATTGCCCGTGGGCCGGGGCAAGAAGTACGCCAGCGGAATCTCGCGGCCGGTTAACCTCATTGCCGGCGGCTGGCAGGTGAGCGGTTCCCAGCGCTACCAGAGCGGGCGAATTGTCGCCATCTCGGGGGGCAATATCGTGCCGATTTTCAACCGCGCCGTGCGCCCGGACCGCGTGGCCGGGACGCCGGCCAGGCTGGACGGCTGTGGCAACGTGATCATTGGAGGGTCGCGGCATCTGAACCCGGCCGCCTTCCGCAACAATGACCGGTTCAGCATCCCAACCTCATCGCGAACCATCCCCGACTTCCGAGGCTGCGGCTACTACACCGAGGACTTTTCCGTGATCAAGCGATTCATGCTTACCGAGAAGCTCAACCTTCAGTTCCGCAGCGAGTTTTACAACATCTTCAACCGGCACAAGTTTGCCAACCCCGGCGCCAATTCCAACAGCCCGGGCGATTTCGGCAGGATCCTGAACGTCGATGCGGCGGTGCAGCCCAGGACGATACAGTTTGCGGTGAAGGTGGAGTTTTGACGCGGGAGATCTCAAGGCGCGGCATTCTCCAATGCGCGGGCGGAGCGGGGTTAGGACTGCTGGCTCCGCCCGCGGCGCGCTCCGTCGCGCCCACTGTGGAGATCGATGTCGGGTCCCGGCGGCAGTTGCTCTTCGACGATTTCCTTGTCGCGATGGGCAGCGCCGGCATTGAAGACTACCCGTTCAACATCCGCTGGACGGTTGGAAAGGTCCGCAAGGACCCTTATCGCAACCTGCTTGTTGCCGACCAGCCGTCGGAAACCATGCCGGCCTGGATGTGCGCACTCTACGACGGCGGCCGATACCGGCTGTGGTACAACGCCAGCCACAAATCAAGAAAGGGCCTGTTTGTTTCCTACGCCGAGTCCGACGACGGCCTTACCTGGCGCAAGCCTGTCGTCAACCAGATCGATGTCAACGGATCGAAGAACAACAACGTCGTCTTCGCGGGCGGCCCCAGCATCGGCGGGCTCGAGCTCGGCAGCGTATTCATTGACCCGATCGCCTCTCCGCAAGAGCGCTATAAGATGTTCTTCCCGGTCTGGGACACCGACCAGGTCTACCCGAACTACGGTTTGCCCTTTTACGCGGAAGCCGGTGTGATGCGGGGCGCCTATTCGAGCGACGGCATCGGGTGGACTCGCTATCAGCAGATCTTTCTCGGCTCGTACATGGACTCGCAGAACGTCGCCGTGTACGATCCGGAGCTGCGGAAGTACGTCGCTTACATCCGCTACAAAAATGCGAAGTACGGAGGGTTGGAGGCCGGCGAACACCGGGTGATTCCCGCGCGCCGTGGCCGTGCCATCGGGCGAATGGAGTCCGACGACTACAAGATCTGGACCTACCCCGAGCTCGCCATCGCTCCCGATTTCCAGGACGGCTTCAACGTGGAGCTGTACAACCAGCCCTACTCGCGCTACCCGGAGGCGGACCACGCGCACTTCATGTTCCCGTCCGCCTATCACAAGCGCGAAGGAACATTCCATGTAAACGTGGCGGTAAGCCGGGACAACAAAACGTGGTTCCGGCCGACTCGCGAGACGTTCATCCCGCTCGGCGAGCCGGGCAGTTTCGACGACTTCATCATCTCGGTGGCGCCGGGTTTCCTGCCCGCCGGCCGCGACCAGCTCGCGCTTTATTACCGCAGCGGCAACGGGCCGCACAGCGGCGCGCTTCGGAACGTGAAAACGCGCGCATCGCAGGTGGTGTCGGGGATGTGCCGCGTCGTGTTCCCGCGGGACCGGATCGTCGGCATCGAGGCGGGGGCCGAAGAGGGAACGTTTGCCACGCGGCCGCTGCTGTTCTCCGGACGCCGCCTGGTAGTGAATGCGGAGCCGACAGGCCCCGATCCGCAGCTTCGCGTGCAGATGGTGGGGGTCGGCATCCGATCCGCCGAAAGCGCGGCGCGGGGCAAGTACAAGGAGGACGCTGTCCTCCCGGGCTACGGTTTCGACGACAATGCTCCAATCACGGCGGACGAACTGAACGGTGCGGTTCGCTGGACGAGGGGAGCCGAGTTGGGCGAGTGGGCGGGCAAGCCGGTGCGCATTCACTTCCGCTTCAAATCCATGCGCATTTATGCGTTCCAGTTTGTCTGATCCGGATGCGGAGAGCGGATGAATCGATTCCTCATCGCGGTGTTGGGGCTGGCGGCGTGGCAGGCGGCTGGTGCGGACGTGGAACAGCGGCTGGCGCGTGGTTACCGGCTCCTGGACGACGGCAGGCTGGAAGAGGCGTATCGGGAGCTGAGCGCCGCGGTGGCCGCGGACCCAAAGTCGCTCGACGGCCGCATCCTGCTGGGCATGGCGAGCTACCATCTCCGTCGCGATGAGGAGGCGGCTACGAATTTCGAAGCGGCCTTGCAGCTCGATCCCGGCTCTGTTCAAGCGAACTACGTGCTGGGGATGGTGCGCCTGCGGAACAACGACCTTGACGGCGCTGAACGTCATCTGGAACGAGCTTACGGCGGCGATATGAAGCGGGCCGACATTCTGCAACCGCTGAGCCAGCTCTTGATGGCCAAAGGCGACGCTCCGGCGCTTGCGCGCAGGCTCGAACAGGGACGCGACGCCGGAATCGCGAATGCAGGTTTGCTGCTATCGCTCGGTTGGGCGTATGCCGAGATGGGTGAGGCCGGCAAGTCGGAGGCGGCCATGGTCACGGGCCTGAAGCTCAGCCCGCAAAACAAGATGGGCTGGCTCCGGCTCGTCAAGGTGCAGTTGCAGCAGGGCCAGGCGGGACGCCTGCGAGCGCTCGACACGCTGGAGCGGGCACGGCAGGTTCAGGAAGTGGCCGCGGGCTGGCAACATCCGTACCTTGTGGGATTGGCGAACTACATGCTCGACCGGCACGACGTCGCGGTCGCGCCTTTGCGCGCAGCGATTTCGATGGCGCCCGCCGAGGGCCCCATCCACCTGCTTCTCGCGATGTGCCTGACGACGACGCGTGAATCCTCGACCGCAGAGCAGCATTACCGCCGCGCGCTCTCGCTTGATACCTCCAATGCGCTTTTCCACTACTACTATGGCCTGCATCTGCGCCGCCAAAGACGTATGGAGGAAGCGGCGGCCGAGTTTCGCGCGGCGCTGGAACGCGACCAGAAACTGGCCGAAGCTTATTTGAATCTCGGGTTGACTCTGGACGAGACCGGAAAGGGACAGGAAGGCATCGAGGCGATCGAAAAGGCCGCCGCCCTGGCGCCGGACCTTGCCCGCGCCTACTACGCGCTGGGCCGCATCTACACGCGCCGGAAGGAACCGGAGCGGGCTTCCGCCATGATGCGGCGATTTCAGGAATTGAAAGCGGGCGAGGCGGAGCAATTGCAGCTCCGGATGCTGGCGGGCGCCACGTCCAGTCTGGAGGCGCGATGAGGCCGCGGACGGTAGCCGCTCTGATGCTTTCCCTCCACGTGGCGGCGGGCGCGCAGGATCGCGACGCGGCGGCGGCCCACGCACGCGCGGGCGCAACGGCGCTGGCGGCCAGGAATTGGGCGGCGGCCGAGCAGGAATACGGAGCCGCGCTTCGTCTGGAGCCCGATGTCGCCGAACTGGCCAGCAATCTCGGCTTGTCGCTCTACTTTCAGAAGAAGTTCGACGCGGCCGCGCAGTTGTTTGAACGGGCCCTCCATCGTGCGCCGGATCTGTTCGTCCCGAACCTGTTTCTGGGCCGTTTGCGCATCGACCAGGGGCGGGGCGCGGAAGCGGTGCCCTATCTGGAGAAATGTGCGCGCTCGCAGCCTGCCAACGCCTTGATTCGCAGATTGCTCGCCAGCGGCCTGGTTGCGCGGGGAGATCGCCAGCTTGCGCTCGAGCAATTGCGCGAAGCGGTTCGTCTGGAGCCGAACACGATGGAAGCCTGGTACAGCCTCAGCAAAGTCTCAATGGACCTCGCGCGCGTGTGGATGGAGAAGGCGGCTGGCCATCCCACGGAGGGGAAGCACTATCGCAACCTGATTCTCGCCCGCAGCTTCGAAGAACAGGGAGCCACGGAGACGGCGAAAAACTACTATCGCGCGCTGGGCCAGTCCGACCCTGCTGCGGCGAACGGCGAAGCGCAGCGGAACGCCGTGACCTTGTTCGAGGCGGGAAACGTCGAGCTTGCCGCCTCGCGATTCCTCGACCTGCTGCGCGCACACCCCAACGATCCGCAAGCAGCTTACTGGCTCGGCCGCTGCTACGAGCGCACCGCCCAGGAAGCGATGCGGCGCATGGTCGACCTTGCGCCGGACTCGCACCGGGTTCACCAGTTGAACGCCGAGTTGGCAATGGAACAGGGCCGCTCGAGCGACGCCATCGCCCATTACACCAAGGCGTTGGCACAGAAGCCGAACGACCGCGCGCTCGTCTTCGGCTTGGGCCAGGCCTTTATGAAAGACGGCCAGCTTCAGGCCGCCATCGCCCAATTTGAAAAGGTGATCGCTCAGGATCCGCGCGACGCATCCGCCACCCTCAACATCGCGCGCTGCTATCTCGCGTTGAAGGATTCCCGGCGTGCGTACGAGCATGCCCGCCGCGCCTCCAGCATCGACCCCAAGTTGCTGCAGTCCTACGGCGTCATGGGCAGGGCGCTGGCAATCGAGGACCGGACTGCCGAGGCCGTGCTGGAACTCGAGAAGGCCGCTCCTTCCGACACCGACGGCTCGGTACACTACCAGCTCTTCCTGGCGTACCGGAAACTGAACGAGGCGGCCAAGGCGCAGGTCGCGTTGCGGCGCTCCACCGAACTTCGCAGCCACAACAGGCAGGATTACCTGGAAGAAGTAGGCATTCGTGCCGGGGCCCCATCGCCTTCGGCTGCCAAATAAAGAGGAGAACGGAAGCGTGGGGAACGGAACGAGGACGTGTCTGTGTTTGGCCTTGGGCTTATTGAGCGGCGTGGCGGCGGACGCTGAGCCCTCGGCCCGCATCAACGCCGTGATCCAGCCGCCCGCGTGTTGGAGCGCGCGCAACAGGGCTCTCAGTGGATCTCGACGGGAGATCAGATGTTCTACATCTCGACGCCCAGCAATTCACACTATCCCAACGTGAAGGTCGGCTCCGACACCAGGGTCGGCTTCGTCACCCTTCCCAGCTATGCCGAAAGCATGGATGGAATCAACTGGGAGCGCCCTCTACGTCGTGACAGCGATCTCGGCGAGCGGGTGGGCAAGCCGGCTACACTTCGTATCGAGATGCGCAATGCCGATCTGTATGCGTTCTGGACTACATAAACCGGCCGGCACCTCGCGCCGCGACTGGATGGCGATCGGCGCCTTTCTGGCGGCGTGGCGCGTGGCTCCGGCGCAGCCCTCCGCGGGACTGCCATTTGAAAAGCGCGTCTGCCGCATCTACTTTGATCCCATGCGGCCCCTCGCCTACGACCCGGTCGAAAAGAAGCAGAAGCCGGCCGTGCCATTCTACGGCCGCACGGTCGAAGAGGTCGTGGATCTGGTGGCCGGCATGGGAGCGGAGGTCTGGTCCGCAGGCGTCACCTGGAAAGGCATCTGGTACCCCTCCACAATGGTCGCCCGGAATCCCGAGATCCCACAGGACCAGCTTGCGCGGCTCATCCAGGAGGCCCACCGCAAGGGGATGCTCGTCCTGGCGCTCCAGCAACTGAGCGAACCCGAAGATCGGGACCTCGAAGGCCGGATGGAGCAGTGGAAACTCTATCCCATCGAGGACGGTCGCGGCGTCAAGCCCGACAAGCGCTGGCAGAGCTTCCTGTCTCCTTACCGCGAGTGGAAGGGTCGCTTCCTGGCCGAACACATTCGCATGGCGGACTTCGACGGCTTCTGGTTCGATGCCACTCCGTTCGCCAATCGCGGTGTCCGTTTGCCATGGGCCGCCGGGGATGTGGGCCCGTACGGACGTGAGGTGTACCGCCGCGAGACCGGCCAGGAAGTTCCGCAAAAGGTCGATTGGAACTCCCAGGCGTTTCGCGAGTGGGTTCGCTGGCGATACGACAAAACGCTCGAATTCTTTGAAGCCGTCACGGCGGAGGCGAAGAAAGCCAAGCCGCGAGCGGCGGCGGTGATGAACTACTATGCGCGGCCGCGGCTCAATTGGGAGGTCGCGCATCCGCTGCGAAAACTGGAGTCCAACTGGTATCCCTCGATTGAAGCGGAATCGAGCCTGCTGGACAAAGTCGGCCGCGCTCTCACGCCTCGCTGCGAGATGTGGATGTGGGCGTTTTCGAACGTGCCTGAGATTGTTCACGGCGAGGCGCCGTACGTTCTGCCGGATCGCGCGATTGCGCGCGGCCTGCGCTGCCTGGCCAACGGTGTGGTGCCCTGCTACGGCGGCCTGGAGGCCGATATCGACCTCTGGAAAGATGCGATGCAGGCCACCTTTGCCGAGTTGCGCGCGCGCCGCGACCTGTTCGGCGGCGAGACGGTCAAGTATGCGGCCCTTGTCGTTTCGCAGCAAACCCGCGATTTCCGCCCGGAAGCAGAGGCAGCGATGTGGCGCGCCGTCGAGGGCATCCATGAAATCCAGAACGCCGGCCATTTACTGACGGACGTCCTGTTCGACGACTCACTTACGGCGGAGCGGCTGGCGGCCTATCCCCTGGTCATCCTGCCTGGAGTCGCGTGCCTCTCGGATGCGCAGTGCGACGCGCTCCGGCACTATGTGAGCGCCGGCGGAACCCTGGTGGCGACGATGGAGACGTCGCTCTATGACGAATGGGGGAAACGCCGTCCGGGCTTCGCGCTCGCGGAGATCCTCGGCGTCGAGTACGAGGGTCCCGGGGAGGACGCGACGCAGGTACTGCTGCCGCACACACCGGACCTGTGCCAGGGCCTGGGCCGCGTGGTGGCGCTGGTGGGGCCCTCCACCCGGGTGCGACTGGCCTCGGCCGGCGGGGCCGATGTGCTGTTTGCCGCGAGCCCGCGCCGCAACCTCGGCGGCTTCAGCTTCCGCCGGGACAAGTTCGATTCCGGCGTGCCCGCCATCACGCGCAAACGGCATGGGAAAGGCGCCGCCATCTACGTTTCGGCTGACTTCGGCCAGGCGTACCTGCGGCACCGTCTCTGGCAGGTGGCCCACACGTTCGTGCAGATGCAGCGGGCGGCGGTCACACCACCCATCAAGTTCCGGGCGCCGAAAGTGTTGGAGACTACCGCTGCGTGGCGCGGGCCGAAGGAGATCCTGGTCCATCTGGTAAACTGCACGCCTCTCGGGAGTCTGAATCGTAACGACATGGACAACGGTTACGGTCAAATGGCGCCGCTCGCGGACATTGGCATCACGTTGCATCGTGGCGGGCTGCGGCGCGCTTCCTCGGCGCTGAGCGGACGGCCGCTTGATCTTAAGGGAAACACAGCCACGGTACCTGTTGTCCGCCATGGAGAGGTGATTCGTCTGGAATTGCTATGACCCGTCGAACTGCTACCAGAATCCTTTTAGCCACGGGTGTGGCGCCCCTGGGCCGAACTCAAGAGCGAACGCCACGGAAGATCACCGCCGGCGCTCCCCAGATTTTTGTGGATCTTGCCGATGTCGAGAGCCTCGAAAACGTGGGGCAGATTTTCCACGCGGCGGAGAAGCATCCGGCGAACCCGATCCTTCGCGGGACTAAATCGTGGGAGCGCGAAGCCGGCGGGCCAGCGGCGTCCTTCATCTACGACGCCGATGAAAAGCTGTTCAAGTGCTGGTATCAGGGGGTCATGGGAGACAAGGAGGGCGCCACCCAATACGGTCCGCACACGCTTTGTTACGCAACTTCGGCGGACGGGATCGTGTGGCAGCGACCGAGCCTGAACCTCCACGAGATTGAAGGCTCGCGTCAAAACAACGTGGTGGTTCCGCCGGACTATCACGAGGGCCAGGACCACTGGGAATCGGTGATGAAAGACCCGGGGGATTCCGATCCCGCCCGCCGCTACAAGGGATTCGGATGGTCGAGCCTGACGCGAGGTCTGCACACCATGACTTCGCCGGACGGGCTGCGCTGGACGCACTCTCTCGAGCCAGTCGTGAAGGGGGTCGGAGACGCGCAGTCCATGATGATCGATTCGCGGCACCGGCGCTATGTGGTGTTTCTGCGCTCGAAGGTCCGGTTGTACAGCGTGAGCGAGGACTTCGTATCCTGGTCGAAACCGGAGCCGTCCCTGCAGCCGCCGCTCGGCCAGGCAGGGGGAGCGACGCTCTACAATCACATGGGATTCGCGTATGGAGACCAGTATCTCGGCTTCGTCAGTTACTTCCACATGAAGAGCGACAACCGCTATCACCCGCGCATGGATCTGCGGGTGCTGACCAGCCGAGACGGCCTGCACTACGAAATGCCGGGACCTTTGCCGCACGACCGCCCGCCGGTCGTCCGTTGCGGAGACCTGGGCGAGTGGGACCGCTTCATGACGATGCTGACGGGCGCACCGCCGATCCGCCGTGAGAACCGCCTGTACATCTACTACCGCGGCATGTCGCGCCGGCATAAGCCGTTCGGACTGCCCATCGACAAAGATACTTATGAAAGCGGCGCGTTGGGCCTGGCGACAATCCGGGTGGACGGATTTGCGTCTCTGGCCAGCGGATTCGATGGCGGGCGCGTTACCACCCGGCCATTCGTTTTCGATCACGGCACGTTGCGTGTGAACGCCAAAGCGGATTTCGGACGGATCGCAATCGAGGCTCTGGACGAGAGCCAAGAGCCGATCCCCGGTTTCAGTGAGAAGGACTGTGCGCCATTGCACGGCGACCACGTTGAACAGCCGGTGCGTTGGGAAGGTGCGGACCTTCGTTCGCTCGTGGGCCGCCCCATCCGGTTACGCTTCCATTTGTCGAACGCGCGGCTCTATTCCTACTCGGTAACGTGAATGCGACGGGCGCCTAAACTCCTCACTGCTCTCGTTGCTGCGATGACTTCCGCGTCCGCCGCAGGTGGAGAATTGGAGGCGGTCCAGGCCAAGCTCAAGCAAGGCCGGTCCGTCACCCTGGCCGCTATCGGTGACAGCATCACGTTCATATGCTTTCACACAGATTTTCGGCGGAACTATCTAACCTTCGTCGCGGACGCGCTTTGCAAGAAGTATCCCAAGGCGTCTGTCCGCGTTGAGCTTTCGGGCAACCGCGGCACCACCCGGCTCGGGCTTGGCTACCTCGACGCCCTTCTGGAGAAGAAGCCGGACGTTGTGTTCGTCATGTTTGGAATGAATGACAGTGGTGGCGGGCCTGCCAGGCTGAATGACTATGATCGGAATCTGGTCGAATTCATCCGCCGCATTCGCGCGGCCGGCGCGTCGCCCGTGATCCTGACTCAGAATGAAATCGTCAACAACTCGCCCGACGGGAGGAAGCGCACCGCTCTGGCGGAGTACATGCGCCGGGCGGCGGAGGTCGCGCGGCGGGAGAACGTGTCCGTAGTGGACAATTTCAGCGACTGGGTCGCTTTGCGAAAGAGCGATCCGGAGTGGACGCTCTACCTGAACGACGCCATTCACCCCAACCTGGCCGGGCACCGGCGCTTCGCACTGCGCATCTTGGAACAGCTTTGGCCCGAAGCGCCGCGGTTCAGCCTCTCAGTGCCGCGCCCGCCCCTACCCCGCGAGATGGAAGAATCGTCGGACTGCTTGCTGCGCGGACCGGCCGCGGCTCAGATACTTCGAGCGGGCGGCACGTGGCTCGTGCTGTCGGGCCGCAGCCGCGCCGGTGTTGTTTCGGACCTGGTGCTGTCGGTGTCCACCCACGCGAATCCGGTGTGGCGGGATTTTACTCATCACACCCTCGTCGGCCCCTCGCCGGATACGGTCTTTCCGTGGGCCGAGCGGGGAATCAACAGCGCCCTGTTGATGGAGGGGGCCGGTCGCCTCTACATCGCGTTCAGCCAAACCGTTCGATTGAACCTGCTCACGGTGGATCTCACGCGGGAAGGCTGGCAGCGGCGGTTGGGCGGACGATCGGCCTACTCCGCGATTCTTTCTCCCGAGCTGCCCTTACCCCAAGCCTTGCGGGGCAGTTATCAGAGCGACTGCGAACTGCTCGACGGGCACATCGACAGCGCAGGCTATCCGGCGTTTCTGGTCCGCGACTACGTCCACGGGCAAGGCTCGGGCGTCGGCTATCTGTCGGCATCGGCGTCGAGCGGAGAGTACGCGCAGACGCTTTCGCTGCCCCCGGAACTGAACCTGGGGCGAGGCCGGCAGGCTGTCGATTGGCTAGTCAACGGCGGGATCAAGCCGGACGACCGGCCATGGCGCTACGAAGGACGTCCGCCGAAAGAGGCCGGGACACTCGGCCTCGTCTGGGAAGAAAACGGAATTCAGTTTCGAACACTGCCGATTGGAAAAGGAGCGCCATGACTCTTCGACCCGCCCTGATTGTATGCCTGCTGGCCGCGCCGCTCGGAGCCGGGGAGGTGAAGATTGACCTGCGCGAGACGCAGCTCTTTCTGGACGACGCAATCATCGAACACTCGACCCTTCTTCAGCGAACCGTGCATCAGCCCGTACGGTCGTCGAGGAATCCGATCTACGTTCCCGAGGCGCCTTGGGAGGGGGGCACGATGAACTATCTGGGTGGCGTCCACCGCGACGAAAACACCCGAAAATTCCGCGCCTGGTACGTCGGCCGGATCGGGCGCACGCCGGACCTGCCAAAGGTCAGCTTCCCGATATGCCTTCTCGAGAGCGACGACGGCCTGCGCTGGCGCCGTCCCGATCTGGACGTCCAGCGCGAATTGACTGGGGGGCTGAACAATATCCTGCTCGACATGGGCGACGGCTGCACGGGCGCTCCGAGCGTGATTCAGGATTCCACTGATCCCACGCGTCGCTGGAAGTTTCTCATTCATCATTCGACCAACACGCGGTGCCGGGACTATCGCGTGTCGATGGCGAGTTCTTTGGACGGCGTGAACTGGCGATGGGAGACCGGACCGGGCGCCGGCGTCAAGGCCGGTTCGATGAACGACAGGCTGACCGCCACTTTCGATCCCGCCAACGGCGGCTCGTTCCTCCTGTTCAGCCGCGGCAGGGGCAAATACAATCACCGCGTGCGGACGATATATCGCGCGCGCCTGAGCCGCGACGGCAGGTCGCTGCTCGATGAGCCGGCTCTGGCGTTGAAGCCGGACCTGGAGGACGATCCCTCAATCGAGTTCTATCATATGAACGCATTCCGCTACGGAAGCGTGTACATCGGTTACATCGAGGTGTTCCGCGCTGAAGAACCGGAACGCGCCGAGATACATCTTGCCGTAAGCCGCGACGGGATCAGTTGGCAGCGCGTCCGTCCGCGCAAGGCTTTCATGGAGCCGCCGCCAAGAGGCATTGAATACGGCCAGTGGGACGCGATGCGCTCCACGCCCACTCTCAGCGCGCCTCTCCTGCACGAGGGCGCACTATGGATTTACTACTATGGCGGCCAGGCTTTTCACGGGAACCGTTTCCTGAAGGGCGGTGAGTGCAAGATGGGTCTGGCAAAGCTGCGCCCGGACGGGTTCATCTCGCTCCGCGCTGGGTTTCGCGAGGGAGTCCTGACGACGAAGCCGCTGGAATGGCCCGGCGGACGCCTCACGGTGAACTATCGGGAAATCGGCGGCAACCGGACGAACGATTGCTACGTTCGCGCCGAACTGCTGGACGAGAACGGCCCGATTCCGGGCTACACTTACGCCGAAAGCAGTCTCTTGAACGGCGATAGCCTCGAAGGCGAGCCGTCCTGGTCCGGCAAGCCGCAGAACCTGGACGGGCTGATCGGGAAGAAGATCCGGCTTCAGTTCTATGTGCGCCACGCGGATCTGTTCTCGTTTCGCGCCAGAGGGAAGGTGAAGCCGTGAACGCGCCAAGTTTGGCTCAAGGATCTTCCCGCTGATTCAATAACCGATGCGCCAGCGCGGAGGAGGGATCGAAGCGCAATACACGCTCCAAAACAGCTCGAGCGTCCTCGAACCGTCGCTGTTTCAGGAAGGCGATTGCCAGATTGATCCCCGCTTCCGTCGTTGCCGGGTCGCGGTCGAAGACGGCTTTCCACAGCCCGATCGCGCGTTCGAGATCTCCCTGGCGCGCGGCGATGCTGCCGAGATTCACAGCGGCCACGATGCGATGCGGGTCGTCACGAAGAGCCGCCTCGTAGAGCGCGACGGCAGCTCCCGCGCGGCCGCCCAGTTCCTCCCAGCGTGCAAGCTGCGTCAGTACGGGCGCGTCCTTGGTGTCGGCGTTGCGGAGGAAGGGGATCGCTTTCTCCAGATGGCGGCGATCTCCGGTGCGGACGGCAAGGTTGGCATAGGCCAGCCCGATGGCCCGTGCGCTCGGCCTTCCTCCTCCAAAAAGTACCAGTTCGCCGGTTGGTGCCGCCTTCCGGACCGACGGGTGCCGATGAATCGAATGATCCGTCAGAACGCTATGGCCGGCATCGATCACCTTGGCTTTGGGCATGTGACACGACACGCAGTCCGGGCCGCGCCGGCATTGCGGAGATTGGTGACACCCGAGACATTTCGAGCGAAAGAAAGCGGCGCGGGTGCCAGGGGGCGTAGGCTTATGGGGGTTGTGGCACGTGCCGCACCATAGCCGGTCGCCGCTTCGCTGTTTGCATGCGCTGGCCAGGAGCCGTTCTACGTGGCTGGTGGCTCGTAGCGCCGCTCCGGCAACCACGAGGTACTCGGCATGGTCGAGCAGCCGGCCTCCGGGCCTGTACAATGAGACGCTTTGGCCAGGCCGGTCGATCCGCTCTTCACCTGTGAGATGGCATTGTGCGCACACATCGTCACGCCGCGCGGGATCGAGCCTGGCCGGATTCACAATGGGTCCTCGACCCTTGACGTGCGATTCGCCCGGACCGTGGCAGCGCTCGCAACCGACGCCCGGTTCCTCCCACGGCGGTTCCGCGTACCGGTTATACGTGCCTGCCGCCGCCCTGGCTCCCGTCGCATGGCAGAACAGGCAGCTTTCAGTGACACGCCGGCTGAAATGCATACGAGGATCGGGTTCGTAGCCAGGCGACATGTCCCAGGCAAGACGCTGGGAATAATACGAAACTGGCGCAAGAAACCACCAGCCATCCACCGAAAACAGATATGACCGTCCAACGGCACCAGAGCCAATAAAGGCGCGCAACGGCTGGCGTCCGGACAGGCCCGAGCCGGAGAGATTCGAGTATTCGAAATACGGAGCGCCACCCTCGACGCCGAGTCGATACGCCATCCCGGAAGGCGCATGCCGCACCGAGCCCGCGGGGAGGTCCCGTTCAGCAGGCCCCGTGCTGCGCGCCATCGGAGTCTCGGAGTAGCTTCGATAGATTGCCGGATGGCAGGATTCGCAGGCACCGCTTCCTACGTATCCCGTCCCTACCAGCAACAGAAAAAGCATGGTGTACCAACAGTATAATCAGGAGGGTTTGCCGATGGCGCTCGGACGCTTGCAATACTTGGCCGGTGTTCTGCTGATACTGAGCGCGGAACGTCCGCTCGCAGCGCAGCCGGCGGATCGCTTACAGACGCTGGTCCGCCAGCGCCAGTGGCCGGAGGCACTGCCGCTGGCGGAGGAAGCGGCCCGGCGCCGGCCCGAAAACGGAGCAGCGTACTACACACTCGGCCTGATTCTGCACCATCAGGGGCGCTACATCGACGCACATCGCGCGTTGCGTCAGGCCGGGCGGCGCCTTCCGGAGAATGCCGATGTCCATCGTCTGCTGGGTCTGAACTACTACGTAATGGAGCAATATGTTTTATTCGAAGATCAGATGCAACGGGCCAAGGCTCTCAGGCCGATGGACGGCGAGTTCGATTACTGGCTGGGCCGGTATCATCAGACGGTTACCGGCGATTGCGCGAAGGCCCTCTCGTTCTTCGACCGCGCCCTGGCGTTCGATCGCGCCAATACCCGCGCGCTGTACAATCGCGGCGATTGCCACGAGCGCCTCGGGGACCTGGCCCTTGCCGAAGTGGATTATCGGTTGGCTCTCGATCTGAGCCGCCGGAACGGCCTTACCGATAGCTGGCCGTTCCAGGCGTTGGCGCAACTGTGCCTTCGCACTGAACGGCTCGATGAGGCGCTTGCCCTCGCCAGAGAAGCCGTCTCCCTCGAAGCAAGCTCCAATGCCAACCACCTGACACTGGGAAAGGTGCTCGCGCGGAACGAAGACATCGCTGGAGCGATTCGGGCTGTTCGGAGAGCGACTCAGCTCAAACCGTCCGACTCCGTGGCGCGCTACCAGCTTTACCGGCTTTACCTCAAGGCCGGTGATCGGGCCGCCGCGGAGAAGGAACTGGCGGTGTATCGCGAACAGATCGCGACCTACAGGACGCGCTAACAGCCGGAGGCCTTTGCCGCGATGTGCTTTCTTGCCTCAACGGCCCTCACCCGGACGGGCTCCGGGCCGAGAATCGCCGCGCGAGCGAAGGCGCGCCCGGCGGCGCAGTAGTTCCTGGCGGACGCATACGCGGATCCGAGGCGCAGGAACTGAACGCCATCGCCCGCAGGGTCGTGCCCGGTCACCCATTCCAGCTCGCGGATGGCTTCGAGCGCTTGGCCCCGGAGAAGCGAGATCAACCCGAGTGCCGCGCGAGCCGACACCTCGATCCGCAGTCTGATGCCCTGCCACTCCTCCAGGGCCAAATTGCGAGGTATTTTCTGAACAGTCAACCGATCGAGCGCCTGCCGTGCATAATTTGTCGCCTCATCGAGTTGCGCGCGATCCGGACGCCGGCCGCCCCCCGAGTTCGGAATCACATTCGCCAGGGTAACAAGCACGTGGAGATTGTCAGGGTCCAGGCCCAGCGCGCTCTTTCCGGCGGAGACAGTCCCCTCGTAGTTGTCCATTTGCTGATACGCGAGCATCTGCGCTTGATAGACTCTTGCAGCGAACTCCGATCGGGGATATCGGGCGACGAATTGGGCTGCTCGCTGTACCTTGCTCTCTGGGGCTGAGTTGTCCAGCAGGTCAAGCCAGTCGTCGAACTCCTGCTGTGTTCTTGCCTGCGGCGCAGGTCCCAGAGTGGGCAGGGGATCTTGCTGCGCCCAGACCGTCCACGCCAGAAATAGAAGAAGATACGTCCGATTCAACAGCGATCTCCATCCTAACGTAGGAGTGCCCGACGGTGCAAACGCAGACCCGTGCCGGTATTTAAGATCCCGGAGAGACCTCCCTTCGTAAGGTGAAACCGCCGCCCTGACACCGCTCCCGCCTCCAACGCGAGAAGCGCCTTGGCCCACGCCTCCGCCCACATCCAGGGCGCCACTCGCTGCTTTCCAACATGGACGGCAGCCAGGTCGACGCAGATGTGGCGTCGAGATCGGACCGTCTAGGATTGTACGCTCTCCCCCCCTTTCAGTGGGCGAGGGTCTCGTACAGCAGCCGGCAGAATTCTCCCCGTGTCAGCGGTTGCGGCGAGCGGCCGAACGTGGGCCGCTTTCCCGCGCGCTCCAGGGACTCCGACAGGGCGGCGGAGGTCGTCGCGGCCAACGGCGCTTCCTTTCCGAGGGCCAGCCGCAGCCATTCGGCGGCGGCAGTCGCCTCCAAAGGTTCCTTCGGCCGGGCGTAGTAGTCGCGGAAGAAGCCCCTCGCGCCAAAATACTGCAGGGCGGCATGGGCTGGATCACGCGTGTCGATGTCTTTGAAATACGTGAGCACCTGTCCCTGCGAGAGAAGAAGGCGCTGGAGCCGTTCCACCGGAACGTTCCGGAGTTCCACACCGCCCTCAATCGCCAGGTGCGCGGCCACGCCTGCCGCTTGCCCCAAGGCCATCCACGTGGGCTCCAGGCGGATCGTCGAAAACGCGATGTGCGTCGCCGACGCCGCCACCGGCACGATCAACCCGTCCACTTGCTTCGGGATCAGGATCCGGTACGGAATCTGGTACGGGTGCGTGAACTCGTCGAGCATCAGTATGTAGCCTTCGAGCGCGACCGTGTGCCCCCTCTCCCGTTTCCGGGTGGGAAAGCTGTCGATCGGGAACTCGCCGGCGGCGATGCTGTCGCGGTGGATGCGGGTGCGGCCGAGTTCCGGGCCCAGGATCACATCGTTCTCCGTCAACGTGTATTCGCCCACCAGGCGGCGGCCCTCCCGAACATAGAGTTGCCACGGGAAATGCCCGTTATCCGTGAACTCGTCCTTGGCCAGATGGTATTCGTTGGCCAGCTGACGATGGGGTTCGGGGATCGCCGGATCGTTCTGAAGGAAGTAGAGCAGGCCGAGCGTGAGGTTCCGGATGCGCTCCGTGATCTTCTCACGCTGCTCCCAGCCGGCCTCCGCGTAACCAGCGTTCTCTTCGGCGAACACAAATCCCAGCGGACGGGGATTCATGTTCACGTCGCTCTTGCGGTTGGGGATCTCCGCGATCGACAGTGCCCGAACCGCCGTGTTGAACGTGCGCGCCAGGTAGCCGCGGTCGGGCTTCATCGTTTTGGGGGCCGCCATCCGCCCCGCTGCGACGTCTTCGAGATAGCCGAGATACCGCGTACGGTCGTAGCCGGGCGGAGGAGCGCGCAGCACGTACTGGTTGGCGGGATTCGAACTCAGGCAAAGGCGAAAGGTGTAGGCCTGCAGGCGGCGGTCGCCTTCGCCCGTCGTGCCCGTCAGGAAGGTTCTCGTTTCGTAGTCCTGGTAGACGACGCCCGCGTTCAGTTCATTGAAATCCGCGCGCGACTCGCGGCCCACGCGAACCTCCGCTCCGGCCGCCGCCGTGAGATCGCCTTCGTAGGTGGAATCGATGAAGACCCTGGCGCGGAAGTCACGCATACCGCCGGTGGCGCGATCCTTGACCCGGATCGAGGTGACCTTGTTGCCGTCGCGGGAGGCTTTCTCCAGTTGGTGGTAGCGGAACACGCGGAGGCGGCCTTCGTTGCGCACCATCTCGTCAAAGACGCGCTCCGCCACCGATGGCTCGAAGAAATAGCCATTCCGGCATTGTTTGACGTTCTCGTGGTCGCGGCCATACGTTCGGACATAGTGCTCGAAGACGCGGCCGGCAAACTCGCGGAATAGCCCGCCGATGGCGGCGCGCGTCTCCACATCGGACTTTCCCAGGCCGCTCGCTGTCATGCCTCCCAGGTGCTTGTGGTACTCGACCAGCGCGACGGTGCGGCCGAGTCTCGCCGCAGCCACGGCCGCGGCGATCCCGCCCGGCGTGCCTCCGGCCACTACCACGTCAAAGGTCTCCGCGCACGCAAGCGGTGCGAACGCGAGCAGGACGACGATCACGGTTCTCATGGCTGCGAAAGCACCGCCAGCGGGATCTCGGTGATCTCGATGTCTTCCTTGTTGGTGGAGTAGATCACCCACAGCGAGCCCCGGTGTTCGACGGCATGTGGATACTGCGCGGTACCGCTGCCCTTGGCGCGCCCGGGGAATCGGCGTGGCGGCAGGCCCTTTCGAATGGCGAGAGGGCGCGAGAACGTCCAGCCGTCGCGGCTGGTCGAAATGGCGAGCGGATCGCGCCGCTTCGGATGCGGGTTATTGATCAGGAAATACGTTCCGTTCGAGAGCCGGGCGATGAAGTTCTTGCTCGTGGCATCCGGGTAGTTGGTGCGAACAGGGCGTGACCAGGTCAGGCCGCGGTCGGTGCTGATGGAACGTAGCAAAAAGCCGGAGCGCGCGCCATCGCGGATCACCAGGTGCGCCACCCCGTCGCCGGTAGTGTACAGCGTCGGTTCATCCATCCGATGGAAAGGCGGCTCCGCGCCGAGTGGGATGCGCTTCCAGGTCCGGGGGCCGGGATGCTCCGCCAACGCGACGAACATGTTCATCCCGTGGTCGCGACACGGCATGACAAACGAACTGCCCAGCTTCACGGGCGGGAAATTGTTCATGCAATCGTCGGCAAAGACCCCTTTCGGGCTCCAGACTTCGCCCTTCCGGACAAACCGCATTAGCTTGAGATCGCCCCACACGTCCCCGATTCCGCGGTCGCGGTACGCCGCTCGATCGATCAACGCGGCCAGCGCCGTCAGGCGGCCCTCATCCACGTATAGGCCGCGCGCGATCCATCGTTTCGGCTGGTCCGGCCCATCGGGATCGCCGACCAGAACTTCGGCTTTCGACCACCGATGACCATCGGCGCTCGTGGCATACCGGATCAATTGGTCAGGGTCCTCCTCGCCTACCTTGCTGGACGACCACATAGCCCACAACCGGCCCCGGTGCACTGCCAGGTAGGAGTGGAGATTGAATCCGCTCTGCTGTTCAACGCCCCGAAAAACGGTGGACGTCTTACCGGAAATCAACGCAAGATCGACGGGTGTGGCGAGAGCGGCATCTTCCGCCAGAAGGCGCTCCGGCGAAGGCTGGCCCGCCGTCAGCAGGGCCACCAATAGGCTGGCGATGGCGACCGCAAGTTTTGACGAATTCATGATTGACTCGAAGCCGGGACGGTGTTCCCGGGCTTGGCGGTTAGCCATGTCCTCGAGGGATTGAACTGTCCAATCGAGTTGGCCATTCTGCTTAAGGTAGCGCAAGCTTCAGGTTGCAGGGGAACTTCAGTTCAGTTCCCCACCCCCGCAAGCATCGACAACCCACCGCTGCCTCGATACACCACAATAATGTGGGGTCTCTAGACGTACTGGTCGCGATGGGACTCTCCGGATAGGACAGAACCGAAATTATAGGTCAAATCGAGTTTTTTTCTGTGAACTCACTATCGTTCCTGTTGACGCCAACACTGCTCCAACGATAAAATCGCAGAATCCCCTACAGGGTAAAGCTCCAGGAGGTTGGTAGATGTCGTTCAGTTCGTTTCAGCGCGCGGCTCTGAAGTCCGCCACCGTGCTCTTTGCCATGGTGGCTTTGGTTTCCATCAGTTACGGTCAAGCCACGACACAGTCGATCACAGGTCTGGTCACCGACAGCACGGGCGCTGCCGTGGTCGGCGCCAAGGTCACGATTACCAACAAGGATACCGGTGTCTCGCAAACCGTAACGGCGAACGACAGCGGCAACTATATCTTTGTCCAGGTCGCCGTCGGCACCTACGAGGTCAAGTGCGAGGTCACCGGCTTCAAGGCCGAAGTGGTCTCCAACATGCGCGTGGAAACCGCGGCGCAGGTGCGGCGCGATTTCACGCTGGAGGTCGGCGCGGTCACCGAGACCATCGAGGTCGCCGCCGCCGGCGTCCAACTCAACACCGAGAACGCGGTCGTCGGACACGTCATCGAGAACAAGCGCATCATCGAACTGCCGCTGAACGGACGCAACATCGTGCAACTGGCCGTGCTGGTGGCCGGCGTGCAGTTCGGCAGCCGCACCGGGTTGGCTGACGGGTTGGGGGGCCAGGTGATGACGGGGAACACCTACTCGGTCACCGCCAACGGCCAGCGCGAGATTCACCAGGTGGTCAGTCTCGACGGAGTGGACGCGAAAGATCCGCGCGTGCACGTGGCGCCGTTCGTGCCGTCGATCGAAGCGGTGGAAGAGTTCAAGATCCAGACCAACGCCTACTCGGCCGAAGTGGGCTTCGGCGGCGGGGCGGTGACGACGATCACCACCAAGTCGGGCACCAATGCGTTGCATGGGACCGTGTTTGAATTCCTCCGCAACGACAAGACGGATGCGGAAGACTACTTCCTGAACTTCGAGTTGGCCCCTGGGATTGCCCGCAGGCAGAAGAACGCGAGGAGGCGAAACCAGTTCGGGGCCGTAGTGAGCGGGCCGGTGATCAAGAACAAAACGTTCTGGGCGGCCAACTGGGAATCGCGGCGGGAAGTGCTGCGCGAGTACCGCGAGGGATTCTTTCCGCTGGATGAGTTTCGCGGTGGAGACTTCTCGGCGCTGGCTCGGGGAACGATCAATCCGGCGACGGGGCGGCTCTACCGCGCGCCGATCATCCTTTTCGATCCGCTGAGCGGGGAGCCGTTTGCCAACAACCGGTTGCCGGCCAGCCGGCTGCATCCGGGCATCGTCAACAACGTGATCCCGAAATTCCTGCCGAGAGCCGAGTTCCGGCCGGTCGATCCTCTGGACATCAACGTGAGGCGGTTGGTGCCGAGGACGATCAATCCGAACTTCTACTTTGGGCGGTTCGATCACTACTTCAGCGGCACGGACCGCGTCTTCGCCCGCATCGCGGTGGATCAATCGAGCGCGCGCAACGGCAACCTGACGCTGAACCCGGAGTTCCAGAATACGCAGAAAACCAGGGGCCGCAACCTGGCGACGTCGTGGATTCGCACCATCAACTCCTCGACGGTGAACGATGTGCGGGTCGGGTTCAGCTTCGCCGGCTACAACAACGCCAACGACCGGCAAGGGGGGACCTTCGACAACGACTCGTTGGGCATTGGCGCATTCCGGGTGTTCAACGACGGCAACCGGAAGTTCAACAATCTGGAGAACGGGATCCCGGGACTGGGGTTCACCATCGGCGATGGTGGGGAGTTTAATCAGTTGGACACGTGGCAATTCGGCGATTACCTGTCGAAGATCCACGGGAACCACACGTTCAAGATGGGGGCGGAGTTTTACCTGGTGCGGATCGAGCGGGCGGCGGCCAACATCCCGAACGGCTCGGTGGGGTGGAGCGCCAATCAGAGCGGCTACGATTTCGCCTCGTTCCTGCTGGGCTATCCGAATAGCACGACCACGGCCGAAGGGTGGCCGTACACCTTCCCGCACGCCACGCGGCAGGGCTACTACTTCAACGACGACTGGAAGGTGACGCCGCGGCTGACGATCAACATGGGGCTGCGGTTTGACTACAACGGGAACCCGGTGGACGTGAGAGGGTTGCAGCGGGCGCTGGATTTTCCCGGCGCCAAGACGTTCGACAACGGGCGCGGGAAGGGGTATCGCGCTCCGGATGGGACGATCCTGCCGATCATGTTCCCGGACACGGCCGACGAGAAGGCGGCGGTCAAGTTGTGGGATCAGCAAGTCCGCTTCTTCATGCCCCGGCTCGGCATCGCCTACCGGCCGCGGGAGAAGTGGGTGGTCCGCATCGGAGCGGGCTGGTTTGACAACCTGAACCACCAGAACAACTGGACGATCCTGAATCTGAACCCGCCGAAATCGGGGACACTGGATTTCCAGAGCACCACGGACGTGGCGCAAACGTTCTCGGTGACGGGGGCGGACGGGGCGTCGTACCCGATCACGACCCGGCGGTTCCGGCCGGGGTTGCCGATTCTGACGCTGAACGATCCGTTCCTGGCCAACCAGGGCGGTTCGCCGGCGGCACGCGGAGCGCAGAACCTGCTGTCGGTGGCGCCGGACACGCGCGATGGATCGGTGTGGAAGTGGAGCTTCGACATCCAGCGCGAGCTTCCGTTCACCCTGCTGGCCAAAGTCGGGTACGTGGGCAGCAAGGGGAGCAACACCGGCTACAGCTCGAACAACTACAACGACGCCAGGCCGTCTTCGAATACCGACATTAATTCCCGCCGGCGCTGGACGCGCTACTACGACCCGACCCAGCCGCAGTACGGGATCCAGAACCTGGGCAACGTGCGCTACCTGGACGCCTTCGGGGAGAGCTTCCATCACGGCCTGCAAGTGACGCTGGACAAACGGTACTCGAATGGCTTGGCGATGGGCATCGCCTACACCTACAGCAAGTCTCACGGGGACGGGGAGAACGGGGGGAACGAAGGCAACAACTTCCAGGATCCGTTCGATCGCCGTCCGAACCGCGGACGCTACCGCTTCGACCAGACGCATAACTTTGTCGCCCACTACGTGTATGAGTTTCCCGGCCGCAACCTGAAGGGGGCGATGGGGTATCTGCTGGGGGGCTGGCAGAGCAACGGGATCGTCTCCATTCGCTCCGGGTTCCCGTTTTCCGCGACCCAGGGCGGCGACTTGAACACGGGGAACGGGCAAGTGAGGCCGGATCGGATCGCCGACGGCGAAATCTCGAATCCGACGCGGGCGTTGTGGTTTAACCCGCAAGCCTTCACACGGGTGACGTGCAACAACCCGGCGCGGCCGGACCTGTGCCGGTTCGGGACGGCGGGGTACAACATACTCGAATCGCCGGGACAGAGGAACATCGACTTTTCGCTGTTCAAGAACTTCAGCTTCGCGGAGCGGTACAGCCTGCAATTCCGCTCGGAGTTTTTCAACGCGCTGAACACGCCGTATTTCGGGCAGCCGAACGGGATTGGATTCTCGTCGGCGAACGTCGTGGTGCCGGACGCGGCGCGCATGGGAGAGGTACGGAGTTTGCGGACACCGATGAGGATCATCCAGTTCGGCTTGAAGTTCTTCTTCTAGCCGGCGGCGAGTCCGCGAACAAGAAGGAACGGGCGGCTTCTCGGGGGACTGGGGAGCCGCGCGATTTCGGTGACAATGGGAAAGCAGCAGAAGACCAGCCCGCGGCCTACCGGCCGCGGTTCTGTTTTAGGGGACACTGCGCGCGCCGAAACCGCGCCTGCCTCTCCGTCGCGCTGGATTCTGTCCCCGGTTCATGACTGGCTCCTCTTCATCGGCGCTCCGGTGGTCTGCATCCTCACGCTGCTGCCGTTGCGCGTGGTCTGGACCTCCGAACAGATCGCCATTCTCCTGCTGGCGTTCTTCACCTTTGGCCACCACTTCCCCGGATTTCTTCGGGCCTACGGCGACCGCGAGTTGTTTGCCCGCTACCGGTGGCGCTTTCTTCTCGCGCCTCCCATCATCTTCGGCACGGCGCTATGGTTCGACGCCCGGCAACTGCACGGACTGATCGTGTTCGTCTTTGCCTGGGATATCTGGCATGTGCTGATGCAGCAGTACGGCTTCATGCGCATCTACGACTCGAAGCAAGGGGTCACCAGTCCCTTTATTTCGCGTCTCGATCTGGCGTTCGCCCTCTGCTGGTACCTGACCCTGATTGTCGAAAGTCCCGCCTACCGGCACAATCTGCTGAGCCGCGCCTACATGACAGGTCTTCCGCTGATGTCGACGCCGGTCTTCGCCGCCATCCGGATTGCGATGATCGGCGCAACCGGCATCCTCACACTGTTCTACGTCGGCTACCACCTCTATCTCTGGCGACGGGGCCAGCCGGTCAGTTTTCGGAAGCTGACCCTGGTGGGCATTTTCCTGGCAGCCACGTATTTTCTATACGACTACATCGACGACTTTGTCGTCGGCTTCTGCGTGTGGTCGGCGTTCCACTGTGTACAGTACTACGCCATTGTCTGGGCGTTCAATCGGAGCCGAGTGGACCGGAAGCGGCCGGTGACCGCGCTCGTGCAGTTTCTGTTCCGCCCGCGCATTAGCCTGGTGCTGCTGTATGCGAGCCTGATCCTGGCGTATGGCGGGATCAACTACCTGATCCCGTTCGCCTCTGACGAGAACCTCCGGCGCTGGCTGCTGGCCTTCGTCTTCACCTCGAATGCGCTGCACTACTACTACGACGGGTTCATTTGGAAGGTCCGCGAACCTGACACGCGGCAATACCTGAACATCGCGCCCGCGGCCACGGCCCGGCTGGCGGACCGGTTTCGCTGGGCGAGGCGCGATTGGGTGCACGCAGCAGGGTTCGCTGCGGTGATTGCGATGCTCGGTGCGCTCGAAACCTGGGCTCCGCATGCCGAAGTGGCGATGCAGCAGTCGCTGGTCGCGGTGGCGCCCGAAATCGCCGAGGCCCGCTACAATCTGGGGAATGCTCTTTGGCGGGAGGGACGCCTGGCCGAGGCGGCAGGCACCTACCGCGAGGCACTGGAGCGAAAGCCGCTGGCCAAGATCCACAGCAATCTGGGCGCGGTTCTGTACGATTCGGGCCAACTCGACGAAGCGATCAAGGAGTATCGGGAAGCCCTGTCGCTGAGCGGGTCGACGGCG
>JBJXGR010000624.1:0-3310 GCA_046160045.1 Bryobacteraceae bacterium
GGCCGAGATCCTCGACCGGTCGATCTCGTTCGCCCGGACGCCCCGCTATGCGATGGCGCGCGAATTCCACGCGGACCTGATCCCGGCGCTGGCCTCCGTCTGCACGGTGGCGATGTCGCGAGGTTGACCTGAATCTCGCCGGTCGCCGGCGGTCCCCCGCGGCCGTAATTCGCCACCACGCGTCGGGTTACCAAGGTTGATCGCGCTGAGCAACTCTGCCCGGCACCCCAGGTACCCTTCTTATGTTGCTACTTGACCCACTCCGGCGTGACACCGCCAAACGCGTTCGGCCGTTCCCTGGTCACGATGTGGGCATTAAACCAATACTGCTTCTGCTCCACATCGTAGAGAATGCGCCAGGTGATCCGGATCTTACCGTCCCGCTGGCTGTTCATGTCGGCAAAAAGCTTGAACAAGAGGGTCCGCGCCTCCTCATTGTTCGCTCCCCAGTCGACTCTGGTCTGGCGCAGGGCATTCGTCGGAAGAGTGCCGCTGACGATCTGCACGCGACGAACGGCCGCAATCGAATCCAGAATGGTCAGCACCATTCGATAGCCATCTCTCGGCTCCGCGGGAAAGCTCACCCGCGCGTCTAATATGGAGCCGGTCGGTTCCAGCGCGCCGGGCTTGCGCCGAAACAGGGCGGGTTGAATATGCGTAATATCACCGCTCTCAACGAATTTGTAGACGCCCGGATTGCGGCTCGTCATATACGCACGCATCGCCTCGGTCATGAACTCGCGGCGGTCGGGCTCTCCGGTTCGCTCCAAGACTCGATAATCGACGCGGAGGGGCCGCCATTTGACCGCAAGCCAAGGCGGTCCTGTGGGATTGGCCTTCACCTGTTCCGGTGTTCTGCGGTCGACGATATCTTCCGGATTCTCAAATGGCGCTTCTTCGAATGTGACGTGCCATCCGTATCGCCTCTCGACCATGTTAAGAACTTCCAGAATCGGGCTGGGTTTGTCGGTCTGGAGAGATTCCGGCCTGGAAGGACCCAGCGAACGATCGGGCGGCTGCCGTACCTGGGCCGTCACTGGTGAGGAAGTGATGGCCAACACTAGTTGGAGAATAATGGAGTTCGCTCTGATTCTCATGATCGTCACCTCGACGCGGATGCATTTGCTCTCGAAACAGTTACCGATGTCGGCACTGGGGAGGGAGCAATGGTGATTTGAAGTTGGTTTGTGAGCCCGTACGGGACGTAGCCCTGATCTCCAATACCGCAGCGTATGTTCATCTGCTGAGGATTACTAACCGTGCAACTGCCGCGACCAAGCTTCGCGTTCTGATAACGATAGTAGGCGACAATGTGCGGTGGAAAACCGATATAGTCCGGACCGTATGTACTATCGGACTGAACATTCCATTCGCCACCTGTAACACTGGTCAAGGGTTGTACGCGTGAACCAGTGAAGTAACACCCGTCCTGGCCACCTCCCGGGTCACTTTCCCTAACCCGCCTGCCTCCGAAGTTGTTGCCAAACAGGGTGCCATAGAAAAGGCCCTGGGTCGGAAAACCCTCAGCCTCATTCCATCGGTCGAAGCGGGAGCTTTCCGACTGCGGCCATTCGCATTGCTTGAACCAATTCCAAGGACCCTGCGCACCAGAGCTGTTACTCCAGGTGCCCGCACCGCTATTGCAGCCGAGGCCGACAATATTCCCACTGTAGTCGACCCACGTCTGTGGAGTCGGGCACCCAGGCGGTGTAGTGGCCGGACTGGGACTGCTGGCGGTAGCGGTGAAGAATGACCCGTCGTGTTTTCTGCCATTCAGGATTTGCCAGGTGACCGACGGGCAGCCGAACGGCGGTTGCTGACCGCGCCAGACGTTGGTGACCTGACCACGGATAATCCGCTGGTCGTCCTGGGTGAGGTACCACGTGGCCCCAATATCGTCGATCCACGTCCCTTGAGCCGATGCACATGAAATGGGCCCAGGATCTGGCACTGGGTTTGTTACCCTGGTGAACCACGCTTGCCCGCAGAAGAATGGGTCCGGCCCGTTGAACATCCAGGTGTCAATCACAAACAACCCAAGATCAGGGTTTCCTGGCCGATGATTACCCAGCACGATGGTTCCATTCCACTGCCCTCCTCCAATATTCGATCCTGTATACCAATACAGGTCGTCCAAACCGTTGACCTCCGACCAAGTGGCAAAACGCACGTCGGTGGCGTTCTGAACGCCCAATGCGGAATGCCCGATTGTAGGGATCGACACGTGGACTGGATCTCGGACTTCTGGGGCGACACCCGAACACGAGGCCGGGCCCGAATACACGCGCCAGAAGTATGTCGATCCGCAGAACGCGGAGGGCTGTCCATTCGCGTCGTAAAGCCACGTATGGACATTGATCTTTCCATAACCCTGGTGATAACTGAGGGGAACGGAGCGGAACCAATTTCCGCCGCCGTTATTATTGGCGTAATGAAAAACCAGGTCGTCTTGACCGTTGGCCTCTGTCCAAACCGCGAAGTAGACGCTAGCCGCGTTCTGAACGCCGTATGCGTAGAAGGTCGCGCTGCCGTTCGGGTCTGTTATCTTGAAAGGGGTTGGGCACACGCCGGTACAACTCGCGGTCTGCGCGAGCGCGTGGCTGCCGGAAAATCCCAGGCACAGAACGGCCGCGGCCAGAATGCGCTGAATCAGTTTGACTCGCTGCGCCTTGAGGTAAGCGGCAGCATCCAAGGATCTCATAGATGGTTGCTCCAGAAAGAACCACACTGGCACCTCATCGAGGAAGCCGGCAGGTGCTTTTCGGGCCGATTTGATTGGTGTTCATGGCGACCCCTCGGTTTATTGGGTTTAGCAACGAGCCGGAAATAACCTTGCCTAAGCCCCCCACCTGACCATGCCCGGCAGCGCGTTGGGCGCCATGAGCTACATGCCGCTGATCCCGGCGCTGGCCTCCGCACGGTGGCGATGTCGCGAGGGTAAGCATAGACTCCACTGGCCCTATCGTGGTCTTGTCGCCTGAGTTGAGGATAGCCGAGGCGACCGCGTACAACGACGCGAATCGGTGACATCGGTGGGTGACTTCACCCTTGGGTGGGACCGGAAGCGGGGCAGGTCCGCGTCCCCTGGCCCGTCCCATGACTCTCAGAAGGACTCCGGCCCACTTCTGAGCGTTGGCCGCATGTCACAGGCGGGACGCTTGATTCTGGCCCTCAACTTGCTAACAACTAGGATGAGCCAGTGTCCTTGCCTTCGACACCGTCATCCCGTGAACGAGTTCTGACCAGCCTTTCTCATCGGTCGCCCAACCGCGTTCCCGTCGACTTCGGCAGTACGGCCGTGACGGGGATC
>JBJXGR010000625.1:0-3755 GCA_046160045.1 Bryobacteraceae bacterium
CGGCGAGCGAGGAATCGCTGGAAGGGATGCGGCGGATCTGGGCGGAGTCCCGGCAGAAGGACCCGAGGCTGGCGTTGCAGGCGCTGAAGGGGATGGGGCATCAGGCGATCTGGGAGATGGGCGTGAGCAGTGGGGAGGACGAAGAGTCGGCAGAGTGGACGACTCATCCGGGTTGGGCGCACTTGCGGGACGGATTGCTCGACGTGCTGCGTCCTCACGCGAAGGCGTTCGAGGCAGTGACCGAGTGGCTGCGGCGGTTGGAGGAAGAGGAGAAGAAGGCCGCCTGAACGTGTCAAGTCGTTATGGGCGGGGCGGCAAAGCGAAGATGTAAAAGATCGACGCGACAAGAACCAAACGGGTTGCGGGTGCCTTTGAAGGGAGTCTCTACGCGAGCTGAGTCTCCGCAAAGAAGTGACAATTGGTGACCGGACGCAGAGAGGAAAAAGGTAGAATCGCGTTGTGGGTTTCCACGGCGACTTCCTGCAAATTGGAAGGGTGATTTTGATCCCCGGGAATCGCATTCAATCGCGTGCGGAATCCGGTCATCCCGGTGGAGCGGCAGCCCAACACCGGAAACGCGTTGTGGCCGTCCCCGAGTTTCCACCTAAAGATCGTGCCGAATGCCCAACCAACAGTCAGTCGATGGCTTCCGATTCTCGGTAACAATAGCGACGAACGAGACAGTACTTCAACACGAGGACTACAACCAGGGTGCCGCCAAGAAGACACATTGTGGATGGCTCCGGGACCGCGCTCTCCGAGGTTATGGTTGGCGCTGAAATCGAGATCGGATTTCCTGATGACGGGGATCGAGACGTGTCGCTTCCCCATGAGTCGAATACCGGAGCGGATGAACCCAGGTCGACGCCCAGAAAATAGTCGCCAAACGGCGCAAGCGTCGGGATGGGAACGCCGGAGCTGTCGAGAAGCGAAAAGGTGAATCGGTCGGGCGTCCCTCCTCCGTCGTCGTTCGAGGTCAGATCTATCGAGAAATCCAACGACACTCCCGTCGTGAACGGCTCGCTGAACAAATTGAGAAATGAGCTATCGGTAATCGTGATACCGGCGGCGAGGGTGCCGCTTGCACCTCCGAAGACCAGGAGTTCCCGAGCGCGCTACCTCCACCGAAAGTGACGTTGCTGATGGTCACGGTGTTGTTGCCGTCACCGATCCCATCCCCATCGGTGAAGACCAAAAAGATGGAAAACGGCCCGGCAGGATGGCCAACCAGCGGCGCCGTATTCAGGCTGATGTTGGAGATCAGGGCGGCTGAAGCGGTGTGGGCGAGTGTACAGAGCACGCCCGCCAGCACAAACGTCTTGACTTTCCCGTACCGAGTCATACGATCCTCCGCTATTGCGTGGGCGTCCCGCTCAACACCTTGGTCGAGTATTGGATGAAGCCACCCAGTCCCTGAGTGAAGAAGACCAGAGGGATGCCAACGCGCGTTCGCCCCGGCGCCATGTCAGCACCGGAAACCAGTAGCAGGTAGTCGCCCAGCGGGGAGAAACATGTCGTGATCCTCTGATTCCCGACCAAGCCACTGTCGTTCGGGAATCCGTAATGGGTGGGCAGGCCAATCAGGGCTATCCACACAGGACCGCGCACGACCGAACCTGAGTTATTGGTGACGGAGATCCCGCCCGAATACAGGTACGAAGAGGGATAGATGAAGGTCAGGCCGCTACGAGACACCCCAATCTGGGACGTCACATCCAGGGCGCCGCACACGCCGGCCCCTTGTGTCGCTGAAAAGGTGCTGCCGGCGATAGTCGCGGTTCCCGAGCGCGGACCGCCGGAATTCGGCTGCGTGTTCAGAGTCACGATGCCGCTCCCGGAACCAGAGGCGCCAGAGGCAACACCAATCCATCCGGCATTGCTGGCCGCTGTCCAGGAACAGCCGGTCGGCGCGGTCACAGTCACCCTGAAATTGCCGCCCGTGTTGTTGAATGCCGCAACGGCCGGGTTTATTTGATAGGTGCAGCTAAACCCTTGTTGGCTGATATTGAACTGCTGGCCGCCGGCCGTGATGAATCCGTTGCGTGGTGACCCGCCGCTATTGGCTGCGACAACATAATTGACCTTGCCGGTGCCTTTCGAGCCACTCGGCAGAATCATGATCCAGGTTCCGCTTGGGATAGGATTCCAGGTACACGTCGGACCTGTGTTGACGGCAAAGGAACCTACTCCTCCCTGTGGACCAAAAGACTGGCCGGACGGAGAAATTGAGTAAGTGCAGGGTGTGATTGTCGTATACTCCCACGCCTCGCCGGGGTTTCCCGCCCCTCCGAACATCACACCTCGCGCACGAGCTGGGTCGTAAACCATAGCGCGCTGCGGCTCCGGCCCGGGTGAATGCGCGGGAAACACCTGGACCCAGGTATTTCCATCATATTCCCACGTGTCATTTGTCTCCTGACCACTGGGGTAAATTGGACCGTATCCTCCGAAAACGACGGCCCTGGCACGATTCGTGTCGAAGACCATGACATGTCCCCAGCGGCCCGGTGGCGATATTCCGGTGTTTATCTCGATCCAATTGGTGCCATCGTATTCCCACGTGTCTGACAGGCCATTGAGCGGGCCGACCTCCGGCAGCCCGCCAAACAACATCACCCGACACCGCCCCGGATTGAATACCAGCGCAGCGAGGTTGCGGGCCGGAGGCACAGTGCTTGTGGTCACCTGCGTCCAATCGCCCCCGGCGTACTCCCAAGTCGCTCCCTGACGATCGAAAAGCACTGTCTTCTGCCGGCAGGAGTCGTACGTCATCGACAGTGCAGCTTGCGCAACTGGGCTGTGGACGGTCGGAATGCTCGTCCAGTCGTTGCCGTCGTATTCCCAGGTATCGTTGAAGTGCGTCGAAAAAACCGGACCCTGACCGCCCTGACCGCCGAAAAGCACGATACGCCGCCGATGTTCGTCGTAGGCCATCGCGGCCCAGAACCTCGCTGGCGGGGAATGAAGAGTGAACACCTGATTCCAGCCGGTCGATGCGTATTCATAGGTGTCGGAGAACGGGATGGTGTTCGACTGATCGCGGCCGCCGAACATCACCGTGACCTGCCGTCCGGAATCAAAAGCCATGTTCATGCTCCATCGCGACACGGATGCTTGGGTGAAAGCCAGATTCCAGTCTGGCGCCTGCGCAAACAATGGGCCGGGAAGGAGGAGGATCAGAAATCCAAGCGGGCTGCGCATGATTTAGCTCCTGTTCTGTGTGAGTTGCAGGTCGTCGAACCACGATGGCCGGCTGCCAACGTTAGCCGGAGATTCGGTAGTGGGTCAACCGGAGATCCCATTTTGAAGTTCCTTGAAGGCAGATCGAAGAAGGGTACGAAAGAGCGACTCAGCAGGGGCAACATCCACGATGTCCCTCCCGTATATGGATCTGCCCTGATCTGACTAGCGAGTAAGCCATAGTTTCTTCTGAAGCATGGTTATCCGGCACGCTGGAGTGTGGCTGGAGTTAGCAGTCTAAAGCCAAAGGCTGGCGGCAGTCCACGGTTTCAATGCGACATCAATGCGACACACTGCGACATGAGCCAAATGTCGGTACCAAAATGCACAATGCGGCTTGGCGCAATGAAAACCTGAGGGTTACGAGGCAACTGAAGGACATTATGCAACCCGCGGGCTTATAGTAACTCCGTGAGAGCGGGGATGGGGGTGCGGGGCAAGGGGATGGCGTTTGAATCCCCTTGCCCCGCTCAGCACGGCAGCGGCCCCAGAGCGCGCCGTTCAGCGCTCCGGGG